>CAVZUP010000195.1:0-24547 GCA_963778255.1 uncultured Acidobacteriaceae bacterium
GAGCATGTTCGACAGCTCGAAGGTGAAAGTCCTTTTCACAACCAGATGGAGGTGAAGTGATAGCAAAGCGCAAGGGCGTCGTCGCGAGGCGGGGTCTGAAAGAAGCGTGGAGCAAAGGCGCGAGCCGATGAACAAGAACCGAATGAAGAGGCTTACGGCAGCGGGCGAGCGGGCAAAAAGCCCGAGAAGCCAGATCCATCAAGGCTGCTGGTGGTAGATTCGGCGGTTGCGCGTTGAAGGCGGTCGAAGTTGCCTAGGGAGGTCTGCGGCGTGTCACGGGATCGTGACTGAGGGCGAAGCGATTCGCTCTGACCGCGTTGCAGAAATCAGCAGCGGGCATAGTAGTCACGCAAGCGACGAAGGCCCAAACGGAAGGGAGCGGCAAGTAGCCAGCGGGACTCGATGAGCGACAAGCGGCAGAAGAACCAGCTACAGATGGTGCTGGCCTTTACCGACGGGGAAGGAGTGAAGCTCCGAAGGCTCGGCGGGAAGGACCGAATCGCTCACGGCGAAACGCGCGTGGGAAAGCCCAGGATTCCCAGAGCAAGTGATGGAAGAAGTCTGCGGGCGAGAGAACTGCCTGCGGGCGTTACGACGAGTGAAGGCGAAACAAGGGGAGTCCGGGGATCGACGGCATGAAGGTGTCGGAGTTGCCGGGCCACCTGAAGCAGCACTGGCCAGCCTTCCGGGAACAGTTGCTAAGCGGGACGTATCAACCACAACCGGTGAAGCGAGTAGAAATCGCGAAACCGGACGGAGGAGTGCGGCAGTTGGGCATTCCGACGGTGCTGGATCGATTTATCCAGCAGGCGGTGATGCAGGTTCTGCAAAGCAGATGGGACGCGACGTTCTCCGAGCACAGTCACGGATTTCGTCCGCAGCGTTCGGCGCATCAGGCGGTGGCTAAGGCGCAGCAGTATATCGCTGCTGGCAAACGCTGGGTGGTGGACCTGGATCTGGAGAAGTTCTTTGATCGGGTCAACCACGACCGACTGATGGCGGCGATAGCGCGGCGGGTGAACGACCAGAGAATGCTCAAGCTGATTCGATCATTTCTGGAGTCGGGCGTGATGGAGAACGGGCTGGTGAGTGCGGTGGAGGAAGGAACTCCGCAAGGAGGACCGCTGTCTCCGCTGTTGTCGAACCTCGTGCTCGACGAACTGGACCGGGAGTTGGAGCGACGCCATCACCGCTTCGTGCGCTACGCGGATGATTGCAATATCTACGTGGCGAGCGAGCGGGCGGGGAAGCGAGTCATGCAGAGTGTGACTGGTTTCATCCAGCGCCGACTCAAGCTCAAGGTGAACCAGACGAAGAGCGCGGTGGCACGACCGCAGGAGCGAAAGTTTCTGGGCTTCAGCTTCACGGGAGGAGCCGGGGTCAAACGGCGTATTGCGCCGAAAGCTCTGCTCCGCTGTAAGCAAAGAGTGCGGGAACTGACGCGCCGGACACGAGGCATCAGTCTGGAGCAGATGACGAAGGAACTGGCCGTCTACTTACGTGGATGGAAAAGCTACTTCGGCTACTGCCAGACCCCCTCGGTGCTGCATGGTCTGGATCAATGGATACGACGCAGGTTGCGATCCGTGATCTGGAAGCAGAAGAAACGACGCAGCTCGTGGCGGTTGGCGAATAGCCCCGCCCTGAGCCTCCCGTTTCCCACTGCTTACTTTGACTCGCTGGGCCTTCCACGTTTGTTTGCCGGGTAACTTAACTCATCCGAACCGCCGTATGCGGACCCGCATGTACGGTGGTGTGGCAGGGGAGGAGAGGTGACTCTCCCCCCTATGCCGATCCCCGCTTTCATTGTCTTTTGCAGCATCCACGGCAGCACCGCGGAAACCTGCGCGGGTTACCTCCGTAAGCCCAATCCGCCCCTTTCTCCGTGCTGTTATAGAACTCTCTTCCATATCCTGAAATCAGATCCTTCGATCTCATACAGGAACGCATTGTGGATGTTTGTCTTTCCTTTTTCATAGCGATCGACCATTTTTCGATTCTCGCGTGTGCCGCGATTGCCGCCGGTTTGTACTTCGTCTTGCTCGGATTTCACCTGCTTGGCTGCAAACGCCTGTTGTTAAACGTCCCAGCTTCCAAGATCGGCAGTGCCGCCCGTGGACTGTTCGAAGTCAACGGCGTGGCGGCCGGTCCGGATACGACGCCCGCTCCCATCACGGGCGAGCCTTGTCTCCTCTCCCAAACCACCGTCTGGCAGCAGTGCGAGGGCAACAAAGAAGCATGGGAAAAAGTCGCGGACGAAACTCTGCATATGCCCTTCTTCCTCGTCGACTCCACCGGCGAGTTGCTCATCGAACCTCACGGAGCCGACCTCGACCTGCACCCTGATTTTCGCGAGGAATACCCAGCATCGCTTTCTTTCTCGCACCTGGGCTACGTTCCGCCACAGGTCATCACTTTTTTTTCGCGCCACGATATCGGTTCGACCCGCAACCTGCGTATTGAAGAACGCGTGATCAAGCCCGGAGACGCGCTGTTCATCACCGGAACTCTCGCGGAAAATCCGGTGCGTTTGTTCTCACCGGGCAGCGTGGACCCGAACGATGCGCGCAGCGATTCTCCGCGCGGCCCCGTACCTCACAACTTTCCGCACCAGTCCCGCGCACCGGAGGTGATCCGGCTGAACAGTGGCGCGATTCCTTCCATCAGCCGCGACATGAGCCAGCAGGCAAAGATCGCGGCCGCGCTGACGCGCGCCGGCATTGCCGGACCCCAAGTTTGGGCGTCCGCGGCAGCCCCGTCACAGGCTGTAGGTGTTGAGGAGAATGCGCCGCCCTTGGCCGTTTCCGCCGGCGCTGAGATGCGTTTGCACGATGTGCGGCTGCACGATGCAAGACCAGCGGAAGCGCGTCCAGAGGAAGACCAGTCCGAGCCCTCCGCTTTCGATCTCACTCCGCCCGTCGTATTGATGAAAGGCGAGAGCGATTCCGCATTCGTGATTTCGTTTCGCAGCCAGAACAATCTCGTCAGGGCCCTTGCCTGGAAAGCCGCTGCCCTGATTTCAGGAGGCACTGCCATCGCGTTGTTCGGTTTTTATAACCTGCTGGCACAGATGGAGCTCTTGTAGTCGCGCCGTTCGACACGGCAGTCCATAAAGGCTGCCGGCTTCTCCAGCCCGTAGCCAAGTGCATAACGCCACGCGCGCACCCTTAATTTAGAATGTCTCCTGTGAGTGAACCCATACGGATCGGAATTCTCGGCGACTTCAATCCCGAATTCCGCTCCCATCACGCGACCAACGATTCGCTCCAGCATGCGGGTGGGAGGCTCCAACTTACAGTGGAATCGGCCTGGCTTCCGACGCCGTCGCTTCTCGAACCGGACGCCATGGCTACGCTCGATTCCTTTGATGGTCTGTGGGCCTCGCCGGGCAGCCCCTACAAAAGTTTCGACGGCATGCTCAAAGGCATCGAGTTCGCCCGCGTCCGCAACCGGCCGTTTCTTGGCACCTGCGGAGGATTTCAGTACACGCTCATCGAGTGTGCGCGCAACGTGCTCGGCATCCACGACGCCACCACGGCTGAAGAAGACCCGCAGGCTAAAAATATCGTGATCTATCCCGTCGCCTGCGCGGTTCCCAACCGCGATCCGAACGCGCCCAAGCTCTCGGGAAAGATCAATCAGATCCGCCTCCGTCCCGGTTCTTACCTGGCGGCGTTTTACGGAAAGGAACTGATTGAGGAAGAATTTTTCTGCAACTACGAACTGAATCCCGAATTCGAATGGATGGCCATGGAAGCGGGCTTTCCGGTGGTAGCCCGCGGCTCGAAGGAAGAGTGCCGGGCCATCGAATCGCCGGCGCATTTGTTTTTCGTCGCAACGCTATTTCAGCCACAACTTTCCTCTCGCGAGGACAGCTCGCACCCGCTGATCATGGCCTTCGTGCAGCACGCCGCCGACTTCCATCGCAAACGGCTCGACGACTCCATCCTGGCGTGAGGGGTACGACTTTGGAGATACCATGTCATCAATCGAGCCGTGGCTGCGCGATACGGAAACAGACGTTCCGGCAGTGGGGCGCGCGGTTTTGCACTCGTTCCAACTGGCGGAAGAGGACTTGCGGAAGTGGTGTGAGAATTTGTCCGACGCCGAGTTGAATGCGCGGCCCGCGGGAGTGGCGCCGGTTGCGTTTCACATACGGCACCTGGCTCGTAGCCTGGATCGTCTGTTGACTTACGCCGAGGGCCGAAGCCTGAGCGAGTGGCAGATGGCCCGGCTGCTCACGGAACTTGATGCGGGCGCAACCTGCGATGAGTTATTTGCGGAACTGACAGCGGCGCTGGCGGATGGGGCGGTGCGCGTGCGGGCGCTGGCAAGAACGAATCTTGAACAGGCGCGAACGGTGGGGAAAAAGCAGCTGCCTACTAGCGTGGGTGGGTTGCTTGTCCACGTCGCGGACCACATGCAGCGTCACGTGGGGCAGGCGATCACGACCGCGAAGGTCGTTTCGGGAGTCTATGCCCCGATGCCAGAGCCCAAAAAGCTGTAGAGCAAAATAGCCAGCACGATCAACGTGAAGATCACGTACATACGATCGCGTTCGATGGCGAATCCCACGACCGAGAACGCAACGCGTACGATGGGCGTTGCGATCAGGAAGAGCAGTCCCAGTTGGATCAAGCCTCGGCCGCGCCCGTTGATGACGCTGTGAAGGACTCCGGGGATGGTGCGAAACTCGGAAGGCTCGCCGCGGAAGACGCGGTAATCGGCGGGCTCATGTGCGTGCCGCGAAAGATAGACGCAGGCTCCCGCGAAAACGATAACGGCCGCCAGCAGGGCTCCGGCGCGGAGCATGTTGCCGAGGATGACCTCCATGCGGTGATCGTCCCACACTTGCGGTTGCAGTTTGACCGGTTGCGGAGCGGGCGTTTGCGTGGCGGGCATCAGATCTTCCCCCAGAATCCCTTGTAGAGCATCTGCAAGCCCAGAACCAAAATCACCACGCTGAAGACGAGGCGGAGCGACTTAGTCTCGGCCCTGACCAGAATGCGGCTGCCGAGTAACGAGCCGGCCAGAACTCCTAACATGACTGGCATGGCGAGGCCGGGATCGACGTATCCGCGGCTGAGGTAGACGCCAGCGCTGGCGGCAGCGGTCACGCCGATCATGAAGTTGCTGGTGGTGGTGGAAACTTTGAACGGGATCCGCATGGCCTGATCCATGGCGAGTACTTTAACGGCTCCGGAGCCGATGCCGAGTAATCCAGAGAGCGCGCCCGCGCCGAACATGAGGCTGAAGCCGGTGGGGACGTGCTGGACGTTGTAACTGCGCTCGCCCTCGAGGTCAGGGAAGCTGCCATTGAGCCGCAGACGCGTGGCCAGCGGGTCGGGCGGCAGGTTACGCTGGGCTTGTGGGCGCGGTTTGCGCGACAGATACGCCGAGTAGAGCAACATCGCGCCAAAGATAATCGCCAAGGCGCTGGTTGGAATCCAGGTGGCGAGGAAGGCTCCGATTAACGCGCCCATGGTGGTGGCGATTTCCAGGAACATGCCGATGCGAATGTTGGAGAAGCCTTCCCTTACATACGCCGCCGCAGCGCCTGAGGAAGTCGCGATCACCGAGACGAGCGAGGCTCCGATGGCGTAGCGGATATCCACGTGGAAGAGAATTGTGAGCAGAGGCACAAGGATGACACCACCCCCGAGACCGGTGAGCGAACCAAGAAGTCCCGCGGCGAAGGAGACGATCGCGACGACGGCGGTGAAATCCAGGATGGTCATGAATTTGTCCTAGGTTACCACCTTGTGATTTCACTTTTCTGCATGAGGAGCAGAATGCCATCGCTTCGGAGGGGCGTTCTATGGATGCTGGAGAGTGGCAGGCCGCGACCGCAGGGCGTTTCGCGGGACAGGATTTAACCGACCGGTCGACAAGGGACCCGGAGGTTCCCTTGTCTTGAAAATCGGCACTTATTGGAAAAGCGTGGCCATTCCAAAATCGCGCGGACAGAGCATCCGCGCTGCACTCTGATTCCTACTGATTGATCCAGACCACGCGGGATTTCTTCAGTTGCGCGTGTTCCTTGCGCAGTTCGCGAGCGATGACGCCGAGAGAAACATCTTCCGGATGAGGGAAGTCCGAGGCCCGTCTTTCTCCCTGACCTGAGGTGTAACTCGTTGCCGCGAGAATGCTGGTTTCCTGAGACATGGGTGCATAGCTTGCGTGTCCCGGATGACTCTGAAACGAATAACTCTGCGGTTGATTGTTGAGGGTGTTTCCGGCAATGATCTGGGCAAATGCCCCGGTAGCAGAAAGTAGGCAGAGCACGAACACAATTTTTTTCATCGCGGTGTCTCCCGATTACTGGAGGAAGCAACCGACCATCCGCGAACTGAGCGGCGGGTCTGAGCTCCGTCAGTCTGTATAGGAGCAAGCCCGGTACCAAACTTTGGCGGTCTAAAATGGCGGCTTACGGCGATTTACCGGCGATAGTGGAAATCATTTGCACATTGTGGAGAGCACCTGGGATAGTTCGCCAGGCGGGGCCTTCCGGGCGATTGGTCGGGTAATCCGCGATCGTAATCCGCGATCGAGCGGGAGGCGATGAAAATACGAAGAGGAGAGGCTGCTACTGATCGCCGCGGACCTTCCACCAATCCAACTGCTCGAACTCGGCCATCTTTTCCGCCCCGTGTTGAGCATACCAGTCTTGCCAAGCCGATGCATCGGCAGGAAGAGTCTGGTCGGTGATCTCACGCAACGCGAGGAAGGCCCAGTTTCGCATTTGTGGAGTGGTTCGGGGATCGGCAGCTAGCTCGATCAGTCTGGGCGCAAATCGCATGCGCTGACTCCGCTTGAAGTTGCCGCAATCGGAGACATTGCAGCCGGCGCGATCGCGAACCGCGTCCGACGGGTCGTGCGTAAAGGAATCGAAAAGCTGATCCAGAGCTTCATCGGTGCCGAGATAGCGCATGCCTTCGACGGCCCACTGGCGCACCTGGGGGTTGGGGTCTTTCCTGGCATAGTCCACCAGGATGGGATAGATGCGATCGTAGTCGATGCCGCGTCCCGCGAGCATTCCCAGGTAGTACACGGAGTAAGCGCGATGCGCGGGGTCGGTTTGGGCCTGAGCGATGAGTTGGTTCGCCGAGTCGTCGGTTTTCGGGAATCCGTTCATGGCCAGGTTTAGATCCGCGTTGGCATAGCGAACGCGCAGGTCTGTGGAGTAACAGGAGCGGTGATCCAATACCTCCATGCGCGCCGTGCGCGTGATATGGCGCCAGGTTCCAATACTCTGTTCGAACAAATCGAGTGCGCGGGGATCGTGCTGAATCGCCCGGTCGAGCAATTCTTCCGCCTGGGCCTGTTCCGGGAGCGTTTGCAGATGTTGCACATCACCGTCTGTGAGCGGCGAGTAGGCCACCTGCTGCAGAGGAGTCCTGGCCGATGCGGCGACCTTCGGAACACGCTTGGATTGTGCGTGGCCGCGAGAAAAGATCTGATAGCCGACAAAGCCCATCCAGGCGAAGAAGAACGCAAGCGCGATCGCGTTTATGACGGGACGATTGCGACGAAGAGTTGGGAGAGACCTTGATGGTGCTTGTCCACGCTGTGGCGGCGGGCCGTAATTCCCGAAACCCGGGTCGACAGCGACGTGAGTGTCCAGTTTCAGGCCGGCGAATTTCTCCAGTTGGGCTGCGACCCAACGCGCCTCCTGACGGTCATCGATCGCGTCGGCGAGTGTCAGCTTCCTCCCATCGCTGGTATACAAGCGAACAGAGTAATAAACCCGTGCGCCCTTTTGTTGTGCAGACGTCGTGGTCAAAATCCGCGCAATGTTGGAGAAGGGGATCTCACGAGTCCTCCCGATGCCCAGCAGGGCGCGACGGAATGCAATCTTGCCGTTTCCTATGTTGATGCGAAAAGAGGCCATCGCCGCCCGAATCAGCGCGTAAATCAGCAGGACGTCAAAGAACCCGAACACCAGGGCGAAGAACCACGGAGCATGGGAATGCCGGAGGAAATAAACGATTCCTGTCCACACCGTCGTGAAAGCTAACAAGCCCAGTACCAAACCCGGGTTGCGAAAAGGTGGGAAGTAGAATTCGGTGCCGCCGTCCATCCCGGTTGAAACCACAACTTTCGGGTTCTGCGGCGCAGCCACATCGGACGCATCGGATTGAAAGGCCGGGGCCGCGATTCCGCTCTGGGCTTCGTTCAAGCTCGAAAAGGAAGCGGTTGACACTGGCGCCGAGGACGGCGATGACGTCAGCCGGAAAACTGGCACTTCAAAATCGTCCGAGTAATTCACGCCGGGAACATCGGCCTGGGCATGCAGAATCCAAAGCACCTGATCGTCTGGCTGTTCGTGATACGACTCATAGGCGTCGCTCGGTATGCTGAACTCCACGGGAATCGTGCGTTCACCCATGGGTCCGGGCATAAGCGATTGTTGCGGCACATTCTTGTCGTCCTGCCAAAGGACGCTCTCCTGGACGGAACGATCCTTATCGGTGCCAGTCGTGACCTGGCGGATGCACTTGAGATTCAGATCAATGCCGTGCCTGGCATCGGTGTTGAAGCGCAAGTGAATCGTCCCCTTGAGCGAGCCTCCAGGAGAAAAGGGCAGCGAAGCGAACTCAAAATACGTTTGGCCAAAACGTTTCCGCCGGATACTGGCTCTTATCGCCGCGCCGGCCAGAATGATGCCGACGACGCAGAATACAAGCGGGAAAAAGACCGCAAAATTGGAGGTGCGCCAGAGTTTCGGCACGGTTGTGGCAGCAACCGTGAATGCAATCCCATTCGCAAAGATGGCCGCTGCCCAAAGGCCGATGGCGCTGTTGCGGTTCTTGCTCTCCGCGCGGCTAGCCGCCCAGTCCTTGCGCCATAGCCAGGGAGACTGGGGATTGGACTGCTCAGCTGCGGCTTGCTCCCGCACTTTGCGGGTCCCGTAAATGACGGCGTAAACGATCGCGGCGCCGACCAGAATGAGGATCGCCGAGACCACCGCTCCGGCCGCGCGATTCCCCGAGGCCTGGCCAGGTATACCGAATAAGAGACCGCTGGCGAAAAAGAGTCCGGCGGCCGCAAAAACCAGGCCAAAAATAATGAGGAGAACCTCAGCGCCTTTGGATGGCCTTGTCACAGCGGAATTATAGAGTTACCGGAGACCGGAACCGACTGGCAGCCAGGCCCCGTCATTACACAAGTCACGTGCCTTTGATTTTGGATCGTCAGCCATGCGGTGATCGTCCGGAAGCTCCGCTGCGCCCACCGACATGCCTCTTTAGTAACCCTCTTCTTCATGTCTCTTTAACACTCCGCCATTTACAATATTTGTAGACAAAAAATGTGGGGTGAAAGCAGTGGATAGCGTTACGACAACTCGCGAACGACGAAAATTGATGCTGGAATTACTGGAGAGAAAGATACGGCTGCGCGCGCGCCAGTTCTATGATGAGCGCGGACGGGTGGAAGGCCGGGATGTGGAAGACTGGGTGAGAGCCGAGTCGGAAGTCCTGCAGTCGAGCATTCTCGCGCCGCTGTGGAACAGGCGCCGGGCAGGGGAGTTGGTCGAAGTATAGAAACCCAGCAGGACAGCTTCTGGTAATCGCCGCGCTTTTCAACAGAGAGCCGAACGGCGGTGTAGAACAGCACTATGCCGACGTTTCCCCTGTGCCCCGCCCATAGATATCCAGCACAGATCTCGGATCACACAGGCGCTCCAACGGCATTCCCGCGCCTGCGCAGCCTTGGCTTTTGCCGGACGAATCTGGTAGTTTTCAGCCTCAGCGTTTCGCGGAATATTTTTTTGCGCAATTCTTTGTGGAGGATCGTCGTGCAATCGAATCAACGATGGCTGGGCCTTTTTTCTTGTCTTATATTTGCCGTCTCCGTGCACGCGCAAACCGTGTCGCCAGCGGACGAAGCGACGCGGAAACTGGCGGTCGATATTTTCAAACAACTCATTGAAATCAATACCACGGACTCGGTAGGCAGCGTAACCGCCGCGGCGGAAGTCATGGCGCAGCGCTTTCGCGATGCCGGATTTCCTGAGAGCGATATTCAGGTGCTCGGTCCCAGTTCCAATGACCGCAAGAAGAATGTGGTGGTGCGACTGCATGGTTCGGGCAAGCACAAACCAGTGTTGCTGATTGGGCATCTGGATGTGGTCGAGGCTAGACGCGAGGACTGGACAACGGACCCGTTCCAGTTCATCGAGAAGGACGGCTACTACTATGGCCGCGGCACCAGCGATATGAAGGATGGCGACGCCATCATGTCGGCCACGCTTATCCGAATGAAGAAAGAAGGATACATCCCCAGCCGCGACATTATTCTCGCCATGACGGCGGATGAGGAAGGCGGCACCTCGAATGGAGTGGACTGGCTGATCAAGAATCATCGCAAACTGATCGACGCCGAATTCGTGCTCAACCACGATGGCGGCGGCGTGCTGGCCGATCACGGCAAGCCGGTGATGATGGAAGTAAACGCCACCGAAAAACTCTACGGCGATTTCGTACTGACGGCGACGAATCCCGGCGGTCACAGTTCACTGCCGCGGCCGGAGAACGCAATCTACGAACTGGCCGACGCGCTGACGCGGATCCAGCACTACCAGTTTCCCTTCGAGCTCAATAACATCACGCGTGCGTATTACGAGCGCCAGGTAAAGATGGAGACCGGACAGCGCGCAGCTGATCTGAAGGGGATGCTGAAAGATCCTCCCGACATGGCTGCGGTGGCACGGCTTTCGAAAGATCCGCTCGACAATTCGACGCTGCACACCACCTGCGTGGCAACGCGGTTGAGCGGAGGCCACGCCAATAACGCCTTGCCGCAGATGGCGCAAGCAAACGTGAACTGCCGCATCGAACCCGGGCACACACTGGAGGAAATCCGGCTCAAGCTCGAAAACGTGGTGGCCGATCCGAAAGTGAAAGTGCAGTTCCGCGAGAACACCAACGTGCTGATGGATCACGGCTCCGACCGGCATAGTTATGTGCCGCCGGCTCCGCGCCCGGAAGTGTTTGAGCCGCTGGACAGAGTCGTGGCGCAAATGTGGCCCGGAATTCCCGTTCTTCCTGACATGAGCACCGGCGCGTCGGACGGCGTGTACACCAATGCCGCGGGGATGCCAACGTACTGCGTGTCAGGCGAACAATACGAACGAGACGATGTCCGGGCGCACGGGAAAGATGAGCGCATCGGAGTTGAGTCATTCGCCCGGGGCGTCGATTTCTATTACTTGTTCTTAAAGGGAGTTACAGCGGAGTAAGACGACGGCGACTCCGGCCGGCAGCGGAAAGCGAATGGGCGCAAGGGTGGATGGATCCGGTGGAGCTAGCCTGTTTCGGTCAAGGCGTTTGCGGCGGGAGCCTCGCTGGTGAAATTCAATTCGGGCATGGCGGAGACGGGCCGGGCGGCGACGACGCGGTTGCGGCCTCCGCGCTTGGCCTCGTAAAGAGCGTCGTCGGCGAACTTGAGCAGGAGATCGACGCGATCCGTGGTTTCATCGAAGGCAGCGACCCCGATCGAGATGGTGAGCATATCCGCGGGCTGGTCGGTATGCGTCCCGTATTGCTTGAGGCGCTCGCGGATTTCCTCGCCGCGCAACTTTGCCTGATGCAGAGAACACTCGGGGAGGATAAGGGTGAATTCTTCGCCGCCATAGCGGCAAGCGATGTCTTCAGCGCGCACGCAGCGCAGGAGCGTCTGGCCGGCCGCGGCTAAAATCTTATCGCCGGCGGAGTGTCCGAAGTTGTCGTTGTAGCGTTTGAAGTGATCGAGGTCGAGCATCATGACCGCAAGGGGACGGTGTTTGCGGCGAGCCGAGTGGAGTTCGCGGTCGAGGAATTCCTGCATGTAGCGGCGATTGTAAAGACCGGTAAGCGGGTCGCGGACGGCCTGAAGGCGGAGAGATTCCCGGAGGCTGAGACTGGCAACCGCGAGGGCGATATGTTCGGCGACAGCGGCGGCGAGTTGGCGGCGGCGGACGAAGACGTTCCCGTCAACCTCCGGGTCGGGAACGGAATGGGGTGGATCGTCGTCCTGGATGGACAATGTTCCGATGGTGTCGCCATTGGCGATGAGAGGGATGCAGACCGACGGACCTTCCCCCAACAGATGTGAGCAACACGGGTAGGCGCGCCCGCCCGGATGAGCATGGATGGTTCCGCGGCGAAGCGCCCAACATTCTTCCGGCGAAAAAATCTGATCGGCGGGACTGATGCCCCATTCGGCGACGGACTCCACGCGGTTCTTGGAGGTGCTGAGCAGTGCGATGCAGCCGGAGGCGCCGGGAAACAGACGGCGTAATCGTTCCGGGATGAGGCGAAACACCTCTGCTTTGGAGGTGCATGCCTGAAGCAGGCTTCCGAGTTCACTGATCTGAGTGATTTCGGCAGTTTGCCGGCGGGAGCCGGCGAGCAAACGGCCGATTTCCTCATGTGAGATCGTCAGCGCGTTTTGCGCGGCCTTGCGGTGGGCGATCTCCTGTTGCTGGTGGAATTGGGTGAGGGCCAAGCGAAAGGTGAAGGCGAGAAGCGATGCGGCGATGGCCACGTCGGCGAGAATTTCTCCGTACGCCTGCTTCCAGCGGTCCATTAGCAAGGCGACGCCGGAGAGCATGACGACTAAGACCAGATTGCTTCCCAGGAAGCTGAGAAAATTCGCGGGCTCCGGAGTGGATTGGGGCTCGGGCGACGGGTTCCAGGTGAGGGCGATCAGGCCAGCGGCAACTTGAGGAAGAGCCCAGCCCAAGTCGAACCATGCGCCGATGCCGACCGGTGAATAACGGAGGTAGATCCAGTCGCCGATGAAGGTTGCGACCGCGCAGATCAGCAGGAACAGTCCCAACCGAAGTAGCAGATTGCGAGTGCCGGCGACACGGGCAAATTGCAGGCGCACAAAGGCTGCGATGAGGAGGAGCAAGCTTTGCGCATCGCTGACGCTGATATCGCGCAAGAGCGCATCGGCGGGCAACATCCGCCGCACCGGAAGAAAGAAGAAGGTGGAGTAGATGAGGCTGACAACGATGGCGACCTGAATAAAATCGAGAAAGATCTCGGACTTCACACGCGTGCGGCGGTGGGTTTCGGGTAGGAAGAGCATCATCAGGATCGGGGCGCCATAAAGGCAGTAGAGGAGGCCTCGCGTCGATTCGGATAAGACGGATTGGTCGAACAGCGTGTCGTAGGCCTGGACGGCGGTGGGAAAAAGCAAAACCAGCAGGACGACGACAAACAGAAACCAGAACAGGGCAGTAATGCCTTGGGCGTGACGGAATGCAATCCCGGCGCAAGCGATGGCGAGAAGACCCTCAAGAACGATGATGGACTCGGAAAGGCCGCAGCCCGACCGGCCGGTTCCGAGCACGAAGAAGCCTAATGCCTGGATGGCGATGAGGACGGCGAAGAGAAGGCACACAAACTGGGGATGGCGCAGATCCGCGAATCTGTGCCGACGGGAACCAAGAAGCTGGTCGAAATGGACTGCCCTAACCATCGAGTTGCGGAGACCACCTTTAACCCTAAGGATCAAATCGGCAAATTGGTTGGAATCTCCAGTCTGATTGCATCTTCAGTAGACATCTGCGAATCGGGCAATTTCGTTCGACTGCCAGGCTGGGAAGAAAATTGACCGCGTGACTTCGGTAACCGTAGAGCTGGCGAACCGCGTTGCTGGTGCCGGGGCCGAATCCTAGAATCAAGAAGGAAATCTCTATCGCAAGACCCCATGCCCGAAAACCCCAATCGTGCCGAAGTAGCCCGCCGCGTGGAAAAGGCGGAGAAGCTCCTGCAAAAGGGGAAAACGGCCGACGCCCTGTCGGAATACCTGCAAATTCTGGAAAGCGAACCCCAAAACGACAATGTGCGGCAGATGGCGGCAGACCTCTGTCTCTCTTTGAATAGGGGGCCACAGGCGGTGCGTCTGCTGGGCGAGTTGTTCGACCGGCAGGTGGCGGCAACCGATGCGACGCGAGCCAGCCTGACCTATAAGAAGCTGGCGCGCTATACCAACCCGACCTGGGAACAGAAAGTGCGCTTCGGTCAACTGCTGGAGCATTCGAATAAGAAGCTGGCGATCGGGACCTATGAAAATGCGCTGGAAGACTTGCAGCGGCAGGGGAAAAAGGAAGAGGCGCTGCTGGTCTTGCGACGGATTGTGACGCTCGACCCCTCGCAGCCCAATCACTTGCGCGTGGCGGAAATGGCGGCGGCTCTGGGCGAGCATGTGATGGCCTCGCAGTCCTTTTTGCAACTGGCGGAACTGGCGTCGACCGCGGGCGGAAACGCCGGCCCGTGGTTCGAGCGTGCCTATGCGGAAAATCCGGCGGATGCGAAGGTCGCAGTGGCCTACGGCAAAAGCCTGCTCTCGCACGGTGAGTCGGGGGCGGCGATCTTTATTTTCGAGCCGCTGGTGCTTTCCGGAGAAGCGTCGCTCGAGCTGCGCGACCTGTACGGGCAAGCGCTCCTCGCCGCTGATCGCTGCCTGGATAGCGAGCCCCTGATCTGGC
The DNA here is from genome assembly GCA_963778255.1 of uncultured Acidobacteriaceae bacterium. Taxonomy (GTDB): domain Bacteria; phylum Acidobacteriota; class Terriglobia; order Terriglobales; family Acidobacteriaceae; genus Acidiflorens. The sequence goes on from CAVZUP010000195.1 coordinate 14,483, forward strand.
AGATGTTCGAGCAGAACCCGACGCGCATGCATCAGGTGGTGAGCCTGATCGGAAAGATGATCGACTCCGAACTGGATGCGGATGCGGTGGCGCTGGCGCGGAAACTGGAAGCCTTCCAGCGGCGTCGTGGGGAGCGGCGGTCGTTCATCGCAACCATGCAAGAACTTTTGGCCTCGCATCGTCCCTCGGCGGAGATGCTGGAATTTCTGGCGGAGCTGTTTAACGCGTCCAACCGTGAAACCGACTACGCACAGGCGCTGCTGAAGCTTTTTGACCTGTACTGCGCGAAACACAATTACCAGAAAGCGGGCGAGTGCCTGGATCGGGCGGCGGAAGTGGACCCGTATGAGCAGGGGCATCAGAAACGACTGGAGGCGCTGCGGGGCAAGATCGACGATCGGCGCTTCAAGGGAATCGCCGCGCGCTTCACGGCGGTGAAGAAAGAAGAAGAACAGGCAGTCAAGGTTGAAGAACCGACGTTGGGAGCGGCCGCGCTGCAGGATCTGATGCTGCAAGCCGAAATCCTGGTGCAATACGGGATGCGCTCCAAGGCCATCGAGCGTTTGCAGAGAATTCAGGAACTGTTCCCGCGCGAGGAAGAGCGGAACCAGGAACTGCAGAAGTTATACATTGCGGCAGGCATTGAACCGCAGTATGCCAAGTCGGCGACGCCAGCCGCACAGGCGACGACCGGCGATCCTGCCGCGGCGTCAACCGCGCCGGCAGTGGTCAGCGACGTGGCCGACGTTAGCAGTCTGGCGAAAGTGGCGGAAATTACCCGCAAACTGTACCACCAGGGGAACGCGGAAGGAGTCCTGAAAACGGCGGCGAACGAAATCGGCGGAAATTGGCGGACAGCGCGCTGCATTGTGGCCTTGCGCAAGCCCGGTTTGCCGCCTTCGAGCGTGCAGGAATATCACATGGACGCGCTGATCCCAGCGAGTTCGGGGGCGCTGGTCAGCCTTGTGGAAACCCTGCAGGATCTGGCGGTGGCGCGCGGCACGGTCACAATCGGCGATGCCGGGAACTCGCCGGAGTTGCTGGGCGTACGCCATGCGGTGGAAGAGTTGCAGATCGCATCGCTCCTTGCTTTGCCGCTGACCGAGGGTAACGACCAAATCGGGGTGCTGATCCTAACCCAGGAAACGAACCGCGTGTGGCAGGCATCGGAGGTGCTGGTGGTCCGGACCCTGAGCGACCAGGTGCTGATCGCGCTCAATAATGCCGGTCTGCGACGGCTGGTCAAGAATCTTTCGGTGACGGACGAAAAGTCTGGGCTGCTGAAGCGGGCTTCATATCTCGATCTTCTGCAGGCGGAAACGCGCCGCGGCTTGCAGCAGGGGACAACGGTAACCGTCCTGCTGATGCAGTTTGGGCGGCGCAGTGCGTTGATCAAGGAATTTGGCGAGCAAGCCGTGACGGCAGTGATGGAGCAGATCGGGCAACTGTTTTCGGCCAACATCCGGACCAACGATCTAGCCTTCCGCTATGAGGCAACGACGGTAGCGCTGGTGCTAGGCGACACGGGCGAAAAAGAAGCCTTGCTGGCGGTCGAGAAATTAAGACGCCTGCTAGCGGAAGTGCGCTTTCCAGGCAAAGACCACAGTGTAGAGTTCAGCGCCGGGCTGGCGCAGGCGGTGATGCGGCAGCATTTTGATCCGGTGGATATTGTGACTGAAGTTGCCAACCGCGCCGATCAAGCGCTGGAGCAGGCAGTGGCGCTGGGTGCGGGAAAAATTGTGACGCAGGCACCGCAGTTCGCCGCATCGGCAGCGGTAGCATAAGAGCTTGCTCGTGTGGAGCGGACACTCCTGTCCGCTGCCGTTGTTGTTGCAGTTGGATTCGCTCGAACGTGTTGCCAGATTCCATCCTCAACTTTCCGATCGCTGCCAACTTTTCGCGGACAAGAGTGTCCGCGCTACACATTGCCTTCCTGTTAAACTCTCAGGTTGGCCACAGGCCAGCGCACTCTTCTATAAAAGTTGGTTCTCATGTTGAAACCTGGTGACATTGCCATTGTCAGTGGGGCGCGCACGCCCTTTGGACGCTATTGCGGGAAGATCAAGGACTACACGGCGCAGGAACTGGGCGCGGTGGCGGCGAGGGCGGCGATTGAGCGCGCAGGGATCGACGCGAAAGAGTTCGATCATGCCGTGTTCGGCAACGCGCAGCAGACGTCGGGCGACGCGCTCTACGGCGCGCGGCACGTGGCTCTGCGGGCGGGTCTGCCGATCGAAACTCCGGCGCTGACCGTGAACCGGCTCTGCGGGTCGGGGATGCAGGCGATTGTCAGCGCGGCGCAGATGGTCCAGACCGATGAAGCGAAGATGGTGCTCGCGGGCGGGATGGAATCGATGTCGCAGGCGCCGTTTTCGATTCGCGGACGCGATGGGTTGACGCTGGCTCCGGGTGGAAAGCTCGAAGATTCACTCATGGTCGCGCTGCTCGATACGTATTGCGGACTCTACATGGCGAATACGGCGGAGCTGTACGCCGAGCAGCAGGGAATCACGCGGCAGGCGCAGGACGAACTAGCGTTGCGCTCGCAGCAGAAGGCCGACGAAGCGTATAAGGCGGGCCGCTTGCAGGAAGAGTTGACGCCGGTGCCGTTGCGGAATTCAAAAGTCGAGCTGACGGGAGAGATGCTGACCGAGGACGATCATCGGCGTCCGCAAACAACTATCGAGGGCCTCGCGAAACTGCGGGCTGCGTTTGGCAAGAACGGGACCGTGACGGCAGGCAATGCGAGCGGCATTGTGGATGGCGCGGCGGCGGTGGTAGTGATGTCGCTGGAGCAGGCGCAGAAAAGAAATCTGAGTCCGCTGGGACGGATTGTGAATTGGGGAATTGCGGGCGTCGATCCGAAGATCATGGGGAGCGGTCCGGTGCCGGCGACGAAGATCGCGTTGCAGCGCGCGGGGCTGACGCTGGATTACATCGATCTGATCGAAGTGAACGAAGCGTTCGCGGCGCAGTATCTGGCGGTGGAAAAAGAATTGGGACTGGATCGCGAAAAGGTGAACGTGAACGGCGGAGCGATCGCATTGGGACATCCGCTGGGAGCGACTGGAACGCGGCTGGTGATTACGCTGTTGTATGAGTTGCGGCGGCGGAAGAAGAAGTACGGGCTGGCGACGGCGTGCATTGGCGGCGGGCAGGGGATTGCTATGGTGGTGGAGAGCTTTCATTAGGCCACACTAAGAGCCGTAGAGGAGCGAATCGATGATTTCCATTCTGAAGAAGCTCTGGCCTCCAACGAAATCTTGTCCTCTCTCCATTTGCTGGGCCGTTGTGTTCGGGGCGATTCTGCAGCTTGTTTTGCCCGCAGTTTTGATTGCGCTCGGTTCCAAGGGGGCAGCGTTGCTTGCAATCTATCCTGGCCTCCTGCCAATCATCTGGGCTACAAGAGGGTGGTTCGTCGGGATCAGTCCGGAAGGATACGCCGTGATGTGCACCATTAATACCCTGTTCTATAGCGGTCTCCTACTGGCGGGATTTAGACTTTGCGTTTGGCTGCGGCGGCAATACGAGTAGGTCGGTGTTATGAACTACTACGGCGGGCAGGTCGGCCTTTTGAAGTTGTTCTCGGTCATCTTCCCTTGTCCTCGGTGGTTAAAGGAACTTATATGGAAATCAAGAAAGTTGGCGTTCTAGGTTGTGGCTTGATGGGTTCCGGCATCGCTCAGGTCTGCGCTACTTCCGGGTTTGACGTCACGGTGCTTGAGGTTGAGCAGAAATATATCGACAAGGGGTTTGCCGGGATTGAAAAGTCGCTGGCTAAGTTTGCTGAGCGGCCGGTGGAGAAGGGTGGGATCACTCCGCAGCAGAAGGATGAGATTCGGGCGCGGCTCAAGGGGACCACTAACAAGGCGGATCTGGCCGATTGCGACATCGTCATCGAGGCCATCATCGAGAACGTTGAGGAAAAGAAGAAGATGTATGCGTCGGTCGACTCTATAGTCAAGAAGGAGGCGATCTTTGCTTCGAATACTTCTTCCATCTCGGTGACCGAGCTATTGACGGCGGTGAAGCGTCCGGAAAGATTTGTCGGGCTGCACTTTTTTAATCCGGTGCCGCTGATGAAGCTGGTGGAGGTGGTGAAGACGATTGCCACCGCTCCTGAGGTGTACGACGCGGCTTATGAGTTTGCGAAGCGGCTGGGGAAGGTTCCGGTGCGCACTTCGGATAAGACGGGATTCATCGTAAACCGGCTGCTGGTGCCGTATTTGCTCGATGCGATCCGGGCTTATGAAGAAGGAGTGGGTTCGATCGAGGACATCGATGAGGCGATGAAGCTGGGTTGCGGGTATCCGATGGGTCCGTTTACTTTGCTCGATTTTGTCGGCCTCGATACTACTTATTACATCACGCATGTGATGTATGACGAATTCAAGGAGCGGCGGTTTGCGTCGCCTCCGCTGCTGAAGCGGATGGTGATGGCGGGATGGTATGGGCGGAAGTCGGGGCGCGGGTTTTATGATTACTCGGACCCGGCGAAGCCGGTGGCGGGGAAGTTCTGAATACTCACCACGGAGGCACGGAGACACGGAGGAAAGCAAGACAATGAACTTGGCTTTTCTCCGTGTCTCCGTGGTAGATGTTGATCTTTGAGAATCTGCGGAAGGGAATCATGAGTTACGAAAATATTCTCCTCGAAAAGAAAAACTCAATCGCATACGTAACCGTCAACCGTCCCAAAGTGCTGAACGCGCTTAGCCTGGCCACCATGGAAGAGTTGAGGGAGGCGTTCACCGACATTCAATCCGATGCCTCGATCCGCGTGGCCATCTTGACCGGCTCCGGCGAAAAGGCTTTTGTGGCGGGCGCGGATATTGGCGAACTGGCGAAGCAGGAGCCGGTCTCAGGTAAGGAGTTTGCGCACCGGGGGCAGGCGGTGCTCGACCTGATCGAAAATCTGGGCAAGCCGGTGATTGCCTGCATTAACGGATTCGCGCTGGGCGGCGGATGCGAACTGGCTCTCGCTTGTGCCATGCGTCTGGCCAGTGACAACGCCAAACTCGGCCAGCCCGAGGTGAAGCTGGGGATTCTTCCGGGATATGGCGGGACGCAACGCTTGCCGCGGCTGGTGGGCAAAGGGCTGGCGATGCAGATGGTGCTGTCCGGAGAAATCATCACGGCGCAGGAAGCGCAACGCATTGGGCTGGTGAATGAAGTGACGACTGCGGCGGAATTGATTCCGCGGGCGGAGGCGATTGCGGCTAAGATCATCGCGAATGCTCCGCTGGCGGTGCAGTACGCGATGGAGGCGGTCAATAAGGGGATGGAAATGACTTTGGCCGAGGGGCTCTATCTGGAAGCGACGCTCTTCGGCGTTTGTTGTGCCACCGAGGACAAGAAAGAAGGCACTACCGCATTTCTGGAGAAGCGGCCGGCGCAATTTAAGGGGAAGTGAACTTCGAGTGGTTTGAAGTCAAGGAAAGACGTTGTTAAGGAAAGACAATGCTGAAGTCTTTACATATTGGACGGTACGTGAGCGATCCGAAAGACCTGCGGGTGCTTGCCGAGTTTCTGCGCGTGATCGGATTCGAGGCGGTCGCTGGCGAAGATGGACGGTCGGCGGTGCTGTCGGCGCCGCTGGCGCTCGTCAGCCTGAATTCGCTGCCGAAGGAGTATCCAGCCGAGGTGCGCGAGCGTTTGAAGGATGTGAGCAGGCTACTGGTGATCGAGGTCACGAATCCGGACGCGGTGTTTGAGATTGCCGAGAAACGTAAGTTCAAGGTGCTCGCCAACACGAACAACGCCAAGACCAATGAACGCAGCTTTTCGCTGGAGTTGCCGGGCGAAATTGTCCTCACGATTAAAGGCAAGCCCGAGGAGGCCGCGGCTGCGATCGAAGGACAACTGAATGCGGCAGGAAAACGCTTTGCCATTGTGGTCTCGCGCTTTAATTCGTTCATCACCGAGCGGCTGCTGCAAGGAGCGCTCGATGGCTTGCGTCGAGCCGGTGCGGAGAACGGCGAGATTGCGATTGTCCGTGTGCCGGGGGCGTTTGAGATTCCATCGGCGGCGCGCACGCTGGCCGAAAGCAAGAAGTATGACGCCATCATTTGCATTGGCTGTCTCTTGCGCGGCGATACGGCGCACTATGACGTGATCGTCAACGAAGTGACGCGCGGCATCGGGCAGTCGGCGCAGGAAACGGGCGTGCCTCATGCCTTCGGCGTTCTGACTTGCGACACGTTGGAGCAGGCGATCGATCGCGCGGGACTGAAGATGGGGAACAAGGGATTCGAGGCGGCTCTGGCGGCGGTGGAGATGGCGAATCTGAAGAAAGCGGTCGGTGGTCGTCGGTCCGTGGTCGTTGGGAAAAGCAAGAGCAAAGGCAAGAGCAACAAGCCAAGGCAGTGACTCACGCCTGTAGCGCAATCCGACCTTGTACACTAGAAGGCGAATCCCGAACGAACCACGACTAACGACTCCCATGGGTACTCGACGCAAATCCCGCGAACTGGTTCTGCAGATGCTGTTTCAGGCGGACATGGGCAAGCAGACGCCGGACCTCGTCCGCAAGACGTTCTGGGCGGAACGGACGAACGTGGAAGAGGAAGTGCGCGGGTTTGCCGACGACCTGTTTCGCGTGGCCAGCGACCGTATGGAAGAAATCGACGGGCTGATCGGCAAGCACACGCAGCATTGGCGGATGGACCGGATGGCGGCGGTGGACCGCAATGTGTTGCGGGCGGCGGTGGCAGAGTTCCTGGCGTATCCGGCAACGCCGCGGGCGGTGGTGATTAACGAGGCGCTGGAGATTGCGCGGAAGTTTTCGACGCCCGAGTCGGTGCAGTTTATCAACGGCGTGCTGGATAGCGTAGGAAAAGAAGTCGGGCCTTAGTAAACAGCTGTCGGCTCTCAGCCGTCCAGCTCTTAGTCAAAAACACCTTCGGCACTTCTGTGCTGGGTTGCTATCGAAATCCAACAACTTAGCATCCTCTTGGCCGACGAACGCCGCGGCACCTTTCCTGGAAATTACTGTGGTCTTATGGCTACCAGATTGGGCAGGCACAGGGGCGCGTTTGGGCCCAGACTGTTGCACATGTTGGTGTTGCCGTCCTGGTTGAGGTTGATGTAGGGGACTTGCTGGTAGTCGCCTTCGCCACCCACGGTGCTGACGATGTGCACGGAGCCGGCGGAACAGGGCTGCGTGGGATCGTTATTGGGGTAGACGTCGCAGGCGGCCACGTAGATCTGACTGCCGTCGTTGGACGCGGAGGCGGCCAGCGGCCAACTGGTGCCGGTGCATTGCGTGCAGCCAGTTTCGGCCGATCCCGCGAGCGGGATGGAGGTGGTGGTGCCGCTGTTTCCGCTGAGGCTGACGTTGAAGATGAGCACGGCTGGGACGTTCTGGGCGACGAGTATGACCTGGGTGCCGTCGTTCACCAGCTGGGAGTAGAGCGGAGTGAATTTGCCCTGTCCGAGATTGGCGGAAGTCCGAAAATCGGAATCGAGCTCCACCGACGGAGCGAAGCAAAGAAAATCGCCGTCCGGCAGCACGCTCTGCTGCACAGTGACACCGAATGTATCGATATAGGGAGGATCCACGGCGAGCACGACTTCTGCCCAATTGCCGTTCGAGTCGAGCTGCTGGGTTGGCAATGGGAACAGGGAGAGCGGGACTGCGGTGGTCGTCACACCATTCAGAATGCTGGTGGTGGGAGTGTTGCAGTTGGCGAACGCCGAGACCGAGGTTGCGTTTGGCGTTCCGGCAACGTAGGCGAAGCTGCCATTCGCAGAGAATTTTACGTCAGTAACCGAGGTTGCGATGGGGACCGAGGTGAGGGCGTCAACGGTGGAGTAAACGTAGAGATTACCGGTGTCGGTGACGATGAAGAGCTTTAGCTGATCGGGAGAAAAAGCCGCAGCAGTGGCGGATTCGCCGGGGAGGACGAGGTCGATGGGGGCGGTACTGGCACTGCCTCCGTTATAGATGTAGACCTGGTGCGGGGTAGAAACGGTGTCGGAGACGACCGCCAGTTTGCCATCGTTCGAGACGGTGAGCAGCTTTCCGCACAAGGCAGTGTAGCAGGGTGTTGTGACGCTGGAGACCGAGTTGACCTGTACGTTGGTGCCGCTGACATCCACATACATCAGGCCTTGATCGCTGCCGATGTAGAGGCGAGGCGACGTGGCATGGTTGAACATCATGGAATTGGGAGTGCGCGGCAGAGTCAGGATCGAACCGATGGGCGTGATTGTGGGGCTGATCGCAAACAGCGCGCTGGTGCAGCCGGAGGCGTTCTGGCAATCGGTGGTCGCGGCCCATGCGCCATAGGTAGGCAGAGTGCCGCCAGCGGAAAGGGTTACGTCCACGGAGATCGCGTCATAGGCGTTCGTCCCGTTTGGAAGTTCGCACGCTGGCGTGCTGGTCGGAGAGCAGTTGCGGGCGTAAATGGGGAGACTGGGCAGGACTCCGATGTTGCAGCTGGGAGGCGTGCAGGAAGCGGTGAGGCTAGCGCCGCCGAGATTGTTGCGGGCCGTGGCACTGTTGCTTCCCGTGCTGTTGGTGGTGGTGGTGAAGGCGGCGACCTCGGGATTGCTCGTGCTCCAGGTGAGGGGCGGGCTCTTCATGGGGATCCCGGTGAGGGGGTACAAGGTATCGACCGCAATGGCGGAGACGGGGATGCTGCCGCCGCTGTTGACAGTGAATGAGTTTCCCGCTTGGTTCTGACCTCCAATCTGGAGGTAGATGGCCTGGACCAGGCATGTGGTGAAGGGCAGCGGACTGCTGGTTACTCCGCCAACGCTGGCGTAGAGCTGCGTGATGCCGGGGGCTTTGGCAGTGACCTGAACCTGGTTGGGTTCGAGGGGGGGCACGAGTCCGGCGACGTTCGTGGAGGTGCCGACGACAGCGGTATTGCTCGAGGACCAGTTCATGTAGCCGACACTGCTGGTGATGTCTACGCCGTGGTTGTAGGCCGTGGCCTGGTACAGCCAAGTTTGTCCCTGGGAAAAACAGTCATACCGGGGCGGTAGGCTCTCGGCGTTGCCAATCTGAAGGTTGTCGATGTGCTGGTGGACGTAGACGGTCGCGGGCGGGCTGCTGACGCCGTTGATGACGGCGGTGACCACCGCGATGCCAGGAAGGCCCGGACTGCACATTCCACCGGTGGCGTCCCAGGTGCCGGCGCAGGCATTGCCACTGCTGGTGATGGAGAGGGGCGCAGAGTTGGTGGAGCCCTGCGGGACGCTGACAAGATATTGAATCTCGACGGGAAGGACGACGCGGCCGGAAGCATCCTTGCCGCTGGCGCTAAAGAACTGCGTGCTGCCGACGTCGAGGGAAAGGTTGCCGCTGGGGCTCAGCGTGACGCTCTGCACGCCGGCGTCGCCGGTATTGGCGGTGTTCTTGCCGAGACAGCCGCTAAAGGCGGCGACGAAAATGATGGCCAACGTCAGAAGAAATCCGGAACCGCAACGATGCATGAACCCTCCTCGCGTCCGTTTACCAGGCGCGAGCCTAAAGTGGTTGGGTGGAAAACTGTCAGTGTAGAAGGTAACGTGCAAGGTTTCAAGGTTGGACAGAGCCAACTTTCAAAGTTCAGTGTTTCAAAGTTTCGAGGAGTTGCGCAAGCGCCCGTGGTGAAACTCGTTTCACATTGACGGGAACCCAGTATTGAGTGGACAATAGCGTACCTTCGTGGGGCCGGAATCAAATTCCGGACGTCAAAACATTCGCTGAATCCACAACTTGCAAACGCTTGCGTTCTTGAAGACTTTACGGGAGATTCCTAACACATGAAGCAACGACACGCTGCCCTCTGCATGCTCGCGGCGCTTTTAGTGGTGGCCAGCCTGACTGGCTCCGCTTTCGCCCAAGATGAACCCGACACGCTGCCCGCGTATCCCCGGTACGCGGTATTGCACTCGCGCCTTCCCAATGGCGATGCGCCGCTGGCTAGTCCTCTGCCCACGTGGAGCGGCTCGTACAAGTACGAAGGCAACACGTACAGCTATGTGATGGTGGGGGACGCGCCCTCAACCGGGACATCGACGACGATTCCGGTGTACATCATCCCGGTCGTATTTAAGTATAAGACCGGGGCGACG
>CAVZUP010000196.1:0-15119 GCA_963778255.1 uncultured Acidobacteriaceae bacterium
AAAAAGGCGGCCCGAAGGCCGCCCTTTAGTTAGTACTGATGGCTGATGGCTGACAGTTGCTCCTACGCCGTCGCCGGACGCTCCCCGCTCTTCGCTGGAGTCCGCTCCGGTTTGAGCACCTGCTGCACGCTGTCGTCGGTCTTCGGCGGCAGCGGCTTGATCGGCGGCAGTTCCTGCCCGTCGACCAGCAACTTGATCTCGGAGGAGTCGATAACTTCGCGTTCGATCAGCGCCTTTGCGATCCGGATCAACGTCTCGCGATTCTCGGAGAGGATCTTCTTCGCCGTCGCGTAGCCCACGCCCACCATCTTCCTGACTTCTTCGTCAATCTGGATGGCGGTCGCTTCGCTATAGTCGCGGTGTTGCGCAATTTCGCGTCCCAGGAAGATCTGCTCTTCTTTCTTGCCGAAGGTCAGCGGTCCCAGATCGCTCATGCCCCACTCGCAAACCATCTTGCGCGCCAGTTCCGTCGCCCGCTCAATGTCGTTGCCCGCGCCGGTCGACATCTGGTTCAGGAAAAGCTCTTCCGCAATGCGCCCGCCCATCAGGATGGCGATCTGCGTATCGAGGTAATTCTTGTAGTAGTTGTGGCGATCGTCGGTCGGCAACTGCATGGTCAAGCCCAGCGCCATGCCACGCGGAATGATCGTGACTTTGTGGACAGGATCGGAATGCGGCAGCATCGCGGCCACCAGTGCGTGCCCGGCCTCGTGATACGCCGTGTTCTTCTTCTCCTCATCGGAGAGGAGCAGCGACTTGCGTTCCACGCCCATCAGCACTTTGTCTTTCGCCACTTCGAAGTCGTACATCAGCACGGCCTTGCGATTCTGCCTTGCCGCCGCCAATGCCGCTTCGTTCACCATGTTGGCCAGGTCGGCGCCGGAGAATCCCGGCGTGCCGCGCGCCAGAACGTTCAATTCCACATCATCGGCAAGAGGAATCTTGCGGGTATGCACGCGCAGAATCTCTTCCCGTCCGCGCACATCGGGACGATTCACCACCACGCGCCGGTCGAAACGCCCCGGCCGCAGCAGCGCCGGATCCAGCACATCCGGACGGTTGGTAGCTGCCATCAGAATCACGCCTTCGTTCGATTCGAAGCCGTCCATTTCGACCAGCAGCTGATTCAAGGTCTGCTCGCGTTCATCGTGTCCACCGCCGAGGCCTGCGCCGCGATGACGTCCGACGGCATCAATTTCGTCGATGAAGATAATGCAGGGAGCGTTCTTCTTGCCCTGCTCAAACAGATCGCGCACCCGGCTAGCGCCCACGCCCACAAACATTTCCACGAAGTCCGAGCCCGAGATGGAGAAAAACGGCACATTCGCTTCGCCCGCCACCGCGCGCGCCAGCAAAGTCTTGCCCGTTCCCGGAGGTCCAACCAGCAGCACGCCCTTCGGAATGCGTCCGCCAAGTTTCTGGAACTTCTGCGCCTCGCGCAGGAATTCGATGATTTCGCGAAGTTCTTCCTTCGCCTCATCCACGCCGGCTACGTCTTTGAACGTGATCTTCTTCTGCTGCATGGAGAGCAGCCGAGCCCGGCTCTTGCCAAACGACAGCGCCTTGTTGCCGCCCGTCTGCATCTGCCGGATCATGAAGAACCAGAGCGCGCCCAGCAACACGAGCGGCGCCAGATTCAGAATCCAGCTCGGCCAGGTGCCGTTGCTGATGTCCTTGAAGCCGTAGGGAACACCCTTATCCGTCAGCTTCTTATACATATCCGGATAGTTCGCCGGCACGATCGTGTGGAAGGGCGCGTCGTTCTTGAACTTGCCTTTCACTTCCTGCCCGATGAACATCACGTCGTGGACATTGCCCTGATCCACGTCCGACAGAAATTCAGAAAAGCCAATTTCTTTCTCTTTCGTGGCATTGCCCCCGGTTTTCACCACCTGCCAGAGCAGGAAGGCCGAGACCACGATGACCGCCCAAAACAGTACCGTCTTGACCGTTGAATTCACTCAAAACTCCTCAAAGTGCAGCCCTGTCCCTACCAAAGTAAAGACGCCGCCCCTTCATCGGATATTAGATGCCGGAGACGGAAATTCGACTGGGATTAAAGACCGCCCCCTCATTCTAGCCCTTTTGCAAAGAAAACGGGGCGCGGGAAGAGAGTGACAGAAGTCATGTTGAAGCAGGTCTTTGACGGGGCGAAGCCCGTCCCCACACGCCCCAACCACGAGATGCACTTACGTCGCTGCCGCCAGATACGGCAGATTCCGTCCCGTCTGCTCCGGACTCCCCAACCCATAGCCGCAAAGAAACGTGTCATCCACCAGAAATCCGAAATAGTCGGGCTGTAGCGGCACCCGTCGCGCTGACTGGCGATCCAGCAACGTGACCAGCTTCACCGAAGCCGCCCCTCGCCCGCGCAGGTCGCTCATCAGAAATTCGCTGGTCACACCCGAGTGCACCACGCCCTCGACCAGCAACACGTGCTTGCCCTCAATCGCCAGTTCGTGGCTGAAAAAAATCTCCAGCAGCGGAGACGCGCCCTGCTGGCTCTGCTTGTAGCTGGGCTTGATAAAAGTGCAAATGATGGGAACATCGACCACCCGCACCAGGTCGGCCATGAAAAGAAAGCTGTTCTCCAGAATCCCCAGCATGATCACGGTCTGGCCGCGATAGTCGTCGGAAATCTGCCGTCCCAGTTCGCGGACTCTTTTCTGAATCTGGTCGGCCGAGATCACCTGGCGCAACCTGACATTTGGCATTGCATTCATAGCGGAAGTGGCGCCTCCGGCCTGATATCGAACCTGTAACTCTACAGCTAACTATGGCCAATCACCGTACCTTGAATGTTACATCATGCCCGCGGTCTGTCGAATCCAAATCGCCTGCGGAGCGCCGACCGGCGCGCGGAACGCCTCCGGAACCGCAAACCCGCGCATCCAGACGATCCCATGGCCTTCCGCCACCGCAACCGGCCAGAGCTTCTTCTCCACGCCGACCACATGCCGGTCGCTCAGCAACTCCTTCACCTTTTTTTCTGCCGAAGTATGCGCCGGCCAGTACCGGTCGCCCGCCCGCCAGTTGCGAATCAGCACTTCGCGTGGGACAAGCTCCATATTCAATAACTGGCCGCGCTCCGGCTCAGGAACCGCGTCCGCATCGACCACCCGCGCCTCGATGCAAGCGCTCAGCTCAGGGATCTCCACCACGCCCGGTACCGCCAAAGCGTACCCATAATCCCCCGCTTCGCCGCCGCCCGCCGCTTCCAGCAAAAGCTCCCGCCGGTCCCTCCGAAGATTCCGTCCCGCCCCAAATTCCGCCGTTTTCCCCGCCGGCCCGCAAGCCAGTTCCAGCACCTCCTCAATCAGCCGGAAAGAAACACTCACCTCGAGAGCATTCGCCTCCAGCCAAGCCCGCACCACCCGCCGCCGAGCCGCCAAAGGAAGCGCCAGCAAAGGCCGAACCTCAAGGCCGGGCGTCGCGCACTGGGTACCGGGTAATGGGTATTGGGTACTCGCTGGCCACTGGCCACTGCCCACTGCCCATTGGTTCCACCACTCTTCCTCCGCCCGCGCGATCTCCGCCAGTTCGCTCATGTGTTCAATCGCGGCCTCGCCAAATTCGTCCGCGATTAGCGGCAGCAGGCGATGCCGCGCGCGATTCCGCAGGAAGTCCGTATCTAAATTCGAAGCATCCTCCCGCCAGCTCTGCCCGCGCTCGCGCAGAAATTCCTGCAGGGCATCACGCCGAAAATCAAGCAGCGGACGCACCACCTCGCCAAACGCCTGTCCCTGTTCTTCGAAGACAATCCGCGGATGAATGCCCGCAAGTCCGCGAATGCCTGTACCACGAAAAATGCGCAGCAGCACCGTCTCCGCCTGATCATCAAGCGTGTGCGCGGTCGCAATTTTCGACAACCGACCCTCCCGCGCCAGCCGCCGAAAAAACCCGTAGCGCAGATCGCGCGCAGCCGCCTCAATGCCGGACGCAATCCTAGTATCGGTAGGCGGATCACCTTCTGAGTTCTCTCCGCTGCTCACCGGTGCCTCGCAGACATGCAGTTCGAGCCCGTGCCGTGCGGCCAACTCCGCGACAAAGCGCTCGTCTTCGTCCGACTCCTGACCACGCAGTTTGTGGTTAACGTGCGCCACCGACAGCACGATCCCCAACTCGTCTCGCAACTCCAAAAGCAAACAAAGCAAAGCCACGGAATCCGCACCGCCCGAAACCGCCGCCGCCAAGCGATCTCCCGCATGAATCGACGACTGCTTGCGAATTGTCTTCAACAGCCGTTCGGCTAGATCGTGCACGGAGAAATGGTACAGGAATCAGTACCCGGCACCCAGCAACCCGCACCCGGATTTCGCGGCGACGATTTGCCGGGTACGATTGATTGGGTACTGGCATCTGGGCACTGGGTACTGTTATGCTGTTCCGCAAATGTGGGGAGCTTCACGCTGGACTGCTAGATTTCTGATGCTGGTCATGCTCGTCCCGGCCTTCGCGCCGATGGCGATGCCGTGTGCTGCCCTGCCCGCAGCCATGCATTGCATGCGCCATGCGGCGTCGGCGCAACCAGTGCAATCGGAGATGCCATGCCATCATGCCACGACACAGCCGAAGCCGCCCCAGTCGGAATCTTCACTAACCACTTCCGAACCCGCGCTTCAGTCCGCGAATGATGGCGACTGCTGCCAGAAGCATTGCTGCTGCGGTGCGACCACCTCCGAGTGGGCTCAACCCGCTTCCAATCTGCTCTACCGCTTAAGTTTTCTGATCGAACCCGCGCGTGCATCGCAGAACGCGGTCCTGCACGCCACCGACATCTCCCGAAACGATTCCGCCCGCGCTCCTCCGCGCAGCTAGACCCTTTGCCAATTTCCCCGGATTAGCAACTCGTGGTCTGCCGCCGCAGAGTTGCGCGCGTCTCTGTTTGCAAGCCGCTGAAAATGTCGCGCTCGCATCGGCCGCGTTGTTTCGTATCCGCGCATCGCCTTGACGATGCCGAAGCCCTATATAAGGACAAAGACATGATGCGCCTAAAGCTGAAGACATTCGCGGTCCTGCTGCTACTAATCGCCATCGCGCCTGCCGCCCTCGGCAACGATTACGGCGCCGTTCGCGGCGTTGTGCACGACCCCCAGCATCGTCCCATTCAGAACGCCATGGTGATGCTCCGAGCCAAATCGTCCGAGTGGAGCAAGAGCGTCACCACCGCCGCGAACGGTGAATTCCAGTTCAACGCCGTCGCGCTCGGCGAATACTCGGTCAGCGTCGCCAGCGAGGGCTTCGCGCAAACCGCGCAAGACGTAGTCGTCATCTCTGGATCCGTGCCAGTCGTTCACTTTCAATTGCAGGTCGCCGGGGCCGAGGAAAAGATTCTCGTCTCCGCTACGCCCGCCGTCGTCGCCACCGACAGCTTCACGCCGACCACCCTCATCAGCCGCCTCGACATCGAGCGCACTCCCGGCGCCGACGGCACCAACAGCATGTCGATGATCACCGACTACGTCCCCGGAGCCTACGTCACCCATGACATGCTCCACATGCGCGGAGGCCACCAGACCACATGGCTCCTCGACGGCATCCCCATCATCAACACCGCCATCGCGCAAAATCTCGGACCGCAGTTCGATCCTAAGGACCTCGATTACGTCGAAGTCAATCGCGGCAGCTATAGCGCCGAATTCGGAGACCGCACCTATGGCGTTTTCAACGTCGTCCCCCGCACCGGTTTCGAGCGCAATAATCAAGCCGAACTCGTCATGACCGCCGGCAACTTCTACCAGACCGACGACGCCCTAAGCTTCGGCAGCCATACCGACCGCTTCGCCTACTACGCTAGCGTCAACGCCAACCGCAGCAATCTCGGACTCCAGCCGCCCGTCCCGCAGGTCGTCCACGATGCCGAAAACGGCGTCGGCGGCTTCGGATCTTTCATCTACAACGTCGATCCCGCCAACCAGCTTCGCCTGATGACCTCGGTCCGCCGCGACTATTTCCAGATCCCCTACGATCCGAATCCCAACGACATCGAGAACGGATCGATCCCGGCGAATAACTACACCCCGCAATACCCCAGCATCGGCCTGCGCGACGGCCAGACCGAAGTCGATACCGGAGTCCTGTTCACCTGGCTGCACACTTTCAATTCCCATCTCCTGACCACGGTCTCGCCGTTCAACCACTACAACAGCGGAGACTACGCCAGCAATCCCAATGACACCCCCGTCGCCACCACCGAAAACCGCAGTTCCACCTACGTTGGCGGTCAAGCCACCTTCGCCGCAAATTTCAAGATGAACGATCTCCAGGTCGGGTTCCTCAGCTTCTACCAGAGCGATAACCAGCTCTTTAACGCCATCCCCGGACTGACCTCGCCCGATGTCGAGCATCCCAACGCCAATCTCGAGACTTTTTACATCGACGACAAATTCAAACCGTTCTCCTGGCTGACGCTCTCCGCCGGCATGCGCCCCACCCGATTCTCCGAAGGCAACTTCGCCGCCGGTTCAACCGCGCAGCCAGTCGAGGAGTCCGCCATCAGCCCGCGCTTCGGCGCTACCGCCACAATCCCTAAACTGCGTTGGACGTTCCGCGCCTTTTACGGGCACTACTATCAGGCGCCGCCCATCGAAACCGTTTCCGGTCCCCTGCTGCAGTACATCAGCCAAAGCAGCGTGGCCATCATCTCTCTACCCGGCGAGCGCGACGAAGAACATCAGTTCGGAGTCACCATCCCTTATCGCGGATGGGCTCTCGACGCCGATACCTTCAAAACCGACGTCGCCAATTTTCTCGACCACAACAACATCGGAGCCTCCAACATCTTCTTCCCCATCACCGTTTCCCAAGCCGTAATTCGCGGATGGGAGCTTACCCTGCGCTCTCCCCGCATCGCGCATCGCGGACAGATTCACCTCGCCTACTCCAACCAGATCGCCGAGGGCAGCAACATCATCACCGGCGGCCTTACCGATACTGGCGCGCCGCCTCCGCCGTTCCAACTGAGTGCGCTCGATCATGACCAGCGCAACACGCTGAATGTGGGCGGCGACGTCACTCTCCCCTGGCGCTCCTACGCCTCCACCAACGTTTACTATGGTTCCGGATTCAGCAACGGCTTCCCCGGAGCGCCCTATCCGGGCAACTATCTGCCGCAGCACACCACCTTCGATATGTCGCTAGGCAAGGACTTCGGCGAACGCTTCAACGCATCCGTCTCCGCGTTGAACGTGACCAATCACCGCGTCGAATACGACAACAGCCTCACCTACGGCGGATTCCACTGGAACCTGCCGCGCGAAATCTATGTGCAGGTGCGATACCGGTTCCACTACTGAGCGCGCAAGAAGCGCACGGAGCAATGAAAATGAAACGCATACCATCCCGCCTCATACTCACATCGGTCTTGCTGTTGCTGACCTTATTAGTCGGCTGCAACCGAAGCAGAAAGTATCCAATGCAAGGCCAGATAGTCTCGAAGAACGTAGCAACCAACGAAATCACCGTGAAACACGGCGACATTCCCGGATTCATGCCCGCCATGGCCATGCCCTACCACGTCCAAGATCCGGCAGTGGTCCAGGAACTTCAGCCCGGCGACAAAATCGCCGCGGAAGGATTTGTCAGTAAAGACGGAAACGAATATTGGCTGGAAGACATCCGCATCACCGATGAATCCGCGCGCGCCCCGGCAAAACCAGCAGCCGCGCCGCACATGCTGATGCCCGGGGAACGCATCCCAGACGCTACTCTCATCAATCAGGACGGACGGACCATCCACCTATCGGATTTCGCCGGCAAGGCGCTGCTCGTCACCTTCATCTACACCCGTTGCCCCATGCCGAATTTCTGTCCTCGCCTGAGCAGCCAATTTGCGAAGATTCACGATGAACTCAAAAAGCATCCCGAGGACTACGCCAAAACTCACCTGCTAACCATCAGCTTCGATCCGAAATATGACACTCCGACTGTCCTGCGCAAGTACGGCCTAGCGTACCTCGATGGCGACGCCAGCGGCTTTGCGCACTGGGATTTCGCCTCCGCGAATTCGACCGATCTAGGCCGAGTTGCCCAAGCGTTCGGCCTCGACTACCAAGAAGAGGACAACCAGATCACGCACAACATGAGCATCGTGCTGATAGCTCCCGATGGAAAGGTGGCCAAGTTCTGGTCCACGGATTGGACCTGGACGGAACTGATGCAAAACATGCAGAACGCCGCCCACGGCAAACCCCAGAGCGCGGGAAAACAATGATTTGCAAATTGGCGGTTCTCTGGATGATTCGCGGATCATTGCTGGTCGCGACTCTATTCGTGGTGCTGCCCTCGACCGCTTGCGGAGAACAGCGAAGCAACGCTGAAATTCAAGGCCAGTGGCTTTACGACGGTCATTGCGCCGAGTGCCACGAGAACACGCATCCTGATCTGCACAAGCAGCCCCCGAATCTGCACGGACTCTTTCTCCGCAAAACGCTCCCGAGCGGCGCTCCCGCAACCGATGCACAAGTACGCAAGACCATTCTCGAAGGCCGGGGCACGATGCCCGCGTTCGACCGGCGCTTGCGCGAGGAAGATGTCAAAGATCTCATCCAGTACCTGCGGAAACTGAAATGAGGCGAGGCATGATTCGCATTTTGTGCGGGGTTGTCATCGGCGTGATGCTGGCAGGTAGCGCGGCGGCCGTCGAAGGCCCCGTGCTCACAGCTCCGCAGATAGAGCGCTACGACAAAGTGACGCACGCGCTGATCGCGCCCTGCTGCTGGCGGGAGCCAATCGCCATTCATCGCTCGGAGGAAGCGCTGCAGATGTTGAACGAGGTCAGGCAACTGGTGGCCGACGGCCGCTCCGAAGACGAGATTAAAGCCATCTACATCGCGCGTTATGGCGTTCGAATTCTTGCCGACCCTCCGGGAAGAACAGGCCAGTGGCTCTATATGGCCCCGGTGGCGCTGCTGTGCGGTTTGGTATTCTTTGCCATCCTGCGTCTGCGTTCACTGGTGGCCGGCGTCGCGCCTCCTGCCACGCATGCGCCGGCGGAGTTGATGGCGCAAGTTCGTATGGAGACGGAAAACGAATGGATGTAGAAATGTCCCAATTGCCCGTCGCGCTAGTCGATCTCGAAATCGGCGAGGCGGGCACTCTTGCCCACATCTCGCTGCCTCCCGCCGAACAGCAATTCCTGATGCGCATTGGCTTTGTTCCGGGAGCGCTGGTCCGATTCTCCCGCCGCGCGCCTTTAGGTGACCCAAGCGTGTATTCGGTGGACGGAACCGAAATCGCCTTGCGAGCGGAGACCGCAAGCCTGATCTTTGTTCAACAACACTCTGTTCAACAGCAGCCTTCGCGATCGGGTGACCTGTCGTGACGCCGATTCCCGCCGAACCCTCTCTCGACGCCCAAAGAAAAATCCCGGAGGGATCGAATCCCGACATCCGTATGGTCGCCCTGATCGGCCCACCCAACTCCGGAAAGTCGACTCTCTTCAATCGTCTGACCCGCCTTCGTCAAAAGGTTGGAAACTATCCCGGCGTAACCGTCGAGCAACGCGTGGGTCTGATCGCTGGCGCCGGACACGAAATCAAACTGATCGATCTGCCCGGCGTCTACAGCCTGACGCCGTATTCCGAAGATGAACGCGTCGCCGTGAACGTGCTGACCGGCAAGATGAACGGACTGCCTCGCCCGGATGCGATTTTGCTGGTGCTCGACGTAACTCATCTCTCCCGCCAACTCGTGTTGGCTGCGCCGGTGATCGCCTTGGGCCTGCCTACACTCGTACTCCTGAACATGGCGGATGTCCTCGCCAAAGGCGGTGGATCTCTCGACGTTCCCAAACTGGCGGCGGAACTGGGCGCACCCGTCGCTATGGTGAGCGCGGCGCATGGAACTGGGCTGGAAGCGGTGGAGCAATTCCTGCAAGAAGATCACGATCGCCCTTCGGCAACCGTGCTGCCCGTGCTACAGAACCTTCCCGAGTGCCGGAAGTGGGCGAATCAACTGGGCAGCCGAATCGATTATCAGCAGCCGTTGGCCAGCTCATGGACCCGCCGCCTGGACGATATATTTCTGCACAAGCTCTGGGGTCCGCTCATTTTCATGATCGTGGTGGGCGCTGTGTTCCAAACCGTGTTCGGACTCGGCCAGCCCATGAGCAACGCCTTCCAGGATCTGCTCACGAAGTTTGGCTTGTGGGCAGCGCCCTTGATCCCCGACGGCATTCTCCGGTCGCTGATTGTGGATGGCCTCTGGAAGGGCGTAAGTTCCGTGCTCGTGTTCCTGCCCCAAATCCTTCTGCTCTTCTTCTTTATTGGCTTGCTGGAGGATTCCGGCTACCTGGCCCGCGCCGCGCTCATTGCCGACCGTACCATGCGTGGCGTGGGATTAAACGGGAAGGCGTTCATTCCTCTCTTATCCGCATACGCGTGCGCCGTACCCGCAATCATGGCGACGCGCACCATCGAGAATAAGCGCGACCGGATCGCAACCATTCTCATCGCGCCTTTCATGACCTGTTCGGCCCGGCTGCCCATCTACACCTTGCTCATTGCGGCCTTCATTCCGAATCGTCCCGTGGTCGGCGTACTGCTAGGCTCCCGGGCGGCCGTGATGTTCTTGCTCTACATGCTGGGATTCCTGGCAGCCATCGCCACCGCGAAAATTCTGAAATCGTCGGTGCTGAAGTCCGCTGCCGTTCCGTTCGTACTCGAACTTCCCGAGTATCGCAGCCCGACCTGGCATTCGATCAGTCTCCGCCTCATTGACCGTTCAAGGGTATTCCTGCGCCAGGCGGGCACGGTCATCCTGTGCGTTTCGTTGCTGGTATGGGTCCTGACGCACGTTCCGTTGCATCAGGGCCACTCTCCAGAGCTAGAGCAGAGCGTGATCGCTCACCTCGGCCATGGCATCGAACCGCTAATCCGTCCGCTCGGCTTCAATTGGAAGATCGGAGTCGGCCTGCTGACATCGGTAATCGCCCGCGAAGTAATCGTAGGCACGCTGGGCACAATCTATGGTGCCGACCCCGCAACGCAATCGATGTCATTGCAGAGTGCGCTGCGCCACGATCTGACTTTCCCCGGAGCCATCGCGCTCCTCGTGTTCTTTGCCTTCGCCATGCAATGCACTTCCACGCTAGCCGTAGTCCGCCGCGAAACCAATAGCTGGAGGTGGCCCGCCGTCCAGTTTGCGTATATGACCGTGGTTGCCTACGTTTCCGCATTCGCGGTAAACCAGGCGCTTTCAATGCTGCTCAGATGAAAGCACCGCCAGATGGTTTGACGCTGTTCCTGCGCGCTCCGTATAATGCAAGGCGTCCACACCCTGATCACCAGGCTGGCAGTTTCTGCGTGAAGAGAGCCGGGCATCGTACGCGCCTTGCACGCTCGCTGGGCCGATTGCAAGGTCCATTTTCAGGTCTGTGTTTCATTTCGTGTTTCAGGTCTAGCGACTGAACGACTGATAGGCTCGGGTTGCGATCGGTTTCTCGTTGAGCCCAGCGAGCTGGAAGCTTCCAGCATTTCCTAAAAATCCGAAGGAGTTCAAAGGATCCAATGATTAGCAAGCTTACGACTAGCAAGGTAACAATTGGCAAGTTCGCGTGCGTCGTGGCCGTGATGTTCGGCCTCTCCCTCTTCGCTCTAGCCCAAGCCGCCCCGGCGGCTGCCGCGCCTGACGCTCCCTCCGCTGCCGCGGCGGCTGCGCCCAAGGCCACGGGCACCAAAGTTGGCACCATCAACATCGAGCAGGCAATCTTCCTCTCCAACCAGGGGCAGCGCGATTTCGCCGAGCTCGCCAAGAAATTTGAACCCAAGCAGAACGACCTCAAGGGCAAGGCCGACGAAATCGACAGCCTCAAAAAGCAGCTCAGCGCCCAGCAGGACAAGCTGAATGATGCCGCCCGCGACAAGCTGGTCAAGGATATCGAAACCAAGCAGAAGAGTTTCGACCGCTCCTCGCAGGACGCCCAGGAAGATTTCCAGGCCCAGCAAGGCGAGATCGGAAACAAAATCCTCACCGTGATGGCTCCTCTCATCGTGAAGTACGCGAGCGATAACGGCTACGGCATGATCCTCGATACCTCCCAGCAATGGCCGCGCGGCCCCGTGATCTGGTACGGACCCGCCGTCGACATCACCCAACCCGTCATTGAAGCCTTCAACGTGCAATCCGGCGTACCGGCGCCCGCCGCGGGCAGCACACCGACCAAGCCCGTGAAACCGGCTGCGAAACCGGCTGCACCCGCGACCACACCGCCGAAGAAATAGCGACACCGTTCGGGCAGTTTCAGTTCCAGTTTGTTTCCGCAGTATTTTGAAGACCGCGTGCCAACGCGGTCTTTTTTTGTTTGTGGAGAGCCGAACGTCCCCGCCCGGTCGCAAACATCGCCCCTGGATCAAATCGCCAGCCGCAGGTGTCTGTAGGGAATAACGGGCCCGTTCCGGAGGACACACATTATGTTCAGCACACTCGAAAGCAACTGGGACGAGTCCGCCCGTAGGGGAAGAGCAACGTTAGCATCCTTCACGCTGCAAGCATTTGCGTTGGCCATGTTGATCGTAGTCTCGCTGATCTGGGTCGGAGGCCCGCCGCAAGTGCGCTGGCTGCAAATCTCAGCCCCAGCTTCGTACACACCACAACCGCAGGCGCCAGCCCAACCCGCGGGTGGCCATCATGCGAACGCACCTGTTAGCAACCCGCGCGCGGAACCGTTTACCGCGCCACCATCGATCCCTCTACACTCCGTGGTGATCAACGATGCGGACGTGGCTCCGCAAGCGCCTGACTTGCCCACAACCGGCTTTGGCAACGGCCACGGGCCACGCACGGGCGCAGAAGGTACCTACGTTCCCGGCGGCCTCGGAGAAATGCCGGTGGTGATGCCGCCGCGCCCAGTCGCCGCAAAGCCGCTGGTGGTCTCGCATTTGGCGGAAGCGAATCTTCTGCACCGGGTGCAGCCCCTCTATCCGGCGCTGGCCCGCATGGCGCGCGTGCAAGGTTCGGTCGAATTGCAGGCCATCATCAGCAAGAACGGAACCATAGAAAATCTGGTCGTGCTCCGCGGCCATCCGTTGCTGGCCGCAGCCGCGGTGGAAGCGGTCCGGCAATGGCGCTACCGCCCGTATCTGCTGAACAACGAACCCATCGAAGTGGAGACAGAGATCACGGTGAACTTCACATTGTCGGGTAGTTAACACTAGTGGTTAACACCATCGGTTAACAGCCCCACGGGCCGCGCTCGTTATAATCGGCTACATGCACGCGCCGCGTCCCGATTTGTCGAAAATGCCCGAAAGCCGATCGCTGATTCTCGACGGCCGAACCTGGGCAGAAGTTTCGCTGGCCGCGCTGGGAGAAAACTTCCACGCGGTACAGAAGCACGTCGGCGCGAACGTCACGATCTGCGCGGTAGTCAAAGCCGACGGCTACGGCCATGGCGCAGTCGAGTGTGCGCGCGCGCTGGAATCCGAAGGCGCTCAGTGGCTCGGAGTAACCGACGCCGCCGAAGGTCTGGCCTTGCGCGGAGCCGGCGTTGAAGCTCGCATCCTGCTGATGACCGGAATCTGGAAGGGCGAAGAAGATGGCATAGTCGCCCAGAATCTAACCCCCACCGTCTGGGAACCCTGGCATATCGAGACACTAGAGCGCTCGGCACGAAACCGCCAGAGCGCGCTACCCGTGCACCTGAAGCTCGACACCGGCATGAGCCGTTTAGGCGCATCGCAGGAAGCGCTCCCGCGTTTATGCGAGATGCTGTCGGCGTGCAAGCACCTGACACTCGAAGGAGTGAGCACCCACTTCGCATCCGCCGAAGTGCTCGACGCCGAAGACGCCCAGCGCCAGATCAAGCGCTTCGATGAGGGCCTCGCGATTTTGCAAAGTCACGGATTCCACCCTCCGCTGGTGCACATGGGAAACTCCGCCGCCATGAGCGCCCGGCCGACCACGTGGCGAACCATGGTGCGTCCCGGCATCGCGCTCTACGGCTATTCGCTGGAGTTCACCCAAGCCGGCAACCGCGCCGCCGTGCCGGAACTGCCGCTGCGTCCCGTGCTTTCGTGGAAAACGCGAGTGCTGACGGTGAAAGAAGTAGCCGCCGGACAAGCCGTCGGCTACATGGGCACCTACGTCACCAAAACGCGGAGCCGCATCGCCGTGCTCCCCGTAGGCTACGCCGACGGCTATCCGCGCCTGCTGTCAAACCGCGCCCGGGTAATCGTAGGCGGCGAATACGCTCCGGTCGTTGGCCGAGTCTCTATGGACTTGACCATCGTGGACGTCAGCCACATCCGTAGCGTCGCAGTGGGAGACGAAGTCATCTTGATCGGACGCACGTCCAGCGCCAATAGCGGCAAGAGCGTCGACGCAGTCGAATTAGCTCGCCTCTGCGAAAGCGTCCCCTACGAAATTCTGTGCGGATTGTCGCAAAGGGTGCCAAGGGTGTATCTCTGAGCCGCCAGTCTTCAGTCACCAGCCAAACGACTGAATGCCGAGTGCTGGCGGCTGAGTGCGAAATTCCGCCATTGAACCGACCTGAGTCGCCAATCGCGCTCCGATGTTGTATTTCTAGAAGATAGATGCCTTCACGCTACGCAAAATGGATGTACGACTGGGAGACCCGCCTCACGCGGGTAGATAACAACCGCGTAGTTCGCCCGCTGGACTGGGGCCTCGATTGGACCCACGCCTGGCCCGGCCGCAACGGTGGACCCTCCAGCGAAAGCTCGCAAGATCTTCTCGAATATTTCTCGCGCTTCAACCAGCGCATCATCCAGGACAGCGACCATTTCTACTCCTACCAGAAGCCCACCGACTTCCGCCTGGAGCGCCGCGAAGTCCAGGTCTTCAGCACCCGCGAAGTGCCCGACCCGCGGCTGGAAGAAAAAGTCCGCGGCACTTATGGCGAGTTTCTGCGCTTCACTTCGCCCGCAGCCACGCCCTATCCGGAAAATAATCTGGTAAACGCGCGCTGGTTCCCCGCCCGCGGACGCCGCGCCGTGGTCCTGCTGCCGCACTGGAATGCCGACGGCATTTCCTACAACGGCCTGTGCCGGATGCTCAACTGGCTAGGCATAGCGGTGCTGCGGCTCTCCATGCCCTATCACGACATCCGCCGCCCCGCCGAGATCGACCGCGCCGATTACGCCCTGTCCTCTGACTTCATT
>CAVZUP010000197.1:0-34738 GCA_963778255.1 uncultured Acidobacteriaceae bacterium
AAAAAAGGCGCGTACTCGGGACGCGCCTTTGAAGACTACTTCTGTAACCCTTTACTGAAGGGTTACCGTAAACGTCTCCTGACTTTGGCAGCCACTCGGATTGGTGTAAGTAGCCACGTAGGTGTTGGTCCCCTTGCTCAGAGGGATGTTGTTAATCTGCCGCGACGTAGAGGTGTACCCGTTGGGGCCGGTCCAACTCCACGATCCGCCGCTCACCGGCTGCGGACCAAGGTTCACCTGGACGCCGCAACCACTCACCGTCACCATGTTCGTCTGCTGCCAGCTCTGTCCGTTCACCTGGATATAGGGAACGACTGGAGTCTGGGTGCAGCTGTTGTTACACGCCGCAGTCTCAGTCTTGCTGAAGTTGCCCGTGTAGTTGTTCTTGCCGCATTGGCTGCCGTTGTCCGGACCCTGGATCAGATCGCCCTGAACCTGGGAGTTCTGCGGCGCACCGGCGTTGAGGCTGCTGCCTTGGTACGGCAGAATCTCAGCCTGGTTGTCGCCGGGCCACGAACTGTACGCGGCCGCGGCCCATGCCCAGCTGAAGGCCAGGTTATTGTCGGTCGACTCGGTGGTAAAGCTGAGAGTCGCCTTGCCGCCGGCTTCCAGATTCGAATCCACCGGAATGGCTTGGCCGGTGAAGAAAATCTGGTTGCTCAGGTTGTTGGGGTTGACCGTCGTGGTCCACGCCCCATTCGGCGAATACGAAGAGTTGTAGGTCGTCGTCGGAGTCGCCGGCGCTGAAGGATCGAAGACCAGGAAGCCATCTGGCAACGCATAGGTCTTTCCGTTCAGCGACAGGCTCACTTGCGTGAACTGGACGGTGGTTACCGCCGATGTCGAAACACCCGAAGGCGCCCCGATGTGAGCGTTGACCCAGACCACAGCATTGGAGCTCTGAGTCGAGAAAGAGTTGAACGAGATGGCGTTTCCACCGCACTGCGAACCGGTGGGCGAAATCGTGCAAGTGTACGGAGAAGCGGTTACCGTAACCGTGCAACTCTGTGCCACCGTGCCCGCCGCCAATCCAGAGGAATCCGTTACCTGAGCCGTAAAGGTATAGGGATCCGCAGCGCTCGGAGTACCGGTGACATCGCCATTGCTCGTATTCAGCGTCAGACCGGCAGGAAGACTGCCGGAAGTGATGGAGAAGGTGTACGGGACCACGCCGCCGGTAGCCACCAGCGCCGAGTCATACGGCGATCCCACGGTTCCAGTGCTCGCCGGGCAAGACAGCCCCAGCTGTTCCGGACTGCAAGCCGGAAGCGTATTGACCACCGTGTTACCACCGCAGGAGGACAGTGCAATCTGGCCTCCCGAGATGAATTCGCTCGCGTGGATTCCGCCCATGATCCAGATGTTCCGCTGCGGCGCCAGGAAAATGCCCGCCGTATTGGAGTTGTTCGTCTGAATTGCGCTTCCGGATCCAGGGAAGAAGAACAGGACTTGATTCGCGGCCACCCCGTTCAACACAATGTTCGCCCCATTCAAGTTCAGGGTTCCAGTGACGTTGAAGTAGAAGGTATCGTTGACTCCTCCCGTGATGGTCAGGTTCTGGTTCGACAGATTGATGTTGCCGTTCACCAGGATGACGTTTTGTCCGCCGTCCCCGGTGATGGTGGTTGCGCTCCCGATTCCGCTGAAGGTCTGCGTCGCAGTAAGCGCCTCGACCTCGGCCACTTCGGCCGCTGCCGCGTTCTGAATCGCGGTCATCGATTGCGTGACCACGCCTCCAGTGAAGTCACCACCCTGGCTGACCTTCGCGGTTGAATCCGCGTACAGCGTGCCGGGGAACTTGTCGCCGGACGAAGCGCTGAATTGCGCATCGACGCCAACCCCGACATTGCCGCCGAGGGTCAGGTTATTGCCCAGTTGGATGTTCGCGCCCTGGAGCCCGAGGACCGTGAAGCCGCTCGCGACACCGAGTTGCGCACCCAGACATGGGGGAGTGTTGATGGTGATCGAGCAGGTGGTGGTACCCACCACGCCGTCGGCATCCGTTACCTGAATTGTGAACGTTCCTGCCGCCGTCGGCGTGCCCGTCACCGCGCCCGTCGAGCTGTTCAGCGTCAAGCCCGCCGGCAACGTTCCGCTGCCAATCGAGAACGTGTACGGAGCCGTTCCGCCCGTCACTGTGATCGGTCCGCTGTTAAACGCAGTACCCACCGTGCCGGCCGTGACCGACGAGCAGGTTACTTGCGGTCCGCCCACAATCGTGATCGAGCAGGTTCCGGTGCCCACCACTCCGTTGGCATCCTTTACCTGAATCGTGAATGTCCCTGCTGCCGTCGGCGTGCCCGTCACCGCACCCGTCGACGTATTCAGTGTCAAGCCCGCCGGCAACGTTCCGCTGCCGATCGAGAACGTGTATGGAGCCGTTCCACCAGTGACCGTGACCGGGCCGCTGTTAAACGGCACGCCCACTTCGCCCGAGTTCGTCGCCGAGCAGGTTACCTGCGGAGTGCCCACAATCGTGATCGAACAGGTCCCTGTGCCGACTACTCCGTTGGCATCCGTCACCTGGATCGTGAACGTCCCTGCCGCCGTCGGTGTGCCCGTAACCGCGCCCGTCGACGTATTCAGCGTCAAGCCAGCCGGCAACGTTCCGCTGCCGATGGAGAACGTGTATGGAGCCGTTCCACCCGTCACCGTGATCGGACCGCTGTTGAACGGTACGCCCACTTCGCCCGAGTTCGTCGCCGAGCAAGTCACCTGTGGAGTGCCCACAATCGTGATCGAGCACGTCCCAGTGCCAACGACTCCGTTGGCGTCTTTCACCTGAATTGTGAACGTGCCTGCCGCTGTCGGCGTGCCCGTAACCGCGCCCGTGGAAGTATTCAGCGTCAAGCCAGCCGGCAACGTGCCGCTGCCGATGGAGAATGTGTACGGCGCCGTTCCACCCGTGACCGTGACCGGACCGCTGTTAAACGGCACGCCCACTTCGCCCGAGTTCGTCGCCGAGCAAGTCACCTGCGGAATACCCACAATCGTGATCGAGCAGGTTCCGCTGCCCACCACTCCGTTGGCATCCTTTACCTGAATCGTGAATGTCCCTGCTGCCGTCGGCGTGCCCGTCACCGCACCCGTCGACGTATTCAGTGTCAAGCCCGCCGGCAACGTTCCGCTGCCGATCGAGAACGTGTATGGAGCCGTTCCACCAGTGACCGTGACCGGGCCGCTGTTAAACGGCACGCCCACTTCGCCCGAGTTCGTCGCCGAGCAAGTCACCTGCGGAATACCCACAATCGTGATCGAGCACGTCCCGCTGCCCACCACTCCGTTGGCGTCCGTGACCTGGATCGTGAACGTCCCTGACGCCGTCGGCGTACCCGTGACCGCGCCCGTCGAGGTGTTCAGAGTCAAGCCAGCCGGCAACGTGCCGCTGCCGATCGAGAACGTGTACGGTGCCGTTCCACCAGTGACCGTGATCGGTCCGCTGTTGAACGGTACGCCCACTTCGCCCGAGTTCGTCGCCGAGCAAGTTACCTGCGGAATACCCACAATCGTGATCGAGCAAGTCCCACTGCCCACCACGCCGTTGGCATCCGTCACCTTGATCGTGAACGTACCTGAAGCCGTCGGTGTTCCAGTGACTGCGCCCGTGGAAGTATTCAGAGTCAATCCAGCAGGCAAGGTGCCGCTGCCGATCGAGAATGTATATGGCGCTGTTCCACCCGTCACCGTGATCGGACCGCTGTTGAACGGTACGCCGACCTCACCCGAGTTCGTTGCCGAGCACGTTACCTGGGGAATACCCACAATCGTGATCAGGCAGGTACCGGTGGCCACGACGCCGTTGGCATCCGTCACTTTGATCGTGAATGTTCCTGACGCGGTCGGGGTGCCGGTAACGGCGCCCGTCGATGTGTTCAGAGTCAAGCCCGCCGGCAATGTGCCGCTGCCGATCGAGAACGTGTATGGCGCTGTTCCGCCCGTCACAGTGATCGGACCGCTGTTGAACGGCACGCCCACTTCGCCCGTGTTCGTCGCCGAGCACGTCACCTGTGGAACGCCCACGATCGTGACTGAGCAACCCGTGCCAGTGGCACCGAGAGAATCCGTTACCTTGATGGTGAATGTGCCAGAGGCGGTAGGAGTGCCCGTAACCGCGCCCGTTGACGTGTTCAGCGTCAGTCCCGCCGGCAACGTGCCGCTACCAATCGAGAATGTGAAGGGCGCAACGCCGCCCGTAACCGTAATCGGACCGCTGTTAAACGGTACCCCAACCTCGCCCGTGCTGGTCCCCGAGCAGGTCAGAGAGATCGGAGGATTGACGGTCACCGAACAGTTGACCGTACCTACGTTACCCGCCGCGTCCGTAATCGTGACCGTGTAGTTAAATGTGCCGCTCACCGTCGGCGTGCCGGAGATCGTACCGGTCGACGAGATGCTCAGGCCGGCCGGCAGGCCAGTAGCCGAGAACGTGTAGGGGGCGCCCGCGCCGCCGCTCGCGGTAAGGGTCACAGGCGTGATCGGCACGCCTTGCTCCGCGACGATCAGCGCGCAGTTGGCGGTGACCGCACTGCAAGTCAACGGAGCTTTCTTCAACCCGTTAATAACGATCGGCACCGCCTTATCCTTACCAACTTCCAGCGTCGCCGTGCCCGTGATTACACAACTGGTGCCGGCAGTTCCCGGGAAGGTCCCTGAAGCCGTAAGCGTTTGAGTCTTTGCGGTAGCGGTAAACGACACGCTGCCCGGCACGCTCACCGGAGTGCCGCCATTACACGTGAGCGTGAACGCGTAATTAATCACATATGTTTGACCAATGGTAAGGTCTTCGCCAAGCAACGCCAGGTTGTAGCCCTGGCAGTTCGCGGTGGCCGTGGCGCTTTTCAGAACGTGCGCGCTCGCAGGTAGAGCCAACATGAGCAGGCATGCAAGTGCAATCCACAGAGCGGCAGACTGTTTTCGGAACATAGTGATTGGTCCTCTTTAAATTTAATTGCAGCTAGGCTGACAGGGGGGAGCGGTCGACCGGAGTACAACTTTGCCCTAACGAGTGAATTGTGTCAACGTGAAAGATGTTTGCGTGTGTGTGCAAAGCATTGCACCATCATCGATTTGACCGGCCAATCTCCAGCGCTTCCTAAAGTGTTGCCTTGTCTGGTTCGTTTCACTCATGGTGCGGATCGCTCGCAGGAAATTAACTCGCAGAAATCTCATAGGGAAAACTTTCGGACAGCTTTTGACACCAAAATCTTGCGGTCCGGCGCTCTAAACAGGTTCGATCCCAGGGCAAATGGGTCCACCGTCCGCCCTCCGGCGCAGTCCAGAACCCCGCTCCATTTATAATCTTCGTTCGGCTCACACCGTAGCTTCAACTGGACCTATTTCAGCAAGACAAGGCGAAAACGTGCTCGATTTCTTAGGCGATCTTAGACGAACTCATATGTGCGGAGCGCTCCGGCTCTCTGATGCGGGCAAGAAAGTCGTGCTCATGGGATGGGTCAACCGGCGTCGCGACCTGGGCCAGATCATCTTCATCGACCTGCGCGATCGCACTGGCGTAACCCAAGTCGTGTTCAGCCACGAAGTCAGCCCCTCCGTGCACGAGAAGGCGGAGGCCCTCCGCAATGAGTTCGTGATCGCGGCCATCGGAACCGTCAAACGCCGCGACGCCGACACCATCAACCCCAATATCCCCACCGGCGAAGTGGAACTGGTGGTCGAAGAGCTGCGCATCCTGAACGTGTCAAAGCAACTGCCCTTCCTGCCCTCGGACACGGTCCTGGCGAACGAAGAGATGCGCTTGAAATACCGTTATATCGATCTGCGCCGCGACGCCATGCAGTTCAACATCGAACTGCGCCACAAAGTCGCGCTCGCCATCCGCGACAACCTGGCTTCGCAGGGATTTTTCGAAATCGAAACCCCTTTCATGACCCGCTCCACGCCCGAAGGCGCGCGCGATTATCTAGTCCCCAGCCGCGTCCAGCCCGGATCGTTCTACGCGCTGCCGCAATCGCCGCAACTGTTCAAACAAATATTAATGATCTCCGGCTTCGATCGATATTTCCAGATCGTGCGCTGCTTCCGCGACGAGGATCTGCGCGCCGACCGCCAGCCCGAGTTCACTCAGATCGATCTCGAAATGAGCTATCCGCAACCGGAGCGCGTTTGGGAAGTGGTGGAAGGCTTTCTAACCGCGGCGTTCAAAGCCGCCGGCCACGAAATCAAAACGCCTTTCCCGCGCATGGATTTCGACGATGCCATGCGTCAATACGGCATCGACAAGCCCGACCTGCGCCTGCCCGCCTTCACCGACGTGAAAGATTGCTTTACGCCGGATGATCTGGAAGGGCTGGCCATCAATAAAGATCTGCCGGTGATTGCCATCCGCACTCCGCATGTGGGCGAGCTCTCGCGCAAGGAGCGCGACGACATCAAGCCGCTGTTCGTCTCGAAAGGCGGAGCGCGCGTGTTCGAAGATTTCAAGCGCATCGAGACCAAGTTCCCCGAAGCGGGCGCAAGAGTCCGAGAGAAGGTGCGCGACAAAACCGGCGCGCTGGCGGCCGACGATCTGCTGGTACTGGTCGTGGGCTCGGCGCAG
Organism: uncultured Acidobacteriaceae bacterium; assembly: GCA_963778255.1. GTDB lineage: Bacteria > Acidobacteriota > Terriglobia > Terriglobales > Acidobacteriaceae > Acidiflorens. Next base: position 6,557 of record CAVZUP010000197.1, read on the forward strand.
TCCGTACGAGACGACCATCCTGCGGGCAAGCGCAAAGTAACGCCCGCCGAGATGGCGATCTACGCCTCAGCCGGATTGCTGCGCGTAGCGCTGGCGCAGAAATATTCCGACCGGCACAAGCTTTTCCAGAAAGGTGATTACCGCTTCCTCTGGGTAACCAACTTCCCCATGTTCGAGTACGACGAGACCGACCGCCGCTGGATGGCCGCGCATCACCCCTTCACCTCGCCGCACGACGAAGACATGGACAAATTGGAAAGCGATCCGGCCATGGTGCGGGCGCTAGCCTATGACGTGGTGCTGAACGGGACAGAGTTGGGCTCGGGCTCGATCCGTATTCACCGCCAGGACGTGCAGAGCAGAATCTTCCGTGCGCTAGGCATGACGGAGGAAGAAGCGCGCTCGCGCTTCGGATTCTTCCTCGAAGCGTTGGAGTACGGCACTCCCCCGCACGGCGGAATCGCGCTCGGTCTCGATCGCATCGTGATGATTCTGGCCGGAGCAGAGAGCTTGCGCGAAGTAATTCCCTTCCCGAAAACCGCCGCCGCCAAAGATCTAATGATGGAAGCACCGACGCCGGTCGCCGAAGGGCAGTTGCGCGAGTTGGGAATCGGGGTGGTGGTGAAGAAGTAAGGCGGCACACCACTCGCGCGGTTTCGGCGAAGATTTTGCACTGGAAAATCGGCGGGCGGGCGTGGGATCATGAGGTTTAGAATCGCCGATCTCGCAGACGCCCTTCCCCCTACTGCAACAGGACCACGCCATGAAACCTGCCTGTGCTGTGCTTGCTTTCACGCTCGTCTTCTTTTTTCTCTTTGCGTCCTCCGTCTCGGCATTGGGACAACTTCACGATGTACGCGGAAACGTCGTGGTTCCGAGTTCGAGCGTTGAGCATTCTGGAGACGCAGGCGAGCGCGTACACACCAATGTCCTCCTCTTCGTGCCTCAGCAGCCAATCGCTCCGCCCCGCGCCGCGCGCGATGCCAGTGTGACGCCAGAGGCTGGGCCTGGCGGCAACTTCTACGAGACTCCCGCGTCGCTCGCCTGCGTTTACGGCCTTACGACGTATGTTTCCGGCTGCTCGCCGACCGTGGTCACGGCAAATCCGTCGGGCGGAAGCCGCGCCCTCGCCATCGTCGATGCCTACGACGATCCCAACGCTGCTGCCGATCTTGTGGCCTTCGACACGCAACTCGGCATCGCCTCCGCGAACTTCCAGGTAGTGTACGCGACAGGCACGAAGCCGCCAGTCGATCCCACTGGCTCCTGGGAACTGGAGGAGTCACTCGATATCGAATGGGCTCACGCCATGGCCCCCAACGCTGCGTTGTATCTGGTGGAAGCCGCTTCGAGCAAGAACGCCGACATGCTCGCAGCGGTCGCGGTGGCCAGCAGTCTGGTCGTGCAAGCCGGAGGTGGAGAAGTTTCCATGAGTTGGGGCAGCAGCGAGTTCGCCAAGGAAGCAGCCGACGAATCGTACTTTACTACGCCTACGGTGGTCTACTTCGCCGGCTCTGGGGATGCCCCCGGACCGCTCTGGCCCAGTGTTTCGCCAAATGTTGTCTCGGCCGGTGGAACGACCGTCAGCCGCAATCCCAAGACCGGGGCGTTTCAGTTGGAGGTGGCGTGGGCCGAAACGGGCAGCGGCCCCAGCGTTCTCTTCCCCATTCCCGGCTATCAGACTTCGGTGGCAGGAATCGTCGGGAAGAACCGCGGTACGCCCGATCTTGCCTTCGACGCCGACCCGCACACCGGAGTCTTTGTTTATGACAGCTATCCGATGAAAGGATCATCCGGGAGCAACTGGCGCGTAGTGGGAGGAACGAGCATATCCGCGCCTTCGCTGGCAGGGATTGTGAACTCCGCAGGAAATTTCTACGGCTCGAGCAAGGCTGAACTCGCAACGATCTACGCCAGCATCGGGCAAGGTTCGGGCTTCGGCGATATTCAGTACGGAACCTGCTACCGCTACGCTGGCTACCTGGCCGTACCAGGTTGGGACTTTTGCTCGGGCGTGGGCAGCGTCAACGGCTATGAGGGAAAATAAGTTGGAAGGAAGTAAGGCTTAATTTTGAACCGAAAACGAATCCAACTCACTCTCTATTTCCCTGCTTCCACTGCGGCCAGTACATAGTCGGTCAGGATCTTCTCAGTCTGCTCGTGCATGCCATGTGTGTTGTAATTCGTGCTGGTGATGACGACGGTCATATCCAGCGACGGGATCACGACTACTTTATTTCCGCCGTTGCCAGACATGAAAAATCCCGGATAACTCTTCTCCCCCGACTTGAACGACTTGAGCCACCACAGGTAGCCGTATTCGGTGTTCTCATCGACGCGCGCATGCGGCGCGGTCGAGCGCTGCACCCAAGCTTCACTCACAATGCGCTTCCCTTGCCACTCGCCACCGTTGAGATAAAGTTGCGCAATCTTCAGCAGATCGCGGCTGGTCATCCGCAATCCACCGCCCGTCTGCGGAATATTCAGCGGCGAATAGACCCACTCTAGATTCGTGATGCCGAGCGGCTGAAACAGCTTCTCGCGCGCATAGCGATCGGCGCGCATCCCGGTTGTTTTTTCCAGCGCTTCGCTGAGTGTGAAGACGCCTCCGGTGCAATAACTGAAGTAGCGTCCGTAGGGAGGCGCCTCGGCCTGCTCGCCCACGTGCATGTGGCCGCGAATCGGCAGATCGAGAATGAATTGTGCCCAATCCTCCACCAGATACATGCGCTCTTCGTTGCCGCGCGAAGCATCGTTCCAGTCGTCGCACTCCAGCGGAGAGCTCATGGTCAGAAAATCTTCCACCATAATCGCCGACTTTCGCGGATCGGGATTCTGAACCCTGCGAGCGTGCTCTGGCAGCAGCGTTAGGACCTTCGCATCGACCCCGCTGAGCTTGTGCTCGTCGATGGCGATTCCCATCAGTATGTCGGTGATGCTCTTGGTCGCCGAGCGCGTGTCGCGCAACGCCGCGGCGCTGCCATCGCCGTTTGTATCGAAATAGTTTTCGTATGCCAACTTTCCATGCCGGGCGACCAGAACGCTGCCAATTTTCTTAAACTCTCCGGAACGAACAGCGGCATCGAGTGCGCGCAGGCGGGTGTCAGAGAGTCCACTCTCGGCAATGGAAGCCGTGGGCCAGATGAACGAGGTCGGTTGAGATTGCGCGATTGCGGCAGAGGCAAAGAACAACAGTGCGGCGATTAGCAGAGCCCAGCGGGCAGGGGTCATCGGTGGCCTCAAGTATTCGACGAGCGCCGGACGGCAACGTGAGCAGAGTCTCAATTTCGGGAACAGAGAGAGGATATCCAGGAAAAGCTAGCGGCTCGCGACCAGTCGCTGTTCCACCAACTCCTCGATTCGACTGAGAACTTCGTCCTCGCTCAAATGCGTCGAGTCGAGCACGATCGCATCCTCGGCGGCCACCAGTGGAGACGCCGCGCGGGTGCGGTCGCGGCGGTCGCGCTCTCGAAGTTCCGCGGCCATGGTCTCGGCCGACGGGCCCTTCACCTTCTGCTGGTCGAGGCGCCGTTGCTCACGAATCACTGGATCGGCATCGAGAAAAATCTTTAAGTCGGCATCTGGGAAGACCTTTGTGCCAATGTCGCGGCCTTCCATGACGACGCCTCCGCCGATGCCCATTTCGCGCTGCCGCGCCACCATCCACTCGCGCACCTTGGGATGCACCGAGACGCGCGATGCACCTTCGGACACATCGCGCTCGCGGATGCGCGCGGAAATGTCCTTTCCGTTGAGCAGGACACGATTGCCGCCGACGGAACGCTCGAGGGTAATCCGGGAATCCCGCGCGAGCTTCAACAGCGCCGCTTCGTCGTCAAATGAAGCGTCCCACTCGATGGCCCGTAGCGCCAGTGCGCGGTACATTGCGCCGCTCTCCAGGTTCACATAGCCAAGTTTGCGCGCCAGGCGGGAGGCAATCGTGCTCTTGCCTGCTCCCGCAGGTCCGTCGATGGCAATAATTAGTTTGCGAGGGGAAGAGTCGGTCATTGGGAGAAGATCATCGTGGCAAATATCGTTCGTCATTGGGCGAAGTGAGAATTGTACACGCATCGTGGAGAGGTTTCACCACAGCGGCCCCCCAAGGGAAATGTCCGGAGGGTTGTATTCAATCGATTTAGCTCACTCGCTCCGGCCGCGGCTTGGGAACGTACACTTGCTTTGGCGGAGTTACCTGCAACAGCGACTTGCTACCCACATGCACAAAGCTCAATTCGCGCGCCGATAACAACGCATGGATTGCTTCTTTCACTCGCGTTCGCGGAACGAAGTTCGCGAGGAAGTTTTCCACCTCGCCCTCATCGACCGCGATCACACAGTCGAGATACTTCGAAACCAGCGCCGAGAGCGCTTCGGGCACCGAGATTCCGACGCCTTCGCGCACCACATCCGGCGCCCAGCGCGACAACTCGTCCCACACCGAGCCTTCCTCCACCGAGTAATCGACGCGCGTGATGCGCAGCTTACCCCAGAGTTCGCTGAGTCCGCGATCGAGGCCGGCGTTCGAAACCGATCCGCCGAGCATTTCGCCGAGTTTCGTCTTTGAAATCGGCCCGCTCCGCCGGATGATTTCAAATGCATCGCAGGCCAGCGGAGAATAAGGAGACCGCGGCCCCGATGCGGGTGGCTGTTTCGGATTGCGTTCGCCTACGAGCGAATAGAAATAAGGAAACACCGAAGCCGCCAGCAGGAACGCGTTATTTTCGTCCAGCAGCGGAGCCTCATACGCGGCCCGGTCGCGCAGGGCGCGGACCATCAATTCCGTCGCCTCTTTCGCGCGGGGATCGTTATACGCGTGCTGGCGCATCGGCAGCTTTTCGTCGGCGCCCACCCAAGCCCCGATGAAAGTTGGGACCAGAATCGCGGGCCGCATCGGATACATCAGACAAAATCCCACTGACTCGAGGAAAGCACGCGCGTCCTCGAGAGTGCGCACGGGCTGGCCGTCGAGGCGCCACTTTTGTGTGCGAGACAGCAGAAGTTCCGCGTCGGTCATTATTTTGATTAGAACACAGAGGTCCGCTGTTCGCTGCTCGCGATTCGCTTTTCGCGACTCACTTCCAGGCTTCCGCCGAATAGCGAATAGCGAGCGCCGACCAGCTAAATCCTTTTGAACGCCTTCTGAATATCCTGCATGGAATAGCGCAGCACCACCGGCCTGCCGTGCGGGCACGTCATCGGATGTTCGGTTTTCGCCAGCTCGGCCAGCAACCACTCCATCTTGTTCTGCTCTAGAGGCATGTTCACTTTGATCGCTGCGTGGCAAGCGATCGACGCGGCTATGCGGGTCCGAACTGCCTCCAGATTGATGGCTTGGTCCTCGCGTGTAAGCTGCTCGAAGATTTCGTTCAGCATGTGCTCGATCTGCGCCGCGTCCACGCCTGCGGGCGCGACTTTCACCGCGACGCTGCGCGTTCCGAAGGGTTCCGCCTCGAAGCCATTGCGCGCAAGTTCTTCAGCAATGTCGCTAAAGATGGCTTGCTGTGCGGGAGTCAGCTCAATAATCAGGGGCATGAGCAGACGCTGGCTTTCTACTTGCTGCACCGAACGTTGCCGCAGAATTCGCTCAAACAGCACGCGCTCGTGAGCCACGTGCTGATCGATGATCCAGAGCCCATCCTCGTTGACCGCAAGAATGAAGGAATTTCGAATCTGGCCGAGCGGGTGCAGCGTCCGCAGCAATTCGAGAGTGGGTGCGGCTTGCGGTTCTTGCGCAATCGGCGGCGCGCAGCCGTGATCGGGAATCGGTTGAGCTGCGACGGTTTGCTGCTCGAGCGTCTGCTGAGAGTTCTCTGGCGCGCGCGCCAGCGATACGGCTGCGTTGGCTTCGACGGCGATTCCGTCTTCAAATTCGAGGTGCGCTGTGGTTAAGGGAATCGCCGGCTCGTGCAGGGCAAATCCGCTCGCGGTCGCCGGTTCGTACAGATCGCGCCATGGGGCCCGCTGCAACCTATCGCCGCCGCGGGCGCCATCCGTGAACGCGGGGCTGGTCAGGCCAGGACTCGCCGAGGGTTGCGCGCCAATCTCCTTCAAGAACTGCGGCACCGGACGAGCCTTCATCAGCGCTGCCCGCACCGACTCGCGCACGAAATCGTGAATCACCGTCTGCTGACGGAAGCGGACCTCGGTCTTCGACGGATGCACGTTCACATCCACTTCGGCGGTCGGCATCTCGATAAAAAGCAGCACCACCGGAAACACGGTCGGCGGCAGGATATTGCGATAAGCCTCAGTGATGGCATGTTGAATGAGGCGGTCGCGAATCAGCCGTCCATTGACGAAGATGTAAATCGAATTGCGATTGAGCTTCTGGATCTCTGGCTTCGAAACAAACCCATGGAGGCGCATTTCGCCGAAATCGTGTGGCGCTGGCGCCCCCGCCCGCGAGACCTCATCCCCATGTTCGACGGATTCATTAACCGCAGTTTCCGCACTGCGCCGCCACGGCGGAGGCTGCGGCAGTCCGACACGCTCCAGCGGTTGCACCGCCGCCAGCGGAATTAACTGGTCGAGAGTCTCGCGTCCAAAGACCTGGTAGACGCGCTCGCGATGACCGGATACTGGTGGCGCCACCAGTAAGGCATTCGTGGCCGAGTGCAACTCGAAATGCTTTTCCGGATGCGCCAGTGCGTAATGGGTTACGAGCGACGCGATATGGGAAAGCTCGGTCGATTCCGATCTTAAGAACTTCTTGCGTGCCGGCGTATTAAAGAAGAGATCGCGGATTGTGATCGAAGTTCCGAGGGGCAGCCCGGCTTCTTCCACGCGAATGATCTTGCCACCATTGATTTCGAGCACCGTCCCTGCCGCTTCTTCTTCGGCGCGAGTTTCCATATGCAGGCGGGCAACGGAGGCAATGGAGGGCAGCGCCTCGCCGCGAAATCCCAGCGTCGAAATACTGAGCAGGTCATCGGTCTCTTTAATTTTGGAAGTCGCGTGGCGCTCGAAAGCCAGCATGGCATCGTCGCGCACCATACCGCAGCCGTTGTCGGTGATCTGGATCAGCTTCTTCCCGCCCGCCTCGACCTGAATGCGAATGCGCGTGGCGCCGGCATCCAGAGCGTTCTCCAGCAATTCCTTCACCACCGACGCGGGACGCTCGACCACCTCGCCAGCAGCGATCTGGTTGGCAACTCTTTCCGAAAGAACGTGGATTTTGCCCATGGGAATCCGTGGTCAGTGGATAGCAATCAATGGCCAGTGTGACAGATTCCTGGGCGCAGCGTAAAGGCGGGTCGAGGTTGGCGGTGGCTGCATCCAAAACTCATAGTGCCGTATAGTTTTGTCGTGAGTGCCGCATGAAACATGCAATCTTAGGAGCGGGAGCGATCGGAGGTTTGATCGGCACCGCACTATCGTCGCTTGGCGAAGACGTCACGGTGGTGGTTCGACCGGAAAAGTTGGCGAGCTATCCTGCGAGTTTGTCGCTGGAACGTCCGTCGGGAATTCTGACGGCACCGGCTAACGCAGTCGACACGGTGACTGAACCGGTCGACGTGCTGTGGATCACCACCAAGACCTATCAACTGCAATCTGCGCTGAATTCTGTGCAGTCGTCTCCGAGTTGCGTGGTTCCCTTGCTCAACGGCGTGGAACACGTCGCGGTGCTGCGGGCAAGATTTGGAAACGAGCGCGTAGTTCCAGGGACGATTGCGGTGGAGGCGGAGAGGACTGCTCCGGGGCGGTTCATCCAGCGATCGCCGTTCGTTCTTCTCAACCTTGCCGCCAGCGGCGAGGCATTGCTCGGGGGCATCCTTGGACAGCTGCGCAATCTCGGCTGCACTTGCCAGTTCTTTGCAAACGAGCAGACCCTGCTTTGGGGCAAGCTTTCGTTTCTGGCACCGTTCGCGCTGACGACGTCGGCGTCCGGGATGAATCTTGGCGAGATTCTGGCGAACGCCATTTGGAAACCCAAACTGAATTCCGCCATCGCAGAGACGTGCGCCGTGGGCAACGCCAGCGGCGCTCAGCTTGACGCAGGTCGGGTAATGACGGGTTTTGAAGGCGCGCCGGCGGGGATGCGCAGTTCCATGCAGAAGGATCTTGCAGCGGGGCGCGAACTGGAGTTGGACGCCATTGGCGGCCCGATTGTTCGCGGCGGAGAACGCTATGGCATCGACGTGCCAACGACCGTGGACCTGATGACGGCGATTCGCTCCAGGATATCCACTTTCTCTTAGAGACGCGGCTGCTCCGCCTCTACTTCGCCGTTTTCGGATCGGGGCTGGAGTTTCCCATATCGACGACCACTTTCCACTGCCCGTCTTTCTGCTTTTTCCAGATCGAGGTGTATTTGCCGTAGTTGGTAACGAGCTTGCCCTCTTTATTCTTAGTGACAAAGACATAGTTACCGTAGGTGTAGCCAAGATCGCCGGACGCGGCCATTTCGGCTTTGACGGGCGTCCACGTGAGGGTCGTTCCTTCGGGCCAGGGCGGTTGCCTGCGCATGGCTTCCTTCGTGTCGAAGCCGCCGCCATCCACGACTTCGACACCATCGTCGGCGAAGTAGGTGAGAAAGGCGTCGTGGCCGTGCTTGGCGACGTCCGCGACAAAATCGGCTTCGAGTCGCAGCAGGATCTCGGAGCCGGTGGCGGACTTCTGTTTCGTGCCGTAGGAAACGGTGGTAAGGAGCAGCAATACGGCTATGGCGATCTTCTTCATCGAGAGTTCTCGGGCCGCAGCGGCGGCGGGCTCAGGAAGTCCTCTTCTGGCGACAACATTATCATGCCGTGGGTTGAGGCGTCCTCAATGACTAGGCTTGCCGCGGATATGCGGGCGAGCGCGCCCGCGCCACATAAACCCTGCTACACTTTTTCTCCTATGAATAGTCTAAGACCGCTGTTGAACGGGCTCATTCTTGCCGGACTGCTGGCGGGGCGGATGGCGCATGCGCAAGCGGCGGCTGGTCCGGCCGCGTCCGATCTGGCTTCGCCCGAAGAAAAGCACCTGCGCAATGTGCGGCAACTCACTTTTGGCGGGTCGAACGCTGAGGCTTATTTTTCGGCGGACGGCAAGCGGCTGATTTTTCAATCGACGCGCGACAACTTGCAGTGCGACCAGATCTTCACCATGAACGTGGACGGGACGGACCAGAAGATGGTCTCAACCGGCAAGGGGCGGACGACTTGCAGCTACATCTTCCCTCATAACGACAAGATCCTTTATTCCTCGACGCACCTGGCGGATGCGGCTTGTCCGCCGCGTCCCGATTATTCGAAGGGCTACGTGTGGGCGGTGTATCCGGGCTTCGACATTTTCACGGCGAAGCTGGATGGATCGGACTTGAAGCAGCTGACAACGACTCCGGGCTACGATGCGGAGGCGACGATTTCCGAAGATGGGAAGAAGATCGTTTTCACATCGTTGCGCAATGGCGATCTCGATATTTACACGATGGACACGAATGGCAAGCACGTGAAGCAGCTTACGCACGAGCTCGGCTATGACGGCGGTCCGTTTTTCTCCAAGGACCGGAAATGGATCGTCTATCGCGCCTACCATCCGAAGACGGAACAGGAGATTGCGGAATACAAGGAACTGCTGAAGCAGAATCTGATTCGTCCGACAACTCTTGAGATCTGGATCATGAAAGCCGACGGCAGCGGCAAACGGCAGCTTACGAACTTGAATGCCGCGAGCTTTGCTCCGTCGTTTTTCCCGGACGGGAAACGGATTATTTTTTCGACGAACGTGGGCTCCACGGGCGGCATGGGAAACTTCGAACTGTATGCGATTAACGTCGATGGGACGGGGCTGGAGCGGATCACGTACTTCGACGGCTTCGACGGATTCCCGATGTTCAGTCCGGATGGAAAGCAATTGGTCTGGATATCGCATCGCAACGGGAAGGCACCGCACGAGACGAATGTCTTTATCGCGGATTGGGTGCCGTAATTGCGAGGCGCAATCAAACGTCCCCGCGCTCGCGGAGAAGTTGGCTTTTGATTTTGTCCGGGAGAAGCGAACTCGCGAGCACTTCTTGCAACCCCGCGGCAGGGACTTCGCGGCTAAATTCGAGGGCGCGTGCCAGCGAAAGATGCTCGGTACGTAAGAGTGCGGCGCGAATTTCTTTCCGACGAGACCACTTCGCATGCCGCGCAACTTCATGCACGAGGGCTGCACTGGCGGCGGGGCGTAGCACGGAACTGATCACGAGAGCTTCGGTGAGGCGCGGGTTGTCGAGCGCGCTCTGCAGGATTCGGATCTCGCGGCCTGCCGCCTTGGCGTCCCTTTTCTTACTCTCAACAATTGTTCCCACGATTTTCTCCTCGACCGGTTCAGCCTCCAGCAAAAGAGCAGCGGCTACTCGGCCAGAGGCGCGGCGGGCCAGCGTCAGGCGCTCGCCAACAGTGACCGCCTTCAGTCGCGAAATGAGAACGTCGTCGACAGCAACCTTAACGTCGGCGGGAACGTTGGGCGAGAGCGCCACTTTCATCAGATCGAAAGTGTAGAACTGGCGCGCCAGCGGTACGGACACATGGCGTGGTGTGTGTGGATGGCCAGCCAACGCGATCTTCACCTTTCGGCTTTTCAGCACGTTGGTGTTCTTGGCGAGTTGCTCCAGAACTTCAAGGGGCAAGTCGGCGCGTTTGAGCAGCGCCATGGCCAGGTCCTCGGTGAGCGCCGGGTCGGCGACGGTAACCAGCAAATCATCGGGCGCAAGGCGAATTAAGCTCGCCGTTTCCGTGGGCTTCGCGGTTTCATCTTCGAGAATTTCGTCTTCAGACATCGCGGCGTTCAGCCTGCCTCAGACGGGGCCATGCCCGCCTCTAAGTTGTGAATTGCGCGTGCCCTGATTAGCGCGCCTTCGACGGGATCGGCCAGCTGTTGACGCACATCAATGCCGCGAAAGTCGCTTCGCAACGTATTGTAGAAAACCTCCCGCACTTGTTGAGACTGACGAAAGACGCTGCCCGTCATGGCTATGGGAAGCAGCCCCGACGGAAGATGGGGTGCAAGACGGCGCACAACTGTGGCCGCGAGAGTCGCCAGTTTGACTCCGGCCTCAGACAAGAGATCGCAGGCAACGGAGTCGCCCTCGGTGGCCGCGCGGAGAACACCCGGAAACAGGCGCGGGAAGTCAGGTGGCGGGGTTGCGTTCGCTTGCTGCACCAGTTCGTCGAGGGTACTGAGCTTCCAGGCTTGCAGGACCATGTCGGTGAGTGCGGTTTCAAGGCCTTGATCGTGAGCGGCAAGGATGGCGGAAGTGGCGCGGCAGCCGATCCAGTGGCCCGAACCTTCGTCGGAGATGGCAAAGCCCCAACCTCCGGCGCGCGCGGTATGGCCGGCAGCGTCGCGTCCGAAGACGATGGAGCCAGTTCCGGCAATCACGATGATGCCCGGCCCTGCGCCAAACGCGGCTTCGAGGGCAATTACGGAGTCGCCGACAACTTCGATTCTTGCGGGAGGCGTTGCGGAAATTACGTCTGCGAGGATACCGCGAATCTTGGCAGCGATCTCGGGCCGGGCAGCGCCGGCGGCACCGATACAAACGGCGCTGACTTGATCGGGAGAAATCCCGGCGAGCTCGCAGACTTTGCGGACGGCAGTGTGCAGCGCTTCCCGGGCCTGCACCTCGCCAAGACGAACAATGTTGCTGCCGCCGGCCATGGCGCTCGCGAGCACCGCTTTGTCGTCGGCGAGAACGCAGCGGGTTTTGGTGCCGCCACCGTCGATTCCGAGATAGTAGGCCATCGCGCTAGTTCTAACACAGGTTCGCGGAATTTGGCCGCGACGGATTCGCGCCCTGGACATGCTTGTACAATGCAGCGAAAGTGTTAATGGTGGCAGAGACGCGGCAGGCTGCGTCTCTGCATAGAGGAATGGCTTGGGATTGAATCGGATCGACCTGCTGATTATTGGCGTTTACCTGGCGGGGATCACTTTGTTTGGGCTGCGCTTTCGCAAGCGGCAGCGAACGATGCGGGATTATTTTCTCGCCGACCGCGACATTCCATGGTGGGCGATCTCGCTATCGATTGTGGCGGCGGAGACAAGCACGCTGACCATCATAAGCATTCCTGGCCTGGCCTACGCGACCAACCTGACGTTTCTGCAAGTCGTGATGGGATATGTGATCGGTCGGATCGTCATCAGTGTTATCTTCTTGCCGCAGTATTTTCGCGGCGACCTCTACACTGCCTACCAACTGATTGAACGGCGCTTCGGTCCCCGACTGCGCACGGTCACAGCGGCGTTGTTCCTGCTGACGCGGGCAGCGGCAGAGGGCGTTCGAGTCTATGCCGTGTCAATTGTGGTGTCGATCGCGCTGGGTACCGGCGAGGTGTCCTCGATCGCCATCATCACACTGCTGACGCTGATCTATACGTTTGAAGGCGGCTTAGCGGCGGTCATCTGGACCGACGTGGTGCAGACGTTCATTTATATCGGCGGAACGGTGGTCGGGCTGGTCACGATTCTCCATCTGGTTCCCGGCGGATGGAACTCGACGCTTGCTCTGGCGGGTGCTGCTCACAAGTTTCAAGTCTTTGATCTGGCGCTGCAGCATGGCTGGCCATACCTGGATTTCACCAGGCCCTACACGGTCTGGGCCGGCATCATCGGAGGCGCATTCCTTACACTGGCGACCCACGGAACCGACCAGCTGATCGTGCAGCGGCTACTGACCGCGCGGAACCAGCGCCAGTCGGCTGTGGCGTTGGTATCGAGCGGAGTGGCAATTCTTTTTCAGTTCGCGTTGTTCTTGCTTGTGGGCGTCATGCTGTTTGCGTATTATCAGCTTCCCGCCTCGGCCTTCGGGAAATCGGATCGAATCTACCCCCAGTTCATCGTCACCCGCATGCCACACGGAATCTCCGGGCTCCTGATCGCAGCCATTCTGGCTGCTGCGATGTCGAACCTGAGCGCGGCACTGAATTCCCTTTCCTCCAGCACGATGTTTGACTTCTACTTCCGACTCCGGCCCCAGACGGACGATAAGCAGCGGCTGCGGCTCTCGCGGCTGGCGAACGTTGTTTGGGCGCTGGTGCTGTTCGGGTTGGCGCTCCTGGCTCTGCACCAAGTGGGGCGCGTGGTGGAAGTGGGGCTGCAGATCGTGTCGGTGGCGTATGGAGCTTTGCTGGGCGTTTTCCTCTTGGGAGTGCTGACCAAACGCGCGCATCAGAACGGAGCCACAGCTGGGATGTTATGCGGGTTTGCCACGGGGCTGTACTTGTGGCGCTACTCCCATGTGGCGTTTACCTGGTGGGTCGCAATCGAGACCTGCGTGACGTTTGCGGTGGGGTACGCGGCCAGCGTTCTACTACAGGATGAAGCACGAGCTTGAACCGCAGAGGTCGCCGAGGACGCGGAGAGGATATGGGCATACAACCAAAGAATCATTCCCGCCCCGAACTGGCGCGCGACCTGGGGTTATCCCATGCCGGGGCCATCGTGGTGGGGACGATCATCGGCAGCGGAATTTTCTTAGTTCCATCCGAAATGATGCAGGCGGTGGGATCGGCGCGCCTTGTGTATCTGGCGTGGATGGTTGGAGGACTGCTCTCTTTTTTCGGTGCGCTTACTTATGCCGAACTGGGCGCCATGAAACCGCAGGCCGGCGGTGAGTATGTGTATGTTCGCGATGCCTACGGGCCGCTGGCGGGATTCCTTTATTCGTGGACCTGGTTCCTGATCGCCAAGCCGGCTTCGATTGCGACGATCACTACCGGCCTGGTGCGAATCCTGGAGACCTTCCCGGTCTTTTCTTTTTTCTCAACTGCCTGCCTGCGGCATCCCTTCTCCATCACCTACGGGCAACTGGTAGCGATTGGCGCGACCCTGCTGATTTCGTGGCTGAACTACATCGGGGTACGCCGGGCGGGAGAATTTCAATTCCTATTCACGTTGTTGAAGGTTGCCATCATCCTCGGAATTGTGGCCGTCGGCTTTTCGTATCGCGGAGGGACTTGGGCTAATTTCGCAACCGAATTTGCCGGGGCCAAAGGCGGCGTGGCGGGATTCTTTGCCGCTCTGGTGGCTGCGCTCTGGGCTTACGACGGCTGGAATGACCTGAACATGGTGGCCGGCGAGATCCGCAATCCGCAGCGCAATATTCCCCTGTCGCTCATCTGGGGCGTGGCCACGGTGGGCGCGCTCTACATTCTGGTGAATGCGGCGGTGCAGTACGTGCTGCCCGCGGCGGCGGTCGCAGGCTCGGAACGCCCGGCGTCGGACGCGGTGGCGCTGGTGCTGGGACGGGCGGGCGCGAGCCTGGTGTCGGCGGGCATGGCGGTTTCAATGCTGGTGACTTTGAATGGCACCATTATGAGCGGAGCGCGTGTGCCGTTCGCCACCGCGCGCGATGGCTATTTTTTCAAGGCGATTGCCGAGGTTCATCCCCGCTTTCATACGCCATCGGTGTCGATCATGGTGCAATGCGGGCTGGCAGTGGTTTTACTGCTGCTGGGCGGCAGTTTCCGTCAGTTCTTTTCGCTGGCAATTTTCGCGGAGTGGCTCTTTTACATGATCGCGGGCAGCACAGTGTTCGTTTTCCGCTGGCGGGAGCCGAAGCTGGAACGCCCGTATCGCGTGCTGGGATACCCCGTGGTTCCGGCAGTGTTCGTGCTGGTTTCCGCAGCTCTTCTTTATTACACGTTCACCGACAATCTGAAGAGTTCGGCGGGCGGATGCCTGGCGATTCTGGCGGGCGTTCCGGTGTTCCACTTTTTTGCCCGGCGCCGGGCGGCGGAACGCAAGTAACCAGCTGTCGAATCACACACCTAAGGTGTGTTACCAAAGGACACGCGCAAGCGACACGTTCCCCCCCCGCCCAATCTCCCCTAAAGTGAAGACTCCAACCCTAAGCGCTTCCCCAGCTTGGGCCCCCTTTTTTGGAGTTATGGATGCCTACGTACGATCGCGACTTTCAACTCGGCCTGTTGCCTGAACGGAAGTGGAACTGGCGAACCTTCGCGACCAGTTACGGAATGCTGACGGGTCTGATTCTGCTGCTGATTCTCTTCGGAATCATGACGTCCGATCCACTGCTAGACCTCGAAAACTATCACGTCACCGAGTTGGTGCCACGGCCGTCGCTGAGGCCCGAGCCGCTGCCCAAGGCCAAACCGTTGCCGGTACATGCGAAGTTGCTGCCGCCGGATCCGGTGTTCCAGGCGCCGAAGCTGATCGTGCCGAAAGAGATCCGCGCGCCCAAGCCGCAGCCCCAGGAAGTTGAACCTCCCAAGGTAGCGATGAACAACTTCGCGCCGGCGGTTCTGACGCAGACCAGTGGAGCGCGTCCGATGCTGATTCATACCGGGGATTTCTCGGGCAGTTCGGTGACGCCCACCGTGAATGCTCCAATTTCGAAGGTGCAGACCGGCGGATTCGGCGACCCCAATGGACTGAAGCCCAGCGATAACGGTAAACCAAACGGCAAGCTGATCGCTTCCGCGGCGGGCTCGTTTGACATGCCGGTGGGACCGGGACAAGGGAACGGGTCAGGCGGCGCCAAAGGGATTAAGGGAACGGTAGCAAGCGCCGACTTTGGCAGTGGAGTGGCAACCCCGGGACGGGGGGACGGGCGCGTCAGTGGCCGCGGCAATGTCAATGTGCAGACCTCCGGCTTTACCTCGCAAGAGGTCGCGCAAAACACGCCGCACATTCAGCGCGCCGACAGCGGCCCTGTGGCCACCGCCGTCGAGATCACTTACAAACCGAATCCGGTTTATACGGACGAAGCCAGAAATCTGAAACTGGAAGGCGAAGTTCTGCTGGAAGTGGAGTTCGCGGCGAACGGGCAGCTCCATGTGAATCGTGTGGTCCGGGGTTTGGGCCATGGACTCGATGAAGCCGCGATCGCTGCCGCCAACAAGATGCGATTCAAGCCCGCCTTAAGAAACGGGCAGGCCCTGGATTCAACCGCAGTCGTGCACGTGGTATTTCAACTGGCGTATTGATCACTTTGGAGACAAGAGTCATGCGGAAAGCTATGAGCAAGTCGATGAGCACTTTGAATTTGATGGTTTTGGCTCTGCTGGCGATAACAATGACGGCAGCGGCCCAACAGCCGGCGGCAACGCAGCCCAGCCAGACTCAGTCCAATTTGGCGCCGCCCACCACAATGGATCAGGTGGTCGACCGCGTGATCGTGCGCGAGAAGGAACTGATTAAGCTCTTGTCGCCACGCACTCCAGTGGTGGAGACCTATCTGCAGAACTTGACCCAGGATGCGCAGCTAGGCCCGGTTCCGCAGGACGACCATTACTTCCTCGGACGCATGGACCTGAGCGAATCGATCGACCGCAGCGACTATCTCGACAGCAAAGGTAAGAGCAAGGACAAAGACAAAGACGAGGGTATGGAGAAGCATCTTCTCGGCGAGTTCAGCAAGAAGTTTAAGTTCCAGTACCAGCCGCTCGGTTTTTCGTGGATGATCTTCGCCGACCGCAACGACTTTGACCGGCAGCACTACGATTTCCGCTATGCGCGGCGCGAGTTCCTGGGCGACGTGCGCTGTCTGGTGTTCGACCTGACGCCGAAAAAGGACGCAGGCCGGGGACGCTTTCTCGGCCGCATCTGGGTGGAAGATCAGGACTTCAATATCGTCCGGCTGAACGGAACCTATGCCCGGCCTCAGCGCAACAACTATTACTTCCACATGGATAGCTGGCGGCTGAATCTGATCCCGGGGTACTGGGTACCGGCGTACATCTACAGCGAGGAAGGCGACTTCACGGCGGGAGCCCGGAACAAGATCGCATTCAAGGCGCAGACTCGCATGTGGGGATATAACCTGAAGACGGGAACGCCCAACGACGAACTTACCAACATCCGGGTCGACAGCGTGAAGGACGATACGCCGAGCGCCCAGGATGCGACTCCGCTGGCCGCCGAGCGCGAATGGCAGCAGCAGGCGGAAGACAACGTGATCGAACGCCTGGAACGCGCCGGACTGCTGGCGCCGGAAGGCGACGTGGATAAGATTCTGCAAACCGTGGTCAACAACCTCGAGATCACCAACAACATCGAAATGCCGCGGCCGATTCGAACCCGGGTGCTGATGACCTCTCCCCTGGAAACCTTCAGCGTCGGCAACACGATTGTGGTGAGCCGCGGGCTGATCGACGTGCTTCCCGATGAGGGCAGCCTGGCCATGGTGCTCTCGCACGAATTGGCGCACATCGTCCTGGGACATAACCTGGGCAGCCAGTATGCCTTCAACGACCGCATGCTGTTCTCCGACGAGGGGACGTACCAGAACCTCGGATTCAAACACATTCCCGAGGAGGAAGCGGCCGCCGACAAGAAAGCGATCGAGATGCTGAAAGCCTCGCCGTACGCGCAGAAGCTGGAAACAGCCGGCCTCTTCATCAAGGCCCTCCAGCAGCGCGCTCCGCAACTGAGCGCCCTGTTGCAAGCGCATCTCGGCAACAGCATTGCGGAGAACGGCACGGTGACACGCATGGCGCAACTCGCCAACACGGCTCCGGCGCTCGATTGGAACAAGCTGGACCAGATCGCCGCGTTACCTTTGGGCGGACGCGTCAAGCTGAATCCATGGGACGACAAGGTGGAGATCGTGAAGGCGCAGCCGGTCGCGATCACTTCGGCTCGCGACAAGATGCCCTTCGAGGTGACTCCATTCTACCCGCGGCTTTCGCGGTACAACGCTACCAGCACGCCCGCGGCGACCACCGCGGCGGCCCCGGCAACGACGCCAGCGACGACGGCGACCACCGCCAACGCCAGCCCAACGCCGGCCAACTAAGCCGGCTCACAAGTTGATAGAAGCGCAGGCCGGGACCGGAAGAAATTCCGGGCTCCCGGCTTGCGTCTTTTTGGGACAACGCTCGCGGAACCGTAGCCGGGCGCACGTCCCGAGAAACCGTCCTGGACGTTGCTTTTCATTGCTACCCAATTTCGCGGGCTTTTGCTACCATGAACCTCCGCGCTTCGCGTCTCTTTCCCAGGGGGTTGCAAATGATCAATGGCTCAACACCGAGGGACAGTTCTGCGCGGGCTACCAGGGGCAGCTTTCAAGAAAGGTCGTGCATCTTGTCCAAGAAGTTTATTCTCACAGCATTCGTGGTTCTGCTCGTCGTGTCCGGTGCCGCGCTGGCACAGACGCTCACAACGCTGAAGCATCAGCCGCCAGACGGCGTCATTATTTCTTACCAATTAACCGACGGAACGGTCATGGTGCAGGGGAATAACTATTCCGATTGGTGGAAGCTCACGCCCGACAATACCGGGAGCTACGTCAACGGAACCTGGACGCAACTGGCCAGCCTTCCCTCTGGATACGCACCCTACGCCAATGCTTCCGCGGTTTTGGCCGACGGACGCCTGATCATTGAGGGCGGAGAATACAACTTCAATAACTTCACGCTTACCAACCTGGGCGCGATTTACAACCCGACGACGAATACCTGGACGGCGGTGCCGGCTCCCAAGGGCTGGAACTATATCGGAGATTCCCCGTCGCTGGTGCTGCCAAACGGCGACTATGTGATCGGAAACAAACTCACGAAACAGATGCGAGAGCTCGATCCCAAGACCATGAAGTGGACGACACTCAGTTCGAAAGGCAAAAAGGACTTCAACGCCGAGGAGGGCTGGACTCTGTTGCCGGATGGCTCCATTCTGACCGCCGATGTGAAAGCTGCGCCCAACTCCGAGATATATTCCCCGTCGGCAAAAGAGTGGGTGACTGCCGGCAGCACGATTGTCGATTTGCATTCGCCGTCTCCTTATGGCTGCATCAGCTATGGTCCGGGCGGCACGCTTTGTTACTATCCGCCTGGAGAAATCGGGCCATCAATCCTTCGTCCCGATGGCACCGTGTTCGTGACCGGGTCTTACACAAAAAACAACGGCCCAGGCAACACCGCCGTATACGATAGCCTCACGGGCAAGTGGACGGTCGGCCCCGTGTTCCCCAACGATGACAATGCCGGCGATTCGTTTGCCGTTCTGCTGACGAATGGCAACGTGCTTGTCGAGGGTGACTCCGGGACCTCGTATGTATTCGATGGGACACGCTTGACCGCCGGACCGCCAACCCCAGGAAGTCTGATGGTATTGCCTACCGGCCAGGTGCTGGTCGGCGGTGGTGTCGCAGAAGTGTATACCTCCCCGGGAACCTACCAGACCTCGTGGGCGCCAGCAATTTCTTCCTATCCGTCGACGGTGACACGGGGATCGACCTACTCGATCTCGGGCACCCAGTTCAATGGGTTGTCGCAAGCGGCTGCTTTCGGAGACGAATTGCAAACGGCAACGAATTATCCGCTGGTGCGAATCATGAACAACAGCACCAAGCACGTGTTCTACGCCAGAACTCACGACCACAGCAGCATGGGCGTGGCCACGGGCACGGCCACGGTTTCCACGAACTTCGACGTGCCGGCTGCGATGGAAACGGGCGCAAGCACGTTGGAGGTCGTGGCCAACGGCATTCCCTCCGCAGCCGTCAGCGTGACGGTGCAGTAAAGAAGAAAACAGTAGCGGCTTGAACTGAAAAATGACCGTTCTTGCGTCTTCTGCGTTCATGAGACGCCAGGGCGGTTTCTTTGTTCGGCCACCATGCAAGATAAAAGCTAGAAGTGTTTCCGCAGATCGCTGAAACGCTCGACCACCAGCAGGCGCTGCGATGCCGGAGCGGACGCGAGTTCCTCGTGCTCCAAAATCCACGTGTTGCCATGGGGTATAAAGACCGCGTGCAGACCGGCGGCGAGTGCGGGGTTGATGTCGGACTTCGGGCTATTGCCGACCATCCAGGTGGTATCCGCTTGCAAGGCATATTTGGCAATAGCCAAGCGGTAGGTCGATTCGTCCTTCTCGGCCACGATTTCGATCGCGGCAAAATATTCTTTCAATCCTGAGCGTTCGACCTTGCCAGATTGTTCGGCGGGATTTCCCTTGGTCATCAGGATGAGGTGGTGACGCTCGCCGAGATATTGGAGAGCCTCGGGCACCCCGGGAAGGATCTCGATCGGATGATCGGCGATCCGGTGGGCAAAACTGCGAATGCGTTCGTGGAGTTCGGGCGTGACCGGATCGATGGAAAGCTTTTCGAAAGTTTCCACCAGCGAGTGGGTGAAACTGTGCAGCCCGTAGCCGTGCGTGACGATGGACTCCCGCTCCACGTCATTCAGCACCTTGCGAACCGCCTCAGGCGAGTGTTCTCGATGGTCGAGAAACGAAATGAACTCGGCAATCGCCCGTTCGAAATAAATATTATTTTCCCAGAGCGTGTCATCGGCATCGATGAGCAGAGTCTGGGCGCCATTCTCTCCCCGCATCTTTTTATGATAATTGCTCCGGGCGGATTCACGGGTTTGATAGACTTGTAGACAGATGACAAATGGTTCTACTAAAAGCTTTTTAGCCTGCATTTTTGCGCAATCCTTCCTCCTATGGGTTTCCCTATTTCTGATGTCAAGTCTCGCTCCGGCGCAGACCGAGAAAGGCCGGATGATGACGGGCTCGGCGGCAAAGGGTAACGTCCCGGCTAATTTGAAGGTTGTGCCTGACCTGCAACAACGCCTGGCCAGGTTCCGTCGTGTCCCCATGCCTTTTCAGACAGTGGGCCTCAACGCACGCGAACAGAAACTCGTCCGCAAACTGGTGGAGGCCTGCGGCTACCTGGAGAGCATCTACTGGCGGCAGAGCGACCCCGATGGTTTGACGCTGTATCAGTCGCTGGCATCAAGCCGGAACCGGCGGGATGCCGAACTGCGCCGCTACCTGTGGATTAACGCTTCCCGCTTCGACATGATTGACGGGAACGAGCCATTCGTCGGAAGCGAGTCCATGCCGCCGGGGCAAGGTTTCTATCCTGCGAACTTGACGCGCGAGCAGGTGGAGCAATACGTCAAGCAGCATCCGGAACAGAAAACAGCCATTTACGATCCGTCGACGATCGTGCGCTGGAATCATGGAAAACTAGAGACCGTTCCCTACCACATTGCGTTTCGCTCGTTTCTGGAGCCGGCGGCGAAGGCTCTGCGGGAAGCGGCCACGCTCAGCGATGATGCCGCCTTTGCCAAGTTTCTTCGTCTGCGGGCCGATGCGCTGCTCAGCGACGATTACTTCGCGAGCGACCTTGCATGGCTGGAGCTGAAGAATCCGAAAGTCGACATCATTTTTGCGCCGTATGAGACGTATTTGGACGGTTTGTTGGGCGTAAAAGGTTCCTACGGCGCGGCGGTGATGGTGCGCAACGAGCGCGAAAGCAAGAAGCTGGATTTGTTCCGGCAATACGTGCCGCAAATTCAGGATGCGCTCCCGCTGCCGGAGGAGGATCGGCCGTCGAAACAAGGGCTGGAGACGCCGATGGAAATGATGGACGCTCCGTTTCGCGCAGGGGACCTTGCCCACGGCTACCAGGCCGTGGCCGACAATCTGCCGAACGATCCGCGGGTGCATGAACAGAAGGGCAGCAAGAAGATTTTCTTCAAGAATTTTATGGACGCGCGTGTCCACTACGTCATCTTGCCGCTCGCACGCAAGCTGATGGAACCGGAGGAGGCGGCGAAAGTTTCCGGCGAGGCTTATGTGCTGACCACCATCATGCACGAGATTTGCCACGGACTCGGCCCGGCGTACGCAAGAACCGCAGCCGGCAAGGTCGATATCCGGGAAGCGATCGGTCCGGCCTTCAGCGGTCTGGAAGAAGCAAAAGCCGACGTGACCGGGATGTTCGCCTTGCAATGGCTGGTCGATCATAATGCGCTTCCGAAAGAGAAACTGGAGGAGTATTACGCATCGTACGTGGGCGACTTGTTTCGCGCGGTGCGCTTCGGGACGGATGAGGCGCACGGTCAAGCGGAGATGATGGAATTCAACTATCTCTCTGAGCGCGGCGCGATCCGCCGCAACCCAAGCGGCAAATACACGATCGACTCCGAGAAGATGCCGGGCGCACTGGCCGACCTAACCAAGGAACTGCTACAGATCGAGGCCACCGGTGACCGCCCACGCGTGGAGAACTTGCTTAAGAAGTACGGCACGATGCCGGAGGACTTGAAAGCCGCGCTGACAGCGGCGTCGGACGTACCGGTGGACATTGATCCGGCGTTCTCATTTGCGGAGAGGGTGAAGTAGGTCAGCTTTTAGCTTTTAGCTGACTAACCCACAATTGCGGATGCCGCACCGAAAAGCTAAGGGCCAATAGCTAACAGCCAAGAGCCTTCTCTACACCCACTCCACTCGCGGCGTCTGCGGAATGATCCCTGCCTTGTGTCCCATGTCGAGCAATCGCTTCACGGCTTCCCGTCCGTCGTCTCCGTAATCTAACGTGCGCTCGTTGACGTACATTCCTACGAATTTGTCGGCGAGTTGGGTATCGAGATCGCGAGCAAACTGCATAGCGTAGGCGAGCGCTTCCTCGCGATGGTCGATGGCGTACTGGATGCTCTCGCGCAGCGCTTGCGTCACGCTAGCCATGGTTTCCGCGCCAAGCGAGCGGCGGATGGCGTTTCCACCGAGGGGCAGCGGCAGGCCAGTGACCTTCTGCCACCACTTGCCGAGATCGACAACGCGATGCAATCCGGATTTATCGTAGGTGAGCTGGCCTTCGTGGATAATGAGGCCGGCCTCGTGCTTGCCTTCAAGAATCTGCGGGATGATCTGATCGAAGGGTACGACCTCAACTTCAATGCCGGGCGCGAACAATTCAAGCGCCAGGTAGGCGGTGGTGAGCTTGCCGGGCACCGCAATTTTTTTCTGCTTGATCTCGTCCTGCGTGAAGGGACGCGTCGAGACCAGCATGGGCCCATAACCATCACCCACACTGCCGCCGCACGACATCAGCGTGTATTTTTCCTGAATGTAGGGATAGGCGTGGAAGGAAATCGCGGTCACGTCGTAAATGCCGTCGCCCTCCTGCGCCTGGCGGTTCAGCGTTTCGATGTCGCAAAGGGTGTGGCTGAACTTCAATCCGGGAACTCGCACCTTGTTCGTGGCCAGGCCATAAAACATGAATGCATCGTCGGAGTCCGGGCTGTGGGCCACTTTAATTTCGCGAACTGGAGAAGATACTGTACTCATAAGATTCCGTAATCCTGTTCTATCAACGTTATTTCTGGAAAAAGTCCGATTTCCATGGCTCACCCGCTTTCAATGGGTGGTGAGTTGGAGCGTTTGCAGCAGCGCTAACGCGATGCCCCGATTCCAAAACAAAATCTTTCGTTCGTCCTTGCGAATCATCCTTGCGACGAGCGGTGCCAGCGCGCGGCCACGCCAGCGGCCATCAGCACCTTGATCACTTCCGCAAAAACGAACCAGTAGAGCCCATAACTGATCGCCAGAGGAACCGAATGCGTGAGCACGGCCAGCCAACTAAGCCCGCCGGCGAAGAGCACCAGTTCCGCAGCCACGGAGGACAGCGCGGCCCAGGCGAAGCGGCGTGAGCTATGCTCATAGAGCCAGCCCGCGACGAAGGCCACGAGTGGATAGGCCATGAGGAATCCGCCAGTCGGGCCAAGGACGTGGCCAATGCCTGCGCCCATGCTGAAAACGGGCAGACCGCACACACCCTCGATGAGATAAAGCGCGAGCGCGGCGAAACCGCGGCGCGAGCCGAGGAGCAAGCCCACGGCCAGAACTCCGAAGTTTTGTAGAGTCAGCGGAACCGGCGTGAACGGCAGCGGCACGGTCACGCGAGCGCACAAGGCGACGAAGAGGCTGGCGGAGACCACGATGGCCGCCTGCTTTGCCCATTCTCTTCCCCGATCCTGTCCTTGATCCATCGACTGGGGCCGTTGTCCAACAATTTGCGTTGCCGATCTCGACATGGCTTTCCTTTCGTTTTCGCGGATCAATCCCGCGGATTCACAACTGTGGGACCGAGTCAGGCCTCAGGCGGCGGGTGGTCGAGGCCGTCGAGCTCCGTACGGTGGGCCGGCGAGCGCTTCATTTGCCGCCGGACCCGCATATAAAGGGTAACGGCAACCGACACGACCACCGCGCTACTGACTCCCAGTATGACGAACCACCAGAGCATCCGCACAACCATTTAAGGATAGCAGATGGGCGCGGACAAAGATGCCCGCATCACTAAATACCGGCAGCGTGACAAGCTGGTCAGCCTTAGCCTTTCTTCGCTGGCTTGGCCATCGCTTTCAGGCGATTCTCGACATTCTTCGAGACGCGCTCCAGGCGCTTGCGCGCGGTCTTCGATCCGGTGGCGACCTTCTCGATATTCGCGTACGCTTCTGGATTGTTCATCTTCTCCCGCAGTTCTTTCAGGAAGGGGTGAAACTTGGCGAAGATAAAGAACAGTTCACCGCTGCTGGCGAGGAACAGCTCTTCGGAGAGGGCGCCGTGTACTACCAGCGATGCGGCCATATCCCAATAACTGCCAGCCTGACGAAGCCAAGCGTTTTCCTGGCTCCCAGACGAATTCACAACCTTCAGGAAATCGTCGGCGCTCTGCGGCCAGAATTCCACCCCAAACCAGTTTCTTGCCTTGCGCAACTCCGCTTCGCGGCGGAGGTCGTAGAGTTTCAGAATCAGTCCTGCGTCGTCCGCGGTCACTTTTTTTGCCATGTTTTTCGCCTCGTTACATCGATCAAGTTATACTCTGACGCATTGGTTTCTAGGCTTTTGCAACTTCCGGCGCCGCGCCTTCCACCGGCCGTTCGTAATCGCATTCCTTGTTCGGACATGCGATCACCGTTCCATCCTTGCGGATGCGCTCCACCAAATACTCATGCGCGCAGTCCGGACACTTTTCGGGCACCGGTTTTGCCGCCGAAGTGAACTTGCACTTTGGATAGTTTCCGCATCCGTAAAACGTGTTGCCCTTGCGCGCTCGTTTTTCGACCAGCTCGCCTTCCTTGCATTCCGGGCACTTCACGCCGATGAAATTCTGCTTCACATATTTGCATTCTGGATATCCGCTGCACGAAGTGAACTCGCCAAAACGTCCATGCCGCAAGATCAAGTTGCGTTTGCACAGTGGGCAGGTCTCATCCAGCGGAATGTCAGGCACTTTCTTGCCTTGATCGAGCCGCCGCGTCGTCTTGCAATCGGGATAGCCGGTGCAGGCCATGAACTGGCCGAAGCGTCCGCGCTTCAGGACCATCACGCGGCCGCAGTTTTCGCAGTATTCCTCCTGCGCCGTCTCCTGCACATCGGCCGAGTCGAGATCCGGCAGGTTGATGGGGTTCTCTTTGGTGAACTTGCAGGTATCGGGATTTTCCTTGTCGTAGGTGCTGCATGCGTAGAACGAACCGTGCTTGCCCCACTTGATGACCAGCGGCGCGCCGCAGAGTTCACACTTTTCATCCGTCGGCTTCTCCATACGCTTGATGTTTTCCATGTGCTCTTCGGCGTAGCGGAGATCCTTGGCGAACTTCTTGTAGAACTCAGTGAGCGCTTCGTTGCCGGTCTGCTTGCCCTCTTCAATCTCGTCGAGTTCTTCTTCCAGGCGAGCGGTGTATTGGAAATCGAAAATATCCTTGAAGTTTTCGACCAATAGATCGGTGACGACCAGGCCAATTTCGGTGGGCACGAACTTGCCGCCGATCTTCTGCGCGTACATCCGTTCTTGAATGGTGCTCAGAATGGTGGCGTAAGTGGAAGGCCGGCCGATGCCGCGCTCTTCCAGTTCCTTCACCAGCGAAGCTTCGTTGAAGCGCGGAGGCGGCTCGGTGAAATGCTGCTCCGGCAGCAGTGACTTCAGCGTCAACTTCTGTCCGGCCTCGAGCGGCGGCAGTTTGTGCTTCAGCTCCTCGTCTTCTTCGTCCTTGTTGTCCTTGGACTCTTCGTAGACCTTGAGGAAGCCGTCGAACTTCATCACCGATCCGGTGACGCGGAACCAGAACACGTCGCTACCAGACTTGGCATCGATATCGACCGAGGTCTGGTCAAACACTGCCGGATTCATCTGCGAGGCAATGAAGCGCTGCCAGATCAGTTTGTAAACCTTGAATTCGTCTTCCTGCAGATACTGTTTGACCTGATCGGGATGGCGCATCGCCGCCGTCGGACGAATGGCCTCATGCGCCGCCTGCGCCTCTTTTTTCTCCTTATATGTATTAGGAGAATCGGGCAGATACGGCGCGCCGTACGACTCGGAGATGTATTCCCGCACCTCGGTGATCGCCTCGGGTGCGACCCGAGTGGAATCGGTTCGCATGTAGGTGATCAGACCGACAAGTCCTTCGTCCCCGAGTTCGATGCCTTCATAGAGGCGCTGCGCGATCATCATCGTGCGCTTCACGCTGAAGCGCAGCTTGCGCGAGGAATCCTGTTGCAGCTTGCTGGTCGTGAACGGCGGAGTGGCATTGCGCCGGCGTTCTTTCTTTTCCGCCGAGCGGACGACCCATTCGGCCTTTTCCAGCGCCAGGCGGATCTTTTCCGCATCCTCGCCATTGTTGATTTCGATTTTCTCTTCGCCATTGCCGAGGAAGCGAGCATCGAATGCGGGAGGCTTACCCGTAGAAAGATTGGCGTCGATCGTCCAGTATTCTTTCTTTTCGAAGGCCTTGATTTCGCGTTCACGATCGACGATCAGGCGCAGCGCGACGGTCTGCACGCGTCCGGCGGAAAGACCGCGGCGGACTTTATCCCACAGGAGCGGAGAAACCTGGTACCCGACCAGGCGATCAAGCACGCGGCGAGTCTGCTGCGCGTCGACCAGGTTGCGATCAATGTCGCGCGGATGCTCGAAGGCAGCCTTGACCGCACGCTGCGTGATTTCGTTGAAAGTCACGCGGCGGATGCGAGCGCCATCGCCGACGTCGTCGGTCTTCTTCTTGGCGGCCTTCCCCTTCTTTTTCTTGCTGGAGTCTTCCCCGAGTTCGTCGGCAAGATGGGCGGCGATGGCTTCGCCTTCGCGGTCCGGGTCAGGCGCCAAGTAGATGTGGTCGGCCGACAGGGCAAGCTTTTTCAGCTTAGCCAGGACCTTTTCTTTTCCTGGGATGACGACGTATTCGGTATCGAAATTGTTTTCGACGTCGACTCCCAGGCTGCTCTTGGGCAGGTCTTTCACGTGGCCGTACGAAGCATCGACCGTGAATCCCTTGCCCAAATACTTCTGGATAGTTTTCGCCTTAGCCGGCGATTCGACAATGACTAGACCTTTAGACAATGGTTCCTCAAGTGACAGCTTATTTGACTCGAAACTAACATGACTTGGCAAATTTCGCGAAACTGCTCACGCGCCGCGAGCTTCGAGTCACGAGCTTCGAGCGTACAAAACCACTACCGGTTTGCTGCTTTCCTTACAAGTTGCGCCGGCTGAACCTGCTGAATCAGCGCGGTGAGCATCCGTTGAACTTCATCCGTCTGCTTAGCGAGCAAATCGTGCACGGCTTCCGACAGCAAATGCAAATCGTGCGCAAGCAACAGGTGATATTCAAGTTCTGCAGCCGAACCGCGCGATGTGCAGAACACGCGTCAATTCTCCATCAAACTTGCGTCCGGTGCCCTCCGCGATATTCGCGCCAATAGAGGACGCGGCGCGGCGCATCTGAGAGGTTATCCCGAACAGCTCCTCTTTAGGAAATGGTCGCGTCGCTTTATACACATCGATCGTCAAGGAATGGGCCTTCGACCAGACGCGCAGATCTTTGAAATCTTTCACACGAAACCTCCATCCTCAACGGCTGGCTTGCTCGTAGCTCGCGGCTCGTAGCTCGGAGCGCTTTAGAAGCTCTTAACAAAATTCTTCCCCGGCAACTGCCGTATCTGCCCATTCAGCTCCAGTTCGAAGAGCGCGGCGAAGATTTCCGAGGAGGACATTTCGGCTTCCAGCAATTCGACCAGTTCGTCGATGTGCGTGGATTCATCGGCCTTGAGCAACCGGAGGATCTTTTTTTCGTGGGGCGACCTGACCTCGTCCGGAAATAGAGATGCGGTTTCCGGCTCGGGAGATTCATTCTGCATGGAACTCAGGGCAGCTTGCACATCCGCCGGCAGCTCTTCCCACACGTCTTCCCAGGTGGCAACGAGCTTCGCTCCCTGCTTGATCAACGTGTTCGGACCCCATGATCCTTTGTTGGTCACGTTGCCGGGTACGGCATACACGTCGCGGTTTTGTTCGAGCGCGAGGCGCGAGGTGATGCGCGTGCCGCTGTATTCCGCGGCCTCCACCACCAGCACACCCGCGGACATGCCGCTGATGATGCGGTTGCGAATGGGAAAATTTTGCGGGACCGGAGAAGTTCCGACCGGGAACTCAGTGATCAGCGCGCCACCGAGGGCAACGAT
>CAVZUP010000198.1:0-14696 GCA_963778255.1 uncultured Acidobacteriaceae bacterium
ACAAAAAAGCCCTCTCCCACCGGGAGAGGGCCGTTTGCAGTTGGAACGTGTTTTAGTCGTCGTCGTCAGCCTTGGCCGGTGCCGCGCGGTTGAAGTCGCTCGCGGGGCGAACCGTCTTCTCGCCGGGGTAGGGAACCCTAAACCCAGTGGATTCGTACCAGTTCAGGTGGTTAACGGTATCAGGATCTTCGACGTCTGGCTTGTGCTGGTTGCCCGCGAAAATCTGGGCCTTCTTTGCCATCCAACCAGCCCGCAGAGCTTTAACCGCAGGGCTCTCGGCCGGGGTGGACTTAGCCTGGCTGACGGCCTTGCGGACTGCAGGAAAGGTGGAATTCAGACACGTGTTGCCAAGAGGATCCAAGTACCCTGAAACGCCCAGACACAGCGGAGTCCCAGGTGCCACGTGTGACCACGGTTGGAAGTAGTCCGGTGGGGGGTTATCGATGAAGATTGTCCTCATCGGCGAGGCCGTAAGGTCGTTCTGGTTCATCGGCTTAATGCCGAGAATCTGCTCGATCGTACGGGTCATGTTGACTTGGGTGTAGAAGGTGCTGTCTTCGACCACCCCACCGTTGGTGGTCTGGAGAACGTAGGGGCTGATGACATAGCCAGGGCTGCGGTGACCGTCCACGTGATCAACGCCGGTCTGCGCATCATCTTCCGTAACAAAGATCGCCGACGAAGACCAGATCGGGCTGTGGCTGATGGCGTCGACAAAACGGCCAAGGGCCAGGTCGTTATCGGCCTGCATGGCTATCGCGGTCGGCGGCCCGCCGGTGTGGTCGGAGCTGATCCACATCATCTCCAACTGGGGTACCGAATTGTTGGTTACGTCATTCTGGAAGTCCTGATTCCAGATATCGAAGCGATACTGGTCAGGGATGTCCAGATCGAATTGCGGGTAGTTTTGGACCGTGTTGTTCATCAGGTTCGGGAGCGGCGTGTACGATCCGATCGTGCTGTAGTACTGGAGCTGCGGCTCCAGGCTATTCTCGTATTCCAATACGTCGTTGTAGAACTGCGTCCAGCTCGGCTCGCAGCTATTGGTGATGATCGTCGGGGTGCAACCCGGCGGGTTAAAGGTATTCTCCTCGACATATTCGCCGTAATTCTTAAACGAGACGCCGGCCTTTACAGCCTGGTCCCACAGGTGTCCAGCTTTCTGGTACGCAATCGCATCGCCGCCGTTGGAGGGGTAATCGCGGAGCCAATCCGGCGACTGGACGTCGTCGGAGTAGGGCGCCATGGCCTGCGTGATCCAGTTGTGACCGTCGGCCGACTGGCGGCTCGGGTTGTAGTAGTTGTCGAGCAGCGGGAAGCGGGATACCAACGCGTGCGCGTTGGGCGTGACGACCGGATATCCCGTGGTGTAGGTCGAGTTGACGCCGAAGGTTGCCAGGGAGGGGTCGCCGTTGCCGCCGACCACGTCGCCCAAGACTTGATCGTAGGTGCGGTTTTCACGGATGATCAGGAACACGTGCTTGATCTTCGAGGGAGAGCCGATGTTGGCAGGGATTGCCACCGGCGCAGCCTTCTTGTTGCCACCTTTGGCGGACTCGATATTTTCCGTGAGATCCCAGTGGTTGTTCTGAGTGACCTGCGTCGTCAGCGCCGGCAGGTTCGTCAGCGGAAGGGGAATAAGGCTCACCGTGCCGAGGTCCTGGTGGGTGTTAAAGTCGTACACGCCGTATGCCGAGCCGTATGAGTTTTCGAACGTTTTTGTCGGAGGCGGTGCGACAGCGAAACCGTCAGTGCCGAGACCCTTGTCGTTGGCAACGAGCAGTTCACTGTCAACCGTGTCCAGCGCGACCGAGGCCGGCGCATAGCCGGTCGGGATCAGGCCCGCGACCATGCCGGTGGGCAGGTCGATCACGGCAACCGAATTGGCATTGTAAAGGGCAACGTAGGCAACGTTGTTCACGTTATCGACGGTGATCGAGTTCGGTCCGGCGCCAACGACTTCACCGGGCACTGTGATCGGCAGCGCAATGTTAATCGTCTGCGTCACCTTGTTCGTGGTTGTGTTGATCACCGAGATGCTGTCGCTATAGGCATTGGCGACCAACAGGTAATTGGTTCCCGAATTGTTCCAGAAGGCCATGCCCGTCGGATGCAGACCAACAGTGATGGTCTTGGTGACCTTGAATGAGGCCAGGTTCACCACGGAAACCGTACCGGTAGACGTGGAGCCAGTCGGATTGTCGGCTACGACTGGGGTGCCGTTCGAGTATTCCTGGAAGTCCGTCGCTTTAGCAACGCGTCCGGCTTCGTTGGATACGTAGGCGGTTGTGCCATCCGGCGAGATGACGACGCTATGCGGGACGTTGCCGACACGGATCGTCGAAGCTTCGGTTGGCGGCGTCAGGCTCAGGTTGATCTTTGCCAACTCGTCGTTGAAGTTCAGCACGACGTAGGCAGTGCTGTTATTCGGCGCGATTGCGATGCTCGTCGGATATGAGGTATTAACTTGGTAGTCGGAAGTGTATTCAAAGTTATCTACCCACGAGTAAGGGACGCCGCAGGGGATCGCAAGGCTGCCCGTGGTCCCCACTGGGGCGGGCATCGTAACGCCTGTCACCGGCATGGTGACAGTCTGGGTGCAATTGACGGTGTTCAGCACCGCCACCGGGACCGGAAACCCTGCGATGGTCAGGTAGGAGGCGTCCAGCGGAACCTCGACTTGAGCATTGTTCCCTGTGATCAAGCCCGTAGTCGGACTGACGTTGACGATGGAAACCCAGCTATTGTACTTGCTGTCCTGGTCCTGGCTGAATAGCAGGCGCAGGCCGTCCGACGTATAGGCGATGCCTTTGGTGCTGCCCGCCTTATTGCCGTTGTAGCTCCAGGTCTGCATGACCTGGCCCTGGGTGAAGGTGCCCAGGTTGTTGGTGCAGCCGGCGGCGGCCACACAGAAGATCGAGACGGCCTGTGGAGCGCTCATCTGAAGGACTGCCGCAGTTCCATTACCCGTGGGATTGAGTGCGACGTCCTTAGCCCGGGTGGTGGTACCGAGGTAGACCGGCGTGCCAGCAGGGGTGATGATTGTGCCATCGCTGACGACCCATGGGTCGGGTAAGGTCGACGGGTAGTTCGGGCCCACCGTCCCGTTCTGGTTTTCGCCAGGTGTGTAGGTTGGGAAAGGTACCGACTGCGGGAGCGCCGAAACGCTCAGAGCCGCCACCATTGCCAGGACGGCGAGCGGCCGCAGACAATTGATACGAGGCTTACTTAGAAAATGATTTCGAGCCGTTTTTCGTGACATATACACAGTTCTCCTCATTGGATTTGTTTCCTCACGCAACCGGAATCGGTCGTGCGACATTGGGTGGAAAGACATTGGGGTCGGTGGATGTACGAGCAGCGATAATAGTTGGCAATCGTTACGGGCTTATTACGGGGCTATGAAGATCGAGTGAAACTTCTGTTACAGGGGCTGAATTTCTCTCGCGGATTGTGACGGCGCCGAGAGTGCCCTTTCCGCGCACTTTACGGAAGGATGGGAACCCACCGGGAGCGACATTTATATTTTTGTCTACTGCCTGAATGACTGTTCGACTGTCACGGTCGGCACCTCCGACTTGAAGCGATTAGGGATCAGGCATGTGAAGCAAGAAAAGACCACCGTTTTGTCTAACAACTGTTGACAAATCACCTCTCTAACAATGTCGGCAGTGTCAGGCACTTTGAAGCAGTACTAGTCCGTGCACTTCGAAAAGCGCGCCACTTCGCTCTAGTTGAAGGTTCTGCCATGCCCAACAAGGCTCGCTCGTAATCGGGATGATGAGTGTGATCTGTTAGCGCCAGTTGTCCCGGTGAAACTCGATGGCGCCATGCTCAATCGAAGCAGAGGACGCCTCTTTGTACCCAACAATGGAATTCGCGCCGTATGGAACTCTCAAATCGACTTGGAAAACTGGAGTGGGATGTGGGAGTGGCTCCCCGACGTGCGGAACGTTTCTGACGGCAGGGGTTCAAGCCACACCGGCGAAGTGGCCACTTGGTGCGCTTGGGTCTCCGAAAGTGACAGATGTCATGTCCCCTTCGCTTCGTCATCGTCCCGACGTACTCGCCGTGAACGTGATCGTGGCCTCTCCAATCGGTCGACGCCCAACGCGTACCATACGTGGAACGAGAATCAGAGACACTGCATACAGAAAGATCGATACGGCTGTGGATCCCGGATTCCCATGTTGCAAGTCTTCGAACGGCAGCTTCGCTGTCACCAAAGCCAGTGTGCCGTAGGCAATCCATACAAGTTCACTTCGCTGCCAACGAGCGCCACCGAAGGCAAGAGCGAGCGCTACCAAGCAAGCGATCAGGGTGCGGACAACCGCGACTTGGGAAATGCTGGCAGTCATGCTGAGTGCAGCCAGCCGCACCACGACAGAAACCAGAAACGTGATCACTACAGTCACCGCCAGGATGGCCGAAAGCAGTTGCAGGAGCCGCTGGTTCCCTGGTTTGGTGCGCAATTTGCCTCCGATCGTGTAGCACGCAACCGCCGAGGCAGCGACGATCCAGACAATCCATTTGGGCGCAGATGGGAACTTCCCCGCCAGCGCATACCCTGCATAATCCATCAGGCCGGATGCGTACGCAGCCGCGACCAGATATGCCAGACCGTGCAATTCCAGCGTCAGGCGAGATGACCGCGCGCCCAGGAATGTGGCCACTATCGCTCCTACGCTCATGCACAGCGCTCGCGGCACCGACGGCAGACAGAGCGAGATGCCGGTCAGAAACAGAGCCGCGCTCCAGGTAGCGTATACGTGGTAGTTCCGTTGTTCGAGGAAACGGTCGAAATACGCATAGGTAGTCCCATAACACGCTGCCGACGCTAGCAAACAGAACGCCCCAAATAGCGGCGCATCGCCGCTTGCTCCAAAACGGAGCGTGCTCATGGCGGC
Source organism: uncultured Acidobacteriaceae bacterium (assembly GCA_963778255.1). GTDB lineage: Bacteria > Acidobacteriota > Terriglobia > Terriglobales > Acidobacteriaceae > Acidiflorens. The sequence goes on from CAVZUP010000198.1 coordinate 4,908, forward strand.
CAGCAGAAACGCAAGAATGATCTGCCCGATCTCGAAGACGCTGATTTTCTGGCGAAGCCGTATTGTCCGGAAAATGATGCTCGTTCCATAAACCAGAAACAGAATGCACGCCAGTGCCAGCAATACCGGCATCGCGACGTTTCTGTACTCCGGGGGGCTACCTTCCGGACGGGCATAGATGTATAGCAAGATCCAAATGGCAAGGTCCGCCGCCGCCGCTACCAGCGGCCTGAGCCTCAGCCAGCAATTGCGACCGGCCATCACTTCACTGACCAGCGCCATGAGGAGAAGCGTCAAGATGAACGGCACCAGATCGTGGGTTGCGATCAACAATACGAGAGTGACGAGGACCGCCGCGACATTGGCCACCCAGACGACCGTTGTGAGCTTGTGGTTCCAGGCTAGAGCGTAGGCGGAGACGACATACATGCCGAGTACGCCGGCGGTCACCGGGCTTGGCAACAACTCGAATCGCAGGGTCAGTTCCCAGAGCATGGGAGCGAGAATTAGAGCCGCAGTGGTGGCATAGGCAGTACTCGCAAAGCGCGCCTCCACCGGAACTCGCGCTGCCCATACCAACCACATGCCCGCATATGCGAGCGCCAGAACGACCACAGCCAGCTTCGGAAACAAACCCGATTCGGCAACCGCCCGGAGCAGATAAGCGCCGGCGATGCCGAGCAGGGCCTTACCCAGTACCGGGAAAACTCCGCCGGCCTGGGCAAACGAAAACGCTTCGACGCGCGGCTGGGCCAGAGCCGGAGCAACGGGCACGGCGGGAACAGCCGCAGCCTTTTCCGAGGGATGTTCGAGGGCGGAGACTCGGTTTTCCAGCTTCTCGAGGCGTGCGGTAAGCCGTGCTAAAGCGTCGAGATCGTCCATAATCCCCAGTCGCTTTGAAGGCGGCGAAAAATATTGCTCAACGTCGCGTGCTAAACACGTAGTGCTCTAAAGCTGGTGCTCGGAAGTCAGTGAGCGGGTGCGGTGCCGGGAAGCGAACCCGAGCTCTTCTCCGGCCACGGAGGCAGCAGCTTCACCAGTACCCACAAAATAACGAACGGCAAAATGGTCAAAGCAACGGCCACCAGCAGCCCTTCGCGCGTGATCAGGCCCATCTTGTACGTCGTATATCCCAGAAAACTCTTGGAAAACAACTGACCTCCAATCACGACGTTCCAGCGCATGGCAAAAATTCCGACCAGGGTCAGGCATCCAGACAGGCTGTAAATGCGCTTGCGGGTCATTTCGCCGAGCTTTAACACCTGGGTCAAGGCGAGAAGTGCAATGGGAGCAACCGTGCCCAACAATATCTGGACCACGATATGCGACATATAAAGCTTGGTATGAACCATGAAATCTAAACTGCGGAAGGATTCATCGGACTCGTAGATGCGGTGAATCAGGTCGAGCATTTCCAGGCTGAAATCGATGATGAAGGTATAGAACAGGTAGCGCGCCACCGTGTCGACGCAACGCATGTCGATGGTCTCTTTGCGAGCCCAGGTCAGCAGCATGTAGAGCAGCATCACAGTAGCGATGCCTGACACCATGGCCGAGAAGATAAACACCACGGGCATGAGCGGCGACGACCACCACGGGTTTGCCTTGATCGAGCCAAATATGAACCCGACGTATCCGTGTAACAAGAATGCCGACGGGATGCCGATGAGTGTAATGATCCAGCCCACGCGGTCGTCAATCTCAAGTGCGCTCGGGCTGACATTGCTCGATCCCAGCGTCATCGCGCGATAGATCATGCGTAACCATCCGGTTGTGGACTGCGACAGGAGTGCGATGTCGCGCCGGTAGTCGAGCCAGATTTCGAATACCAGGACGGCCATCAGATACCACAGGTATACAAACCCGAACATCGCCATCGCAGACGTCTTGTGCGGCGTCAGATACATTTCGTACGAACGTTCCGGATGTCCAAGGTGCAGTTGCAGCGGCAGCGGCGCCACCAGCAGGAACGACAGGGCCGTCAGCAACGCCAGCCGGTAAGTGGGCTTTACCTCCTGTACCTGGAAAACGCGCTCCAGCGACGCCAGAATAAACGCGCCGGCGACCAACCCCGTGAGAAACGGATAAAGCACGATCAGCACGCTCCACTGGAGCTCCACTTCGTTCGGATACATGAAGCCTTCAACGCCCGGCATAAACAGTCTCCTTATCGCACAGAACCATCCAGGCCGTTGTAAAAGACCTTGGCATGGGTCGCCATATAGGGTTTCAAGATCTGAACACTGTGGGTCTTCAGGAATTCATGAATCAGGTCGTTGGGGTTCTTCAAGTCCGCCAATTGGCGCGCGCCGGTCGGGCATGATTCGCAACAAGCGGTGGTCAGTCCTTTCGTAATCCGGTGATAGCAGAGAGTGCACTTCTCCGCGGTCAGGGTCTTCGGATGGATGAAGCGGCAACCGTAGGGGCAGGCCTGCACGCAATAGCGGCAGCCGAGGCAGTATGTCTTGTCGACCAGAACCACACCATCCGGACTTATAAACGTCGCGCCCACTGGGCATACCTGTGTACACGGTGAATCCGCACAATGGTTGCAGAGCTTGGGCACAAAGAAGTTCTTTCCGCCATCTTCTTTGCCCGGAGGAAATCCCTCCTTGGCGCCGTCGGGCGAGTCCACGTGGGGATTCTCTATGTCGTAGTCCACCACGTGATAGCGTTCCACCCAGGTGCGAAAGTATCCGTCGGGCACATCGTTCTCGGCCTGGCATGCCCGCACACAGTTACCGCATCCGATACATTTGGGCAGGTCGATCAGCATGCCCCACCAGTGCTCGGACATTTTGTAATTGGGGGACGCTTCCGGAGTTCCGGCCAGGACGTGTTTCCAGGCGATCGCCGCCGCCGGCAACAGAAGCAACATATGGCGCCGGGTAACTTTCATTTTGTTCCTCCATCGCTGATGGCCGGACTGTGCGGCTGGTGGCAGGTATTGCAGGGCATCCCGGAGGAGTGATCGGCGGAAGTGACTTGCGGGAAGCTCTTCGGCTTGGCTATGTTGGCCTCGTGGCAGCGGACGCATAGCACCGCCGTGTCGAGTTTGGCGGGCTGCACCGAACCTGGATCATCGACGTGTTTGGCCAGTGGTCCGTGGCATGCTTCGCAGTTGACGTGCACATGCTTGCCGCTCTTCTTCTTTTCCAGCACATCCGTATGGCAGTCTTCGCAAGCTTGATGCCCGGCGAAGGCTACGGGGCGAGCGGCGATCTCGGCCATGGCGTTCCCGCGGTAGTGTCCGTATTGTCCGAAACTCTTCGGCACAAGAAGCGCGCGCACTCCCGCAAACGCCAAGCCACCAACGACGAAAACAGCGGCTAATCGAAAAAGGTGCCCAGCATCTTTGAAGGCATTCATAAAATGTGGCTACCTAGATAGCGCAGTTCGTCGTCCGACGATGTGCGCCGGATCACACGACAGGTGTGTTTCGATCACAGATAGGAATGACCGCAGGAGAGGCAACTGGACCAGGATTCTCGGTTCGGGAAAACTGCTACCGCCGACGAAAGAGTTGGGAAATTGCTCCAGGAAGCGTCGCTATTTGGGGACAAGACGAAATCACTCCAGGTTAGTCGGCAAACCGGAAGCTATCCCAGCCGCCAACTGGCAGGCAATTGTCTCAATTGGTGAAAAATCGCGATTACACTCATTGACCGGACCAGGGCCGCCCTCGCCAGCCTCCACTCCGGGTCCACTGCCGTGCAAATTTTGCACCTCGGCCATTGTCACAGAGTCGGGACACCCACCACTCCGGTTCCAAAGTAAGGGGCGGGTGCTCAATATCTGATATAAGCAGCGCGAATAATCAGACCAGCAACAATTTTCATATTCATCCATTCCGGCGCAACGCCGCTAAGTGTGTCAGCGGTCACTGACTGCCCGGTTCCTGGACAGTAAAATTCCAGCTGTCGGCACTGGTTGCATCATTTCCCACGCTCCTCGCAGTTAGTTTTTCTAGTCAGACCCAGCCTGTCTCGCGAGTTTTGGTGCAATGCCAATTTCCTGAATCTCGCGCCACTGGAGAAGTCGCCATGACTCATCTACGAACTATCGGTCTGCTCATTCTTGCGCGCACGCAACGCTCCAACAAAGGTGGCGTGCGGAAAGTTGTCTTGGCGAAAACGCTATGTGCCGTTTTCGCGTTAGGGGTTACCGCAGCGATTGGTTCGTCTGCACAGACCGTGACCACGCTGGCAAGTTTCACTGGGCTCGATGGGGACGAACCCCATAGTTCTCTCGTTCAGGGAACTGACGGGAACTTCTACGGAACCACCAACTACGGCGGTCCTAACGCCATGGGCGGCACGGCTTTCGACATTTCCCCTGGCGGCGCGTTAACTACGCTCTACGCATTCTGCGGTCAATATATGTGTTCCGACGGCGAGCACTCTATCGGAGGGGTCATTCAAGCCAGCGACGGGAACTTCTATGGGACGACGCAGGGTGGTGGCGTCAATGACAATGGCACCGTGTTCCAGCTTACCCCGGACGGCACATTTACGACCCTGTACTTCTTCGGAGGCAAAGACGGCAGCGCTCCCACCGCGCCATTGATCCAAGCAGCCAACGGGAACCTTTACGGGACAACGACAGGCGGTGGACGCTACGGCGCGGGCACAATCTTCAAGATGACACTAGCGGGCAAACTGACCAGGCTGCACAGCTTCAATGGCGCTGATGGTGCCAACCCAGTTGGCATGCTGGTGCAAGCCACCGACGGGAACTTCTATGGGACGACGTCCGGTGGCGCGGGCACGGTCTTCGAGATCACGCCGGCGGGCACGCTGACCACGTTGCATACCTTCAGCGGCGCTGACGGCTATAGTCCTGTCGCGGGGCTGGTGCAAGCCTTCAACGGAAACTTCTATGGAACAACTTCAAGTGGCGGAGCCAATGGTGATGGCACGGTCTTCGAGATCACGACGACGGGCACGCTGACCGTACTCCACAACTTTGCAGGATATTGGACTGACGGCGCTAACCCCGGCGCAGGGCTGGTCGAAGCCACCGATAGAAATTTCTATGGGACCACTACAAACGGCGGGGGCACGGGCGGGGGCACCGTTTTCAAGATCACACCCGGGGGGAGCTTGAGCACGCTTTACAGCTTCGACTGGTGGTCTGGCGACCTCCCCTACAGCGGTCTACTCCAAGCGACCGACGGAGCTTTTTACGGAACTACGGGACAGGGCGGAACTGACTGCTGCGGCACGGTCTACAGACTGTCCATGGGGCTGGACCCGTTCGCAAAAACTGAGCCCGCGTCTGGCAAGGTGGGAGCGCCTGTCGTCATTCTCGGAACCAACTTGGCGGGTACGACGGCGGTCACTTTCCACGGCGCCCCAGCTGTGTTCACGGTCGTTTCGAGTTCCGAAATCACGACGGAGGTCCCGGCTGGCGCCAGCACGGGCAAGGTCAGAGTAACAACACTCAGCGGAACGATCGAGAGCAACGTGCCCTTCCGGGTGCAACCACAGATCACGCGCATCAGGCCAACCAGCGGTTCGGTGGGAACGCAGGTGCAGATTATCGGTGTCAGCCTTAGGCAAACCACCGAGGTCACTTTTGGTGGCGTGGCGTCGACCGAGTTTAGCGTGAACTCGGACAAGCAGGTGACCGCAACCGTGCCTGCCAGCGCTGTGACGGGACCGATCACGATCGCCACCATGGGAGGCACTGCTAGGAGCACCCAGGGGTTCACAGTGACAGAGTGATCCTGAGTGGTTCGGGAATGTACGCTGAAAAGCTTCTTTTCATGGCGCAGCGTTTCAGTGACCGAATTGCATGTATTGCGAGAAAAGCGACTCGCGATTCACCACACCGAGAGTTAACAGGCTCGACTGTGGCGAACTGGCGGAGCATCCCCATATCACTCGAAAAAACGGTTACCGGGCCAGTGAGTGTAAACGCCTTTCTGCTCATTGCCCACATGGCCGGAACGGCCCGGTCCCTAATTGGCGGCCGAGCCAGACTGTTATTTCGTTTTCCCGTCCGGTCCCAGAATAGGCTGTCAAGAATTCCGCCGGGCAGCCCACTCAAGCCCGCCTTTGGCCTGATTGGGTCAACCAAGGCGGTCGACCCTCAGTAGAGATCTGAAAGCGCTCAAGCTCAGACTTACGACCACGTCCCCGCTCGCGATGTTTTACGGTACATACGAACAGCCCTGATAAACACTGCCCGAGTCGAAGTGCACCAACTGCGACATCACTTCGAATAGTCAGCAAATCTCGCCAAATCTGATCTCATTCGGCTGTTCTGAGATACTGCTCGGGTCAGTAGCCACTCGGGCGGCAGATTGAAAGAGCGGACGGAACTTCGCATATGCGAGAAGTCCCCGTTCACTCTACATTGAATTTGCGACTGCGGACGGCGGCATGATCAACGCCTTCCGGCGTGTACCAGATTGGCGAACTCCAAGCACGCTCCTGAATCGTAGCCGGGAATTTCGCCGGCAAAGCTACCTTGGCCTGCACAGCGGCCTCCGTGGTCCAGCGGCAGGTGGGGTTCTCCAGCACACGCGCGTAATAGAATGCGCGATCCGACTTATTGAACTCCGGATCGGTCCATGTTGCCGACAACTCGGCCGCTCCCTTATTGGCGGTGACGCTGCAGTCGCTAAGATTGACTGTGGCGCCGTTGTCCGAACATCGATGGGATTGCGGATCGGGCCTCACACCATCCGAGCATGCGACGTCAAAAACTTTTTCGAATGTCTGCGTACCCTTCGACCAGCCTTTGACAATCTGTATCTTCTGCAGATTGGTGCCGCTGGTGTCCTTGACCGCCCACACCACCAGCCTCGGAGCTTTCCCGTGCGCGCCATGAAGTTCGCCGCCCATTGGAACGCCGCCCTTGTAGCCAACTTCCACTAGGTCTTTCCTTTTGTCCAAGCCTTTGGGATAGTTCCACCCAGCGAATAACCGAACGCGAATGCGCGTTCCACTAGTGGCGAAGGTCTCGCGACGCTTCAACCCGTCGAAAATCGACTCACGCGTATTCTGTTCCGCCCAAACGCCTGCAAGCCCCCCCGGATTGAATGCACCGCGATTAATTGGGAAATCCTTGTTCAATGGAGCGTCGTCTTTTACTGGAGTCGTGTACCCGAGTTCACCTTTTTCCTCCGTAGCGCCTGGATTGCTCGAGTGCGTATCGGTACTCCCAATGAATCCATACTGGAAGGGATTCACACCGAATTGGTCGCCGAGCACCAGCCCGGTTTTCAGGGCATTGCGCACGTAATCGCGGGGAAGGGCGCAGAACGCGTCCTCACCTTGTTTGCAGGCTTCAAAGAGTTGCTCGAACCCGCATTGTTCGTCCGTTGTCCCCAGACCCGGCGCACACTCCGAGTTGCCTTTCATCTGAAATATTTCGATCAGCGGCTCCGTCCGGGCGCGCCGTTGCAGGGTTTCCTTTGTGAACGGCGTGCCATCGCTGTTCTTCGCGTCGAGCGCGACGCCCCAACCGAAGTTTGTGTTGTGCGGAATAGATAACGCCTGGCAATCGCCGGTGCAGCTTTTCTCCAGCCACTCCCACAGTCGTTCGGGACGGTTGTTCAACTCGACTGCGCTGGCAATCACATCGGGAACGGTTGTCCCACGGAAGATCACGTTTCGATGCAGCATGCCAATGCGTTTCAGATTGGCCGTCCACTCAAATCCGATGAAGGTCGTGAACTTGCCGGGTTCGTAGAACTCCTGGGCGATTTGCTGCAGATTGGTCCAGACGGTCTTCGCACGATCGTTGCAGTTGCCGGCCGCCGTATCCGGACTACCGCAGATGCGCGCATCGCGCTGGGCTGGATTTTGCGCTGAGAAATGGCCGAAATCGAGCGGCGATGCTGCCTGCGGATGCGTGGCATAATTGCGAATCCCCTGGCAAACCTCGCTCCCATACACCGCTTCCTTCGGGTCGGTGCACAAAGCCAGTTCGCCCAGCCAGATATCATGGTCGGTCACTGCCATGAAGTCCAGGGGCACGCGGAGCTGACTCTTCACACCTCCGGAAAGAACGACCGGCTCCCCTCGGCCGAAGCGGTACGCAGCTCGCGGATCGTTGCGGTTTCCTCCGATGTAGGCATCCAGCGAATAGCTGGTGTGTACGTGGAGATCACCGAAGTAAGCGTTGCGCAGTTGATTTGGAACTGGACCCGGCGCCGGCTGCGGACTCTGCTGAGCGTGGACTGCTGTCTGGATGATAACGATGCCAAAAACGCAGATGAGAAATCGACGTACACTGAAGGTCATTGAGTCTTTACTGGGCACGCATCTGATGGTCTTCAAAGCTCTTCCCCTAAGACGAATTTTTGCACTGCCTAAGTTCCTTCCACCTATCGCAAACCTGAAACAAGAATGCTCACCGCCGCGATCCAACTACCGACCACTCGAACCGCAATTTGGGTCCACTCCTGTTTGAGGTTGCGCACTAAACCGTTTCCGTACGCAAGCAAAAGAAGCCCGGCCACCGCGAGACCCAAGATGAAACGAAATCGATTCACTTGTCCGAAGTTTTCGGCGGCGTTCGCCCATCCGACCGAGATGCCTAGCACGACCCCCGGTGCAACCAGAAGCCAACTTCCCACGGGGCGCGCAAGGGCAACCAGAATGCCGAAACCTGCGGTCAGAATGAGTTGGACAATGCCAAGGTAAGACGGAGCGTTGCCTAGTGTTGCCAGCAGTGCGCCCGCAATGAGCGCCGCGGGAAACGCCGCAAGCAGATGAATTGCTGTTTCGCGCCGCTGCTGGCCGGCGAGCAGACTCAGAGCAACGAACGGCAGCACCGTGTCGATTGTGATGATCGGATGCAACATGCCCGCATAGAAATCACCCACTCCTGGCATGGGGTGCGCGAATGCAGGCAGCGGTGTCAGCGTCGCTAGCCCAGCGGCAAACCCAATCGCTTTTTTGACCGTGCTCATGCGTGGTTCACCAAGACTGCGAGAAGAAAAAGTCCCGTCGTAGCGATCAGCCCGCCCACGGTGCGGAGCAGCTTGCCTCCAATCGGCAACAAATCGACCAGGCCAATCAGGATTCCGGAGACGTGAAGAAGGCCGGTCGCCAGGACAAAACCTAGAGCGTAGGTGAGCGGCGAGGCTGCCTTGGGAAGCTCGGTGCCGTGGGCATGTCCATGGAAGATGGCAAATGCCGACACAATCAAACCCGCGACCCACAGGGGCGGCCGCAGTTCGAGCGCGATCACAATGCCGAGGACAACCGCCGATGCCGCAACGCCGATTTCGACGCCGGGAAGCGGAACACCGCGTATGCCGAGCAGTCCGCCAAATGACATAACCAGCGGAAAAGCGACGGGCAGAATCCAGATGGCTGGACGCTTTAGCTGAGCGCCCCAGATCCCTACGGCGACCATCGCGAGAACGTGATCAAGTCCAGACAACGGATGAAGGAACCCGGTGACGAACCCCTTCGCTTGGCCCGGGATTGCGTGAGCAAAGACCGGCGTGGAAAAAAGAGTGAATGCCGCGAAGGCACCAACCCACCGCAGCGTCGTTGTGTGAAGATACTTCAAAATATGATCGCGCATCTTTGTAGGAACCAGAAGGAAGCCACGGAGCCGATAGCATAGGCCGGGACGCGCTGCGTCCAAGCCGGCCAGCGGATTTCCAGGCTTCGCAAGGAGTAAACAAACGCCAGAAATACAGCGACGAATGCGAGTTGCCCCGCTTCCACGCCGAGGTTGAAGAACAGCAGGGCCTGAGGAATATCTCCAGATGGAATGCCAAGCTTGGAGAGCGTTCCGGCGAAGCCGAACCCATGCAGCAGG
>CAVZUP010000199.1:0-11137 GCA_963778255.1 uncultured Acidobacteriaceae bacterium
ACAAAAAGGCCGGACGCTTTTCCCGTCCGGCCAAATCAAAACTTCACTGCTGCGAGCACTCCCAGTCCTTTACGGAAGCACCGTAGCCGTGATCGGCACCTCCTGCGGACTACCCGGAGCGCTGGTCACAATCACCAGCGTAGCCGCCTCCGTTGTCACTGCGGTTGTTGTCCCTCCAGGGGCAGTGAACGTCACCGCGATGCTGCAGGTCCTTCCCACTTGCAGGTTAGCGCCGCAATAGCGGTGGAAGCCGAAGTCCGACGGATTTCCCTCCGTCACGTTCAACGAGACCGCGCCGATGGCCAGCCGCACCGTCCCAATGTTCGTCAGCGTGACCACCTTCTTCACCGTGTGGCCCGGCTTAACGTTCGCGAAATTGATGCTCGTCGGCGAAAGGCTGATCTGCGCCGGCAGCACCTCCTGTTGCAAGACCGCTGACAGGCTGGAGCCAAACGCCGGGCTCCCGCTGTAGATCGCGTCCATGAAATGCGGCCCCGTAAAAAACGTGGAAGTCGTGTATGTCGCTTGACCCCCACTGAGCGGCAGGGTCGCGATCGCCTTGGTTCCATCGTAGATGGTCACCGTTCCCGTCGGCGTGCCGCTGCCCGCCGGCACACCCGTCACCGTGGCTGTAAGCGTTACGGATTCTCCCGGTAGCGACGGATTCTCCGATGAGGTCAACGACGTCGTAGTAGCGGCGGCGAAGTTCGCCGTAACACTCTGCGGCCCGCTCATGGTTACCGTGGTCGAGGCGCTGTTAGCATTCGCTACCGCGCCCGTCCAGTTATAGAACGAATAATTCGCGTTCGGCACCGCCGTCAGGTTCACCACCGTGTTCGGAGCATAGTAGTTGCCCGATAGCGGTCCCACGCTCCCACCGCTGCTCGGATTGGCCGCCGTCGTCAGCTGATATTGCGTGCTGAAGCTGGCGGTGTAGGTCGTAGCCGTCGCAGGCACCGTAATGCTGTGTGAGATGGCGCCCCCGTCCGACCAATTACTCCACACGTATTGCACGCCCACCCCGCCTGCTTGTGGCGAGGTCGTCGCGATGGTATGCGACGAGCCGGGCTCCCAGCTTTCCACCAGCGGCGCTGCCGTTGGCGTGCCGCCATCCACCGATACCAGCAGACCGGCAGGGCCGGTCGTGATCGTGATCTGTGCCGCTGCCGCAGGTAACGAATATCCCACCGCGTTGAGTATGTTGATTTCCCCACCACCGTCATTCAGGATGCTCAGTCCTGCATCTTCCCCCGGGCATCCCTCCGCGTCCTGGATCGCTATGTTCGTCCCGCAATCGGGAGAACTGGAAACAAAGTCCGCGTAGTCGTCGCCATTGTCCAGGGTGTTGTAGAACTTCGGGCTTCCACCCGCCCCGTTCGCCCCGTTCGTCGTGCCGCCGTTGTAGGAGAAATACGCGCCCGGCGTCGTGCTCAGCGAACTATCCAGGATGAGATCTCCTGCGCCGGAATAACGGAACAGGTCGACCGCCGAGGGAACGCCAGACCCGCACCCGTCGACCAGCCCGCCCCCGGTTGAGTAGATGCACGAAGAGGTCCCGAGCACTTCGTCGGTTTCGTGTTCCACCACACTATAGAAGTCGTACGCATCGGAAGGCTCAGTTCCGCCCAGGTTGTCGTAATACAGCGGCGTTCCCGGATCATTTGTAATCGTGACAATGGCGTTGTAACACCCTGGGCTGCCTAGGGTGCACGAGCTGTTGCCGGGCGCGATGCCGGTCATTCCCGTGAAGCCCAAAGCGGTGCCGAGTGCGGCCGTAACGTTGACATCCCCGCTGCCATACGGCGAAGCATCGTAGCTATTCAGCGCCGACAGGGCCGCAACCTGCACTGGACTCTGGTTTGTGTTGCTGGTCAGGGCCGCCACGTAGTCGGCATACGAAACAATATTGAGGTACTGGTCACTCTGGCCAAGACCGGTAGTCCCATACGTGATGTAGATGTTGGCATTCGCATTCGCGAAAGTGTTGTTGTAATCGGCGGCGATCGTCGTGTTCAGATAGTCGCACGTTGAGGCGGCGACAGTGGGATCGCAGGTATAGGTAAGAACGCCGCCCGAAATCATCGGCTTCGCCGTTCTCCCCCTCGCAGCCCGCCGCTTAAGGGGTTTCCTTAGCCGGTCTGCGGAAGCAACGCTGCTCGGCCGCATAATGCGTGTTTGCTTCACCGGCGTCGTGGTCCGTACGCCGTCGAACGAGACTTTCTCGGCATAGCCCGGCGCCGCGGCGCCGAGCAGCAGCCACAACACGCATGTCGCTGCGACCGCTGAAAACAGCCGCCACTGCGACCGGGCGGGGGGGAAAGAAAATAAGTTGGCGAGAACGCGCGCGGAGAGAGTAGTCATGAGCATGCCTCCTTAAGCGGTAGGTTATTGCGTTGCTGAATCGGCCCTCGTTAATCGTGCGCCGTGCTGAAGGGAAGGTAGCGAACCACGTTTCTTGACTTGCCGAGAAACTACTGCGTTCGATACAGCGTGTCAACACAATTTGCGCTCTCCGCGCCCGTTTTCACGAGATCGTAACAATCGCTTTCCCACTGCCTATTGCCATTGCCATCGCAAAGACCGCCGCATGGAGAACTGAGAATTAAGAATGCAAAGTTCCTTGAAGTCCCTGAATGCCTTTTGTACGCACTGAATCGGAGTTCCCCAGAGACAAGAAAAGCCCCACTCCACAAAAAAATGTGAGAGTGGGGCCTGCAACCACGAACTCCGAGCAACTTACTTCGTCACCACCTGCTCCACCGTGTTCGACGTGCTGCCGTTGAGGTTCAAATCGCCGCCGTAAACCGCCGTGATCGGCGTCGTCCCTACTTTGAGTGACGAGATCGAGAAGCTGGCCGAGCCGCCACTCAACGTCCCCGTTCCCAGCTCCGTTTTTCCTTTCATGAACAAAACGGCTTCTCCATTCGGCGGCGCGCCAGCGCTCGATGTCACCACCGCGGTGAAGGTCACCGCATGGCCACGAGTGGACGGATTCAGTGAAGAAGTGAGCGCCGTCGTAGTGGCTTCAGGCGACGGGTTCACTTCGAACACCGTGCCGGCCACTCCGCCAGCGAGTGTTCCGCCGGCTTCGGTCGTGCCATAGAGTTTGCCGGAGCCGTCCAGCACCAGGCTGCCCATCGGAGTGGATCCGTCGACGTAATTAAATCCCCAGAGAGTCTGCTCCTGGTAGCCGCCGCCGGCCACTGGAGACAACTCGAAAACCGTCCCACAGGTGTGTTGGCAGTACGTGCTGTTCGGGCCGCCATTCATCGCGGTGCCATAGAGATTCCCAGCCGCATCGAGCACAACTCCTCCCCACGGATGGCTGCCCTCGGCCTTGCTGCTGGGAAAACTGTAAAGAACGCTCTCCTGCCACGTTCCGTTTTCACGACTCAGCTTGTACACCGCTCCTTGATTATTGGCGCCGCCCCACGCGGTCGTACCATACACGTTTCCGGCGTGATCGAGCACCGGAGTGCCCTCGGCATCGAAGCCCTCTTTACCCTCAGGAACAAAGGTGGCGATGATCGTCGGATTCCATCCACCGCTGCCGTTCGGAGACAGTTCGAATACCGTCGCACCGGAGGTGCCGAACATGTTTCCGGCGGCATCCATCGCTAATCCTGCGTACATCCCGATCGAGTCGTCGGATGGTATCGCATAAATTATCTTCTCAGTCCAGACGTCACCCGAACGACTCAGCTCGAACACCGTGCCTGCGTTATTCGCGCCTCCCTTTAAAGTTGTGCCATAGAGATGACCCGCCGCATCCATGATCAGACCGCTTTGAGGATGGAGGCCATCGTTTCCGCCAGTAAAGTTGTACAAGATGGTCTGCGTCCAGTTTGTTCCGGAAGGAGTCAGTTCGAACACGGTGCCGCAGTCTCCGCAGTCAGCGGGGCCGCCAAACATGGTCGTTCCGTAAATATTTCCCGCGCTGTCGAAGATCACGTTAGAAACGGGGAACCCGCCATCCGGAGGAGGTATCTCGCCCAAGGCAAACTGGTGGAGCACGGTTTCGTTCCAGCCTCCGCTGCCATTCGGCGAAAGCTCAAATACGACGCCATATCCCAGGATTCCCCCTGTCTGGGTAGTCCCATAAAGGTTGCCATTATGGAGGGTGAGGCTGCTTTCGGGCTGGGCGCCATCCAGGCCGCCCGTGAAGTTGTAGAGGACAGTCTCTTGCGCCTGCGCTGGATGAGCGACCATCAGCAGCGCGCAAAACACTGCCAGCGCCAGTGCCCCGCGAAAAGTTGCGGAGGCCAGTTTCGTCGGGCTCAACATCGGACCGGCAGCAAAATTCTTCATACGAGCTTTCGTCGTGTGGTGCGTCCTTGCGGAACTCATGTCTTCTCCTCGTGATTCACTCTTTGGATGGTGCTGTTCGAGTGCGAGAAGACTACGTGAGACCGCGGACCGGGATGTCCAGGAGTTGTAAAAGACTTGTCAATTCAATCCCACGCGTTCTACATGCGCGGGCGGGCCTGGACGGGAACAAAACGGAACCGAACCAGCGGCTGGAAACCAACAGGGAAACTCTAGCAATGAAGAAGTTCTATTCTGCTCGACGATCCAACTGCACATGCGTATGCGTGATGCGGTCGTGCCAGCACAGCCGGTCCTGGTCAAGCACGCACCAGAGATAGCCCAGCCCCACCGAGAACCCGGAGAGAAACGACGCCAGCACGCGCAAGCGCCGCGCCCGGCGATTGAGCGGCAACCCGTCAAACCCCGCCAACTCCAGCCGCGCCGCGCGCAGTCCCGGAGTTGATCCGGTATACACCACAAACAGAAATTCGTAAGCCATCCACAGCAGAGCCGCAACCACGCCCACACCACCGCCAACAATCGGAAGCGTTCCACGAATGAAATCCCGGCCGGGGTGCATGTCAAAGTGCATGCCAAGCTGCAGGCCGAGTTTCAGACCCGTGATCAGACTGGGATTCAACCGAAGAAAAATCGCCGCAAAAATCGCGAAAGCCACCGCCAGCATACCGCCATCCACCAGCGCGGCCAGCGCGCGGCTGGCCACCGGAGCTGACAACAATGCCGCGGGAAACGAGCTGCCGGCGCGGCTTTCGGCCGGAGCTCGCGGAGCAGGCTCGATTAGCATTCCGCCCAACGCCGGCGGCGGCGGCAGAATCTCCGGAGCCTCCACAATCCGCGGCCGATCAAATACCGGATCAGCCAACGGGCTGGAGTGATATACCGGAATCGCCGCCGAACGCGGAAACTCAATCACCTTGGCCGATGGTTCCGGCAAAGGCTCCGCATAGCGATGCGCGACCGGCTCGTCGGCCGCAGGCGCTACCGAAACAGCATCGAGTTGGCCAGTCTCATAACTCGGCTCAACCACCACCGCCGCTTCTCTGGGAGTTTGAAAATCGAAGTCTGGGTCGTCCCGCGCCGGCGCAGCCGGACGCGACCAACTCTCCGGCGTATCAAAAGGCAACAGCAGTGAAGGATATCGCGGAGTACGAGGCTTCCGCCGCGTCCGATATCGTTCCAGCCGCGCTGCCACTTCGGCGCGCCAGGAATCCGACTGCGCATCAACGCCTTCAATGCCCGCATCGGCGCCGAAGTGGCCTTGCGCCGCGGGAATTCCGCCCGTCGAAAAGTCGGTCGATCCGCCCGTCATCATCTCGTTCGTCATCGATTCGTCATCGTCCGAACATCCCTGCGTCGGCCGCAAATCGTCCCGCCGCGCGCAATTCAAGAAAATGCCCGCGGACGGAGCTAGGCGAGGCTCGCATGTCGGAGTCCACCACGATACGCGTTTTGCTTCGCCTGCCGCTCGCGTGCTAAGGTCAGTTGGTTCCCGTTGGCAGACGGCTGGCGTAGCGCACGCGCGCTTGCAGATCGCCGCGAATGATCATGTACGAATGACCGTTTCCTAATTCTGATGACCACCCGCTTTCGAATCTTTATCACGGCCGCCGTGGTCTGTCATCTGCTTCTCACTCATGGGATAGTAACCAGCCAGACGCTGCCCCCCGGCGCCACCACTGCGCCAAGCGCCTCCGCAGCCGCTCCAGCGCTGCCCACGGCTCCTGTCAGCGACACCGAAGAACCCGTCACCATCCGCGCCGTGCAACAGGAAAAAGAAGGCTCCATCTACCACCTGCGCGGCGCGGCCGAAGTCGACTATCGCAACTACATCCTGCAAGCCGACCAAATTACCTACAACACCGACACCGGAGACGCCGAACTCGAGGGCCACGTCGTGCTCGACGGCGGTCCCTACGACGAACACGTCGTCTCCAGCCACGGCACCTACAACGTCCGCACTCAGGTCGGTACCTTTTATAGCGTCGTTGGAACCGTGGGCTTGCGCATGAGGACCTCCCGCTACGCGATGACCACCACCAATCCCTTCGCGTTCACCGGAAAGGTCGTCGAGAAGCACGGCCCCGACCACTACCTCGTGCGCGAGGGAACCGTCACCACCTGCGAACTCCCGCATCCCGACTGGCAATTCAGCGCTCGCCGCATGTGGATCGATGTCGATAGCACCGCCAAAATCTACAACAGCGATTTCCGCGTCTTGGGCATCCCCGTGTTTTACTTTCCGTTTGTCATGCTCCCCGTGCAGAAGGAGGAGCGCAAGACCGGCCTGCTGATCCCCAGTTTCGGCAACTCCTCCACCAAGGGACTGATCGCCGGCGATTCCATCTACTGGGTCTTCAATCGTTCCATGGACGCCACTTTAGGCGCCGAATACTATTCGAAGCGCGGCTGGTTCGAACGCGAAGAGTTTCGCGCCCGCCCCAGCGATACCTCCTATATCTACTT
This sequence comes from uncultured Acidobacteriaceae bacterium, assembly GCA_963778255.1. Taxonomy (GTDB): domain Bacteria; phylum Acidobacteriota; class Terriglobia; order Terriglobales; family Acidobacteriaceae; genus Acidiflorens. The sequence goes on from CAVZUP010000199.1 coordinate 6,793, forward strand.
CAATTACCAGGGCATGGTCGATCGCGGCATCGGCACTCCCGCGCAGAATCAAGGCGGCGAGGACGCGCGTTTCATCGCCGAACGCAACTTCGGCAGTTTCCGCGGCGTCGCCAATGTCGACTACCTGAGCTCCTTCGTTTTCCGCATCGCCTTCACCGACGTTTACACCCAAGCCATCGATTCGGAAGTCAAATCGCAGATTTTTCTCACCAACACCACCAACGGATTCCACTTCGACGCCCTCGCCGAACGCTACCAGAACTTCGAAGTCTGCAACCCGCAAGCCGATCTTTCCGCCGGCTGCGCCGTGCTCAGCCAGACCGAACTGGTCCGCATTCTGCATACTCCAAGCGTCTTCTTGTCAGGGGAGGAGCGTCAACTGGGCAACACGCCGCTCTACTGGTCGTTCCAGAGCGCGGCCGAGGGCTTACAGCGCCGCGAAATTCCCGAAGGTTCGCAGTTGCCCCTCGGGCTTCGCACCGCCGATCTGGTGGGCCGCTTCGATCTCGCGCCATCGCTATCCATGCCCATGCAATGGCAGGGATGGTCCTTCCGTCCCGCTCTCACTCTGCGCGATACCTTCTACACCGAGGAGTTCAACGCCGCCTACGCCCTGGCCACCGGCCATGCCGCCAACGATATTCTCAATCGCAAATCCCTCGAAGCTTCCGTCGAGTTGCGTCCCCCCGCCCTCTCGCGCGTCTTCGACCATCCCTGGCTGGGACGCAAATGGAAGCACGTCATCGAGCCGCGCATGAAGTACGACTACGTCACCGGCGTTAACAATATCGGCGGCATTCTTCGTTTCGACGCCACCGATATTCTCACCAACACCAACGAAATCGAATACTCGCTGGTCAATCGTATTTACTCCAAACGTCTCGATCCCAACGCCAAGGATTGCGACGTGCCCGCCATGAGCACGCTCAACATCGGCGGCGTCCCCCAAGTCGGCGCCGTCCCCTGGGAAGCGCCCCAGCAGGATACGCCCACCTGCACCTCCGGCCCGCGCGAAGTCCTAAGCTGGGAAATCGGACAGAAATATTTCTTCGATCCCACCTTCGGCAACGCGCTCGTCGTCGGACAGCGCAACGTCTTCGCGACCACCGCCGATTTCACCGGCATCGCCTTTCTCGATTCCGAGCGCCGTTTCGCTCCCATCATTTCGCGCCTGCGCATCGAAACCAGCCCCCGCACCAGCACCGAGTGGGATCTCGATTACGACCTCGATGCCGGCCGCATTAATGCCAGCACCGCGCTCGTCAACTATCACTACGGCCAATTCACCGTCGGCGGAGGCGACGCCTTCCTCCGCGTCATCGATACCGCCGCCGGAACCACCCCCACCAGCGCCTTCGAGTTCCACCAGTTCCGCGTGCTCTTCGGCTACGGTCAGCTCAACAAACGCGGATTAAGCGCCGCCAGCAGCTTCGGCTTTGACGCCAACCTGGGCTCGCTGCAATATGCGACAGCGCAAACCAGCTACAACTGGGACTGCTGCGGCCTCAGCCTCGAATACCGCCGCTTCGCCCTGGGATCGGTCCGCAACGAAAATCAATATCGTTTCTCCTTCACCCTGGCCAACATAGGCGCCTTCGGCAACCTAAGAAGACAAGAGCGCCTCTATTAGTCGTGGTCGATGCTTGCTCGCGTAGGGGCAGATTCACTCACGTGCCCCAGTTAGGCTTCAGCGAAAAGAATTGTCATCCTGAGCGAAGCGAAGGACCTGCTTCTTGCCCGCAGCTATTCCAACTTGTCTCGCTCAGTTTTCAAACTTTGACGTACCCTACTCCCCAGCCCCTAGAGGCTGGCCACTTTTCGTAGATAATAGAACCTGTGCCCACGACCGCCGTCACTCTCGACCAGAAATCCGCCCGCCTCCGCCAGATCCTAGCCAACCGCACTCGCCTCATCGTCGCCTACTCCGGCGGAGTCGACTCCGCCTTCCTGGCTTGGACCGCCCGCCAGGTGCTGAGCGGCCAAATGCTGGCCGTGATCGCCGACTCCGCCAGCCTCGCCCGCACTCATCTCGAAGACGCGCTAGCCTTCGCGCGCCAGCACCAGATTCCCGTCGAAGTCGTCGAAACCCGAGAACTGGAAAATCCCGCCTACGCGCGCAACGACGCCATGCGCTGCTTCCATTGCAAGGACGAACTGTTCACCGTCCTCGAGCGCTGCCGCGAGGCTCGCGGCTTCAACGCCATTGCCTACGGAGTCAATACCGACGACGAAGGCGATTTCCGTCCCGGCCAGCAAGCTGCCGTCCAGCATCATGTTCTCGCCCCGCTGCTGGAAGCCGGCCTGAGCAAAGCCGATATCCGCGAACTCGCAAAGCAGGCAAACCTGCAAGTCTGGGATAAACCCGCCTCCGCCTGCCTTTCCTCGCGCCTCGAATACGGACGCGAGGTCACGCCCGAAATCCTAAGCGTAATCGAGCGCGGAGAAGACGCCCTGCGCGCCCTCGGCTTCCGCCAATTCCGCGTCCGCCATCACGGAGAAATCGTGCGCCTCGAAATTGCCCAAGAGGAACTCCCCCGAGCCCTGACCGCCGAGATGGCCGCCGAGTTCACCACCACCTTCAAAGCCCTCGGCTTCAAATTCGTCACCCTGGACCTGGAAGGTTTCCGCTCCGGCTCCATGAATCAACTGCTAACCGCCGAAGCGTTGCTGCGTCGCTCGTAGCGCCGGCGTCCCGCCGGCTGAAGCGTGGGCGTCATGCGCAAGCCGTCAGAGAACGTTCTTGCAGGTTCAAGGTTTTCTCCGTGTCTCCGTGGTGAAAAAGCCAGCTTAGGACGCATCCCGTCACCGTTCCCCCACCACGCAACTCCAGCAGCCATGAGATAATCAAGCGGTTTCCTAATGATTAGGTGGCTTCGATTAATGATCCTGCGGCGAGCGTTTCTGGTTCTTTTGCTGATCTGTCTGGGCTGCTCGGCCCAGGCTCCTCCGTCAACACCAGCTCAGGTCCCCCCTCCCGCGGACATCGTGCGCGTGGTCGAGCGTCACGTGCGGGCGCAATATTCTCTCCCGCCCAAAGTACAGGTAATCGTCGGGCCGCTCCGCTCCAGTGAGTTTCCCAACTATGACGCGCTGACCGTTACCTTCGCCAGCCCCACTAAGAAACAGGATTTTGATTTTCTGCTCTCGCGCGACCACAAGACCCTGGTCCGCATGACCAAGCTCGATCTGACCGCCGATCCCTTCGCCGACACCATGAAGAGGATCGATGTAGCCGGCCGCCCCCGGCGCGGCAACAAAGATGCCAAGGTCATCGTCGTCAACTTCGACGACTTCGAGTGCCCCTTCTGTTCCAGCATGCACCAGACGATTTTCCCCGGCCTGTTCAAGGAATACGGCGACCGCGTGCTCTTCATCTATAAGGATTACCCGCTCGAGGAAATTCACCCTTGGTCGGTGCACGCCGCCGTGGATGCTAATTGCCTCAACCAGCAAAGCAACGACGCCTACTGGGACTACGCCGATTACCTGCACGCCAATCAGCACGCCATCAACGGCAAGGGTGGACGCGCCGAACAGATGCTGGAGCTCGATCGCCTGGCCACCGGCCAAGCCCAGGCGCATAATCTCGACATCCCAAAATTGCAGGCCTGCGTCAAAGCCCAGGATGACAAAGCAGTGCGCGCCTCGATTCACGAAGGCGATGCCCTCGGAGTGGAGGCGACTCCAACCATGTTCGTCAATGGCCAGAAGCTCGATGGCGCCATCCCCGCCGATGAAGTGCGCATCGCGCTCGACCAGGCCCTGAAAGATGCCGGCGTAGCGCCTCCCGAACACAAACCAGACGCGGCAGAGACAAAAGCTCCGGCGTCGAAGTGAGTAGCCACCCGTCGAGCGGAAGATATTTTTTGGAAAGGGCAAGGCGCAGCTCATGCCGCAACCCGATTCAATGTGAGCTCCGCAGAGGTTCGGGAAGGAGAGGTTCGGGAAGGGCACGACTTTAGTCGTGCCGCATTCCGCCAATAATTGATGGGCGCTTTAGCGCCTGAGGTAGGCTTCCATTTAAGATTGTTTCGTGCAGTGACTCGCCGTCAAGGCGGAGGAAAGAACTTGAAAAATCGCAATTGCTTTGGCACTTACTTAAAAAGCGCGGCCCTCATCCTGGCCGCCGCGTTCCTGATCGCCCTGACGGCATGCAACCGCAACAGCGCCGGCGGAGATGTCATGGCCGCCGTCAACGGACGCAAGATCTACCGCAGCGAAGTCGACAAATATTACGCGAATCAAACCGCAGGCTCCGATCAGCAACCGACCGGCGAGCAGGCCGTAAGCCTTCGCCTCAGTATCTTGAATGAGCTGATCGAAACCGAAATCCTCATGCAGCGCG
>CAVZUP010000200.1:0-5077 GCA_963778255.1 uncultured Acidobacteriaceae bacterium
AAAATTAGGCTGGCCACGGAGGCCAGCCCGAACAATTGCTTTCGTGCATATATTTACGTCACGTTGCTTCAACTAACATGTACATCTCGCGACTACGCGTCGCAGTTCGGTCTGCTGGGAGGACACAGCGGCATCGGGCCCCCGGGAGTGATGACTCTCGGGACAGCCGCATACGCAAATGTACCTACCAGACCCACCAACAGCAGTAACGCCCTGAGCGAACGTTTCATTGGTTTACTTTCTCCTTAGGGTCTGTCGAAGGCCAGCACAAAGCTACCAACCTTCAGCGTGGGAAATTATACACACCCCTGCAACATTCTGATTCATTGGAGGTTATTTCACACGCGCCGCAACGATGTCACGAACTCAGGGCTAAGGGGAACACTGGCGTGGCCATCCGGTGGGCAAAGCAAGGGGTGTTTATGCTGATTTCTTAAGGTAAAGGTTCAAGTTCCTGGAAAGGAGTTGGCACCATCCCAAAAAATTCTCTTGACAAGGTTTTGCACAGATCTGGTTTTAGGGATCGCGAGGCTTAGGATCGAGTCTTGGATCCGGCTGCGGCAGAGTTGGCCATGGGTGGGCCGGCCGGGCGGTCGACCAGGCTATGACTTTCCGCGGAGTCCAGATTCGAACTGCGTGAAAACGCACGCTCCACCATGCCTTCGAACATGGGGATTAGCGAATCAGAAGGCACAGGATGTTGAAGATCGGCCAAGCCTTGTTCCCAGCGCTGGGTCTGCAAGTGGTTCACGGAGGCCTCCCGCACCTCTTTGCGCGAGAGCGAGTAGCCCAGCCAGATAAAAATGGCCAGGTTGTACGTCAACATGTTGACCACGTTCAGGAGGCTCTGCTTGATAAATGCCCCCGAATTCAGCGCCATCAGCATCAATTCAACACCGGCGAAGAGTCCAAAACCCAGCGAGATGCCAAAACTGGTCTGTTTCCGCGATACTCCCAGAAAACGCGCATACAGAAGCAGGAAGAAGATAAGTCCAATCTGCACCACGCGAACCGAACGCTGCAGTGTGGTAATGGCATGGACCAGCGGACTCTGGTCGTAAGAATTCGAAAAAGCGACGACCACCGATACGAGCAACATCACCACACCCGCCCACTTGAAGAGCAGAGTGCCCAGGTCTTTCAGCGTGTGATAGGGCCGGAACACATCGATGAAGACCTCATGAATCACCTTGAAGCCGAGGACGGCGTTTACCGCCTCGCCCAGCCAGAAAACTCCAAAGTACCAGCCATAATTTCCCGAAAGCGGAAACAGAACCAGAAAATCCGCAACCTGCACCAGCAGGAATACAAAAAATATCGGGAACTGCTTGTGCAGCTTACGGCGCCATAGGATCGCCGCCACCGCCAATTGCATGATTGGCTGTGCGCACCACAAACCCAGGACGATGCTATGGCTGTGCCAATTCATGGGGACGGTTGAAAAAGCACGCGATCGTGCAACACGCATGCCCTTCAATCAACATCCTCAGGCACTTGACCCGCTGGGGTCAACCTACTTAGGTAACGTTAGTAACCGTTACCTCCTCCTCCGCGCAGGAAGATGGACACCCGAATCCCCGGCGGGACAAAACAGCCTAGCCCACGTCGGGCGTGGAATGCAGATAGGCACGCATCATACGCACTTCATCGTCTTTTTCGTCGAGATTGTGGAGAAGGATATCGCGCAAGGAAATGACGCCCTTCAGTTCCCGTCCGGCGCAAACGGGCAGATGCCGGAAACCATGCCGCTTCATCAGGGTCATGCAGGTCTCCAGGGGGTCGTTTGGCGCGACGGTCAGCGGATCTTCGGTCATCACCTCGCTCACCGGGGTACGGGCGGGGTCCTTGCCGTCAACCACCACACGGCTCATCAGGTCGCGCTCGGAGAAAATCCCGATCAGTTCTCCATGTTGCAGAACCGGCACGGCACCGATGTTGTGCTGAACCATGAGACGGGCGACTTCGAGTACCGTCTGGTGAACTTCGGCGGATACGGGGATTTGATTCTGGAGCAGATCGGAGATCAACATTTGCACCTCCCGTGGACTTGCGCCGGAAAGCAATGCGCCCGGCGAACAGCGTCGAACACTTCCTGAACCATGGGCGCAAAACCGCTTTAGGTCCGGACCCGCGGCGGAGTATATGTCGAAAACGGCTGGGGGGAAAGGAAAAATGTAAGGACAGTTGCCAGTTGCCAGTTCTCAGTTCCCAGAGAAGCCCTGCGACCGTCCGGATCCCTGCTGGGAACTGGGAGCTGAGAAGTGGGAACTGCTTATGACATAGGATCTGGCCGCCAAAGCGGAGGGAATTCCCGCAGCGTCGCGGGCGGTCACGATCAAGTTGTAATCCTCGCTGGCGCGCAGACGGCTGAAGACCGGGGTCGCCTCCTGCGGAGCAACCAGCGCCAGATAGCGCAGAAAGGCGAAGACGTCTTTGGTAGGCTCCAAACCCGGCGCTACAAAGGAGACCTCTACATCTTCGTGATAGAAGTGCCATCCCAAAGAGGCCGCCAGGCGCACCGACCGCTCGTACACCTCGGGCGACAGGACTCCGGGCGCGGGGTTGTCGAATACAATGCGCAGCTTGCGTTCATCCTCGCGGCTGAACTCGCGGACTTTGAGCGCTCCGGTGCGGGCCGTGGCTTTCCAGTCCACATGGCGGGCGGAATCGGCGGGTTGGTATTCGCGGATGAGGTAAAGATCGTTGCCGCGGCCGCTGACAAAAGTCTCGAATTCGCCGGTGACCATGGGCAGAACTTCCAGGAACTGATCGGCCGGATCGACGCCGGGATAGACGATCACCTCGCGCGCCAGGTTAACGCGGCGTGTCTTCATCAGGAAAGAAAAAGGAAAGCGGGTGGCCAGGCCAAAGTTCTTTTCCGCGTAGCGTCCGCGGACTGGAAAATTCAACTCCAGATCGGCACGAAGTTCCTGCCCCGGAGCAAGAAATGGAAAATAAACGGATTCTTGCAAAATCGGCTTTTCCCCTTCCTCGTGCACGCGCCGCAGGCGCCGGTCGGGCAGACGAAACCACTGATCCTGGGGCGCGCGGTTGCGGGGAAAACCGAGCGTGTAGGCTTCCCAGCGCCAGCTGTCTTTCTTTTTGCGTTTGGCGGGAACCACCCGCACGGAAAAAGACGGCAGCCATGAACTGTCGTTGTGCAGAAGCAATCGCGCCAGCAGCGGACGCCCGGCAAACGCGTGCTCGGGCAAGTGCACGTCAAGCGAGAGACTCCGGAGCACCAGCGCCGAAGCAATGCCTGAAACCAGGATGGCCGAGAGCAGCGCGGCGACGACCACGTACAGCAGGTTGTTTCCGGTGTTGATGGCGGCGATCCCGATCACGACACTGATCAGTATGTAGATCATGCCGGCGCGCGTAACGTCGTAATCCATCGCTTCACGTACCCGCGATGCCACAACGCGCCGCGCCAGATAGGGCACCGTGGTCAAACCCACGAAGGTTGCAAGCAGGAGCGCTACCGACGCCAGAATGACGGTTCCCCAGACGCTACCCGCTTCGCGAGAAACGGTTGAAAACAACGCCGCGCCAAAAGCCAGCGTCAAACCGACAATGGCCAGCAGGAATCGAACCCAGACCTGCGAAAGGGTCAGCCATGGAAAACGGGACGCGGCTGAAGCCTGCGGGCTGCTTGGCGGGCGTTCGGATATCGCTTTGCTGATCAGGCTGCTCTCCAGTGCCGGGCAATGTTCCTACCAGCATATGACGGAGAAGGACGCAAGTGGAAGTGACGGAAGAAACCCAGCGCGGAGCGGTAGAACTGGCGGAGTGACAGAACCTCGAACTGGCTTAAGAAGAGTCGAGCGCCCGCCGGTGGAGATTCTGCCAGTACTGCACCGCAAATCACTCGTATCGCAGAGCCTCAACGGGATCCAGCTTCGCGGCTCGTGACGCGGGAATCAATGCGCTCAGAACTCCGACGAACAGCAACACCAGGGTTGAAATCATGACGGTGAAGAAGGAAATCTTGAGGTGGATGTCGGCTTTGCCCGAGTCGTCTTCGAACAGCGGGCCCATCAGCGGAAGTGTCCCGACGGCAACAGCGACCAGGTAGGACACCATAATTCCGATGACACCGCCGAGCAGCATAATCAGCAGGGTCTCCGCCAGAAACTGCGCCTTGATATGCCATCTGCGGGCGCCCAGGGCGCGTCGCAAGCCAATTTCCGGAATCCGCTCATCGACCGAGACCAGCATGATGTTCATGACGCCGACGCCGCCGATTCCCAACGTCAGGATGCCGATAAAGATGAGCAGCACCTGCAGACCAATGGTGATGCCGTTGATCACGGGCCGGAATTCTTCACGGCCGAACATCTGAATCGCTTTCTTGTCGGTGGGCGAGAATTGCTGGCGCGTGGCGATGGCGGCCAGCACCTGCGCTTCCGCGCGAGCCTCGAACTGCGGCGCGATGGGTTCGAAGACCAGAACATCACCATATTTGGCGTTCCAAAGATCGTTCGCCGCGGAGTACGGTATCCACGTCGATTCGTCATCGCTTGAGAAATAGTTGCTCAGCTGAATTTTGCGATCCATCGTGCCGATTACGGTGAACCGAACGCCACCGATGAGGACCGTTTCGCCTACGCAAGGGCGTCCGCCGAACAACTGCTCGCGCACCCGTGCTCCCAGAAAAGCCACGCGGCGGCGTTCGAGTTCGTCGAGTGAATTGATCCAGCGGCCCTGCGACGGCTCTTCGTTGCGCATGTCGCCGTACTCCGGGCAAACGCCGCGCACGGCCGCAGTGCCGACCATGCGGTCCAGGTAGGCGATGCCGGGACGGCGCACGGTCTCAAGACACGCGTGGCGGACATAGTTGGCCGTCTCCTTGATCATGTCGAGATCGGCTTGCTCGAGGACAACCTTCTTGCCGGCACGTTGGCCGCCTGGTTGCTCGCTGGTCTGCTGTGGCCAGCAGATGACCGCGCCTTTGCCGAAGGCATCGAAGCCGCTGACCAGAATCTCGCGGAAGCTGCCGCCATAGGCGATCAACAGTGTAACCGTGGCGATTCCCCACACGATCCCGAGCATGGTGAGTGCGCTGCGAGTGCGGTTG
>CAVZUP010000201.1:0-17167 GCA_963778255.1 uncultured Acidobacteriaceae bacterium
ACAAAAATACCCCTCTCGCATCTTTGCAAGAGGGGTGTAGGAAGCGACTGTACTCGTTAGAAAGTGAACTTCACGGCCAGCTGAATACCGCGCGGTCCGCCTCCTCCGATGAAGGGGTTGCCGATGCCGACGTCGCCGGTGGCCGAGATCGGATAGGGTCCGCCGCCGACTTCGCGCCCGGTGGTGGGGTTGTAAGCGTAACCTGCTATCCCAGCATCTGCGATATAGGAAGGCAGAAATGGGTTGGCGAAGTTCGGGTGATTGGGAAGGTTGAAGAAATCGGCGCGGAATTGCATGTTGACCCTTTCCGTAATCGCCGTGTTCTTATAAATCGCAAAGTTCCATTCCTTGAAAGAAGGACCGCGCAACGAGTCGCGACCTTCGTTGCCGTAATGACGGGTACCCGGCACGCAGTCCTGATCGGTGCCGGTCGGCAAAGCCTGCGCCGCAGCCGTAATCGTGCATGGGATGGCGAACGAGGTCAGGTCGAGGTAATTAAGAGGATTCTTGGCGTCGTACCGGATAGGGCCGACCACATCGGGGCGGTCAAAACCACTGCCGCCACCGCTATAGTCATCCGAGTGCTCAAAATTGTAGTTGAGCTGGAACGGCTGACCATCCTGCAGGCTCAATATGCTGTTGAGGCCCCAGCCGTTTTTCAGACGCTGCCAGTCGCCGCCCCTCTTGGGGAACTCGTAGGAGAAGTTCCAGGTGAGGCGACGGGGGATGTTGAAATTGGATGGTCCATATTCAAGCTGCGGGTTATTGCTGTCGTTCGGCTGCGCTGCATTCGGTTCGAAATCTTCTCCATCGCTCGAGTTATCCATGGAGCGCGACCAGACAAAATTCACGACCGAGGTCATGCCATGCCAGCTATTCAACCGGAAGCTGGTCTGTAGCGCGTTGTAATTGGACTTGCCGGTGGAGTTTTCCTGCAGCAGATAAAACGAACCATAGGGATTGGTCGGGATGTAGTTGCGCGGTACTCCGTAGTCCGGGATACAACCGGTTCCGCCATTTGGGTAACACGATGTAGTGGTTCCGGTAATATCGTTAGCTTGCGCATACGCGATGTCATAAGCCGTGACGGTCGCATTGCTGGGCTGGCTGAGATCAAAGAAACGCCAGAGTCGATGGCCCTGCGAGCCAACGTAGCCGACCTGGATCACGGATTTATTGGTGACCTGCCATTGGATGTTGAGGTTGTAGTTCTCCATGTAAGGCGATTTGATGTTGCGGTCGAAGGCGAAAGTGTCGCACTCGTAGCAACTCGTGGGAGAACTAGCAGCAAAGAGCGGAGTGTTAGCTGTGATTCCGTTGGCCTCCGTGCTGTTGGAGAGGCCGGCATAGAGAATTGGGTTTGGCCCGACGTTGTTGTAAGCCGGTCCGGGGTCGAAGTAAGGTGAGTAGGGCAGGTGGCCCATTACCATGTCCTGCGAGGGAGCATCGAAGAACATGCCGAATCCGCTGCGGACGACCAGTTTCCCTTTTCCGTTCACATCCCAGGCGATACTGGCGCGCGGGGCGAAATCCTTCTTGTCGGAATTGTAGAGACCGCTCAGGCCGGGCTGGCCAACCTGTGTGAGAGTAAAAGTTCCGTCTGCCAGGTCAAAATCGGTGACGTTGCTAAGAAGATGATTCTTCTCGCCAATGACGCCCATGTAGTCCCAACGGATGCCGTAATTCAGTGTGAGGTGCGGCGCGAGTCGGAAGCTGTCCTGGGCATAGAAACCGAAGTTGTTTTGGAAGGTGTGCCGAATCGTATTGCCATAGTACTGGAACCCACCACCCGTGATGTCACCTGCCAGGAAATTCTGCAGACCAGTTGCAAGGAGGTTGCCTTCATCGTCATACGTATTCACGAAGGTCAACTTGCCGCGGAAGTTGTGCCCGAAAGACTGCTCCACGGTAGTGCGATGGAAATCGAAGCCGAATTTCACATCGTGCTTATTGAGCTTCCAGGAAAAGTTATCAATGATCTGGTCGTTACTGTCGGTGCGGCGGCGCGGGTCGCTACCATTAGCACCGAGTTGGGCATAGCCGCTCACAATGATGACCGGCAGGCCCGAGTCGTAAGGCGCCGTTCCGTTACAACTGTCCGGACCGGTCGTTGCGGTTGCGGCACAGAGCCCGATTTGACTGGGATGGAAGGCCTGATCGTTAGGGAAAAATCCCTCCGCAAAGCGGTTCCAGCCGTAGCGCAGTTCGTTGATCTTGTTGGTTCCGAAAGTGTGGACGTAAGACAGCGAGGCAAGTTGCACTCGCGTCGGCGTGAAGGTATTGAAGCCCGGCAACTGGCCGCCCGCGGCGGCGAGGGCCAGTGGAAACGACTGTATGCTATCGCCAAAGAAATAGCGGCCGGTGAGAATGTTGCTGGTGTTGAAATTCTGGTCAATCTTGGCGATAAAACTGGTGAGATCGTTGTAAGAGGGAGATATAACCGAAGCAGTCCCATTTCCCAGATTCGGTGCAGGCCAGGGGTTTCGTGCCAACAGTTGCCCAATTACGCTCGTAGGGCCGCCAACGGCATCGCTTGGCACCAGCCCGCAAGTTGAGCAATCGCCGGTAGGCACGGGGGAAACGGTGACTACCCCCACGGGCTCCCGCTGGCCTTCGTAATCGACGTAGAAGAATGTTTTGTCCTTGATGATCGGTCCGCCCAGCGAGGCTCCGAACTGGTTGTTGTGAAACAGGGCCTTGGGCTGGCTGGAAGGATTGAAATAGTTGCGCGCGTCGAGCCCGTCATTGCGCATGTATTCGCCGGCGGTTCCGTGGAGCTTATTGGCGCCGCTCTTGGTCACGATGTTAATGACCGCGCCGGCGTTGCGTCCGTATTCCGGTTCGAAGTTGGAAAGCACGTTGACTTCGGCGACGGCGTCAATGGGCAGAATGGTTGCCGGCGTGCCGAAGACGCCCGCCTGGTTGATGGCAGGATCATTGCGGTAGCCGTCGTTCATATCGGTGCCGTCGAGCAGGTAGTTGTTGGAGCGGCCGCGGGCGCCGTTCATCGAGAACTCACCGAAGGAACCGGGCGAGTCGGAAATCTGGTCGGGCGAACCGGCCACGCCGGGGTTGAGATAGATGAGCTTGGTGTAATCGCGGCCGTTGACGGGCATGTCCTCGGCGGCCTGTGCGGTAATGACGCCGCCCATGTCATTGGTGGTCGTCTCCACCGTAGCCAAATTTTCAGCGGAGACCTCGACTCGGGTGGAGACGGATCCGGTCTTGAGCACGGCATCCACGCGGCGCTCGGTGGCCACATCGACGGCCACGCCAGTCGTCACAAAAGTTTCGAAGCCAGTCTGGGTTATGGTGACGGAGTAGGTGCCAATGGGCAGTTCGGGTACGGAGTAACTGCCACTCGCACTTGTAGTGGTGGTGCGCTCAAGGCCGGTGGCCGGGTTGTGCACTTTGACGGTCGCTCCGGCAACGTAAGCTCCGGAAGAATCGGTCACGGAGCCGAGGATTGTTCCACGAAAGGTTTGGCCTACGAGCATGGCCGCGGATAAGAGAATAAATACAACCAATAAGCGCAGTTTCATTTCCGGTTCTCCTTGGGCTTTCGCAGGCACTGGAACAAGACCCACGCTCCGCGAATTGCAACTACACTTCCACTTTTGAGTTGCGGAATTATAAACGAGTGCGCGTCAAAAGAGCAGTGATGAGCGGGATCGAAAGTATTGATGCAAGGCATCAAAGCGGAACTTCGCCTGCCCAGGGAGGAATTGCGACCTAGCAGGAAACATGGCAGAGTGACGTTCCGACGAAACACCCATGGCACTTGCCAGCAGTTCGCGCGCAATCTACCAAATCACAGATATCGAATCTACAGATTCTGGGAGCTAGAGGGATGGCTTAGAAGCTAAAGGCTACGCCACCGCGAGCCGAGCGTGCGGACTGGACAAGATAAAGTGTGTGTCCGTCCCGTCCCATCACGGGCACATATCCTTGCGCGAGAAGATTGCGCAGGTCCATGAGAATTTCCATGTGTCCGGCAAAGAAGCTGGCTGGAATCGGTTGCCGGATACAGAGATTCAAGTAAGGATCGGCCTGGCCCGGCGAGCTGTCGAATAGGTCGACCGGCGTGAGTGTCCGGCCGCCCGTGTAACGGTAGGAGGCGATCCAGCGCGTTTTTGTCTTGGGCACAGCGCCACTGAACTTTGCGGCTACAGCCTGCCTCTGCTCGGTATGAATCCACTCCCGGGCGTCCTGCAGTTGGACGTCGGGGCGCGACAAGTCGAGCACGCTTCCGTAGGCGTAATCGAGCGTTGCGGTCAGATCGGACAAAAGCTTTCGCTGCAGGACCACCCGCACTCCGCGCGACGCGTAGTCATTCCCCTGGTAGCTGAACGTACCCGAGTACAAATCGGGCAGCACCTCTCCGGATTCGGCCGTCATTTCGCCTGGCGTCATTGCGCCGGCGCCGGTGAGCACCGGATCGGCCATGCTGTCCGAGTAAAAAGCCACCTGCATGCTGTTCTTGCCGATACGCTGGGAGATCGATATTTCCTGGTGATGCGCCTTTTCAACCGCCGGAGAAAAACCGGTGATGCTCATGCGCGGCGCGGTTTCACTCAGGTCCGAGGAAGCCGACTCGAAACTGTCGTCGCCTGAGCGATCTCCGCCCAAACGATCCTCCACACCCAGACGCGGGATTGAACTCGCGTATTGATATTCCAGCACGGTGTTTGGCGTGATGTGCAGATCGGCCGACCCGAAGGGCTTGAAGGCGTTTACCCGGCCCATGAACTGGATAGTTTGCAGTTCGCTGCCCAGCTTCATCTCCAGCATGTCGCCGAACACGACGCGATCCGAACTGGTCACCGACAGCGCTTGCAGCGAAGCACCCGGCATGGTGTTCAGGTCGGGCGAATTCAGACGGAGGGCCGTGACCGCCACCGAAGGTTCAAAAACACCGTTGAAGCGGTTGGTGTAGGAAGTTCGCAGCACCGCCGAGGGGACGCCTTCGCCCTCCGCGTCATAGCCGAAGTTACCGTTCAGGCGCAGAGTGCCCGTCGATAACAGCGACCGCTTCACGGAGAAGCCAGCGTTCATATCGGAAGGACTGCCGTAGCCTTCTCCGGGTGATCCGGCCAGAAAGGTCACGGTACCTTTCAAGTCGCGGTCGCCGGCCGATTCGCCGCTCAACGCGACCACGGTCGTGCCATCTTCCAGCACGCGCAGGATGGGCCGGTTGGCGACCGAGCGCAGCGTCCACTTCCAATCGTCATCCTCCACGGGACCACGCAGCGGCACCAGTTGGATGGCCTCGAACAGCGTGGTCAGGGTGACGTTCACCATCATCTTGGCGCCGGCGCGCACACCGATCTTTTCGCGCAGCGAAGGGAGGAAGGAAGGCGCGCTGACCTTGACGCTGTAGGTTCCGGGCAGCAGACTCGCAACGGAGTAGAAGCCACGGTCGTCGGTGAAGACCTTGAGCGCCTGTGTGGCCGAACCCAGGATTTCTACCACCGCTCCCATTTGCGGCGCGCCGCTGCCATCGCGAACGAATCCCGAGATCGTGCCGGACGCAGTTCCGCACCAAGACGGAAGAGCCACGCTCGTAACCATCGCGGCAACAACTACGAGGAACCTGAGCTTTCGGGACATCTCGCTCATCACCCCTGGGAGACCAGGCAGCAGTTTACTCCACGGCAAAGGTCGCCGTTGGATCCACCATCTGCTTGGAAAGGTTGTCGTTCACTTTGATCTCAATCTTGTACAGGCCCGGCTGCAGGTTCGCGGCGGAGAGCGTCTTCTGCAGCGTGACCTGATCGCCTACATTCCCCATCGTGTCGGTCGACTCGACGGTGTGGATGACCGCCTTGTTATTGGCGTCGGTCACATTGTACTCGATGGTGGCCGAGGGCTTGTGCGTCTTCTCGTCCACGCTGAGATTGTAAACCTGCATCCAGAAATTGAGCTTCTGATTGCGTTTGAACGCGATGGGCTTGCCATCGGAGGGCGCCACGCGCGGTCTTACTTTGGTGGTCCCGATCACGAAATTGCC
Source organism: uncultured Acidobacteriaceae bacterium (assembly GCA_963778255.1). Lineage (GTDB taxonomy): Bacteria > Acidobacteriota > Terriglobia > Terriglobales > Acidobacteriaceae > Acidiflorens. Next base: position 6,011 of record CAVZUP010000201.1, read on the forward strand.
CGTGCCCACGTTCTTGGTCGCCACCGGCTCCATCTGGTCGGCGATGATCAGGGTTGAGCTGCTCAACTTGTCTTCGCTGAAGTCCGGAATCACGATGGCGCGGCTCCAGCTCCCGGTGCGGTCCCCGTTCACGTCCTTGACGACGATGTCGAGACGGTAGCGATTCTGGCTGATGCGCAGCGGCAGCGCTTTCCAGTACACCGAGGAGTTCTCGGCGGTCTTGGGCAGCAATTCCACCGGCACGTCGACTTGCACCGTGTCCTCAAAAGTCTGCACGATCTTGCCGGTAAGCGTGGTCACGCGCCCAAAGATATTGACCGTCCCGCGCTCCACGCCTTCCTTGTTCTGGAAAGTGACATCGCGGTTCTTGATCTGAATCGTGACCGGAACCAGCACGGTATCGCTCGTCACCCTGACGAAATCCGCCCGGACATCGAACGGCATCAAGTTGACGCTGATCTTGTGCGTGACCACTTCTTCCAGGTCCTTGAACTTCACCGCGGGCGCTGCCTGTAGTTTGGCGAACTGACTCAAGCGGTCGAATTCCTTGGTCTGCAGGTCCTGATTAAACGGCCCAGCGCCCAGCTGCTCCAGGCCGCTGTTGGTGAACCGGCTCGTCTTGTTCGACATGCCCATTTGCTCATACAGCGTCAGACCGGCATTCGGCGTGTACTTCAACGCGTCTTTTTCCGAGCGATCGATGGTCATGTGATAGTCGTTGCACATGCAGGTATCGACGAACTCGATGATCACTTCCTGCCCAATGCCCTCGATGTAGCGATAGCGCCATTGCTCGAACGGGAAAGTGGACGTCTCGCCTCCGCCTTCTTCCATGGGGCGCTCGTAGCTGCCGCCGGAGGGATGGGACTCAATCTCATCGGGCGGTCCGAAAACGATGTAAATGCGGCCACGGTCGCTCTTCCATCCCGGGATGCCGGCCGCGAAGTGCTCATTGGCATATGCGATGCGCCGGTAGTGCTCTTCCTTGAACTCGTTCTCCTCGGTGTCAGGCGTGGGATCGCGGCGCTGCCAGAAGGCCTCGATGAACTGGTCGCGCTCCTCGTCGTTCGAGAGCTGCATGAAGGCCGATCTTTCTTCGTCGGTAATGATCCAGCGCACGTCCTCATCCAGCCACTTCCGGTAAGTCTTGCTCAACTCAATCTTGAGCGCCTTGGCATTGGCTTTTCTCTGCTTTTCCGGTATGGGACGTTTCAGCGGATCCGCCTGGCTTCCCTGCGCTGCCGCTCCTTTGTCATCGGAACCATTCGCCGCTTTGTCCTGGGCCCAGGAAATGGCGGTGAAGCCGAACGCCATCGCACCTGCCAGCGTGCCAACCAAGCAACGATTTCGAAAACCTGCGGAGAACATAGAAGGGCTTACCTCACGAGAAACGTCAGCTGCCTAATTCTATGTTCATTGGATACAACTAGGCAAGAAGAAGTGGCCTGTCCAGAAAAGATTTCCTGTTCCGGGCTCGTGTTCTAAATCCCTTAAGAATCCGTGCCTTGCGGTGGGAAACCAGCCTTGCGGCGGGTCCGTGACCAGATCGTTCGGCGCGTTATAATGGTTGCGCACGTATGTGCGCTGCATTAGTCCGCCGGAACAATCGCGGGGAAAGAATCGTTTCACGGGAACCCGGGAACTTTCCCCCTTGTCTAAACGTAACTATTTATGCGCAGCCAGGGTGCGTTTTCGCCCTTCTTCACCAGAACTTGGCACAACCTAAGCTATGAAGACGTGGAAGAAAATACTGATCGGGGTGGGCGCGACCCTGGTGCTCGGCATCATCGTCGCCGTGACCGTTTACCAGAGCCGGAAAAACCTGGTGACCGTGCAAACCGGGAAAGTGCAGAGACAGAATCTGGCCTCGGTGGTCAGTGCGTCGGGTGAAATCAAGCCCAAGACCTACGTGAATATCGGAGCCAACGCGTTCGGCAAGATCGTCAAGTTGCACGTCAAGGAAGGCGACCGCGTGAAAAAGGGACAGTTGCTGGCCCAGCTTGAGAACGTGCAGTCCTCGGCAGACGTTAATGCCACGCGCGCATCGGTCCAGGCGGCTCAGACCGACGCCGCTGCTGCCGACGCCGCGCTGAATACTGCGCTCGCGGATCTGAACCGCGCCAAGTCCGACGCCGTCCATGCCAAGCTCGACTGGGACCGAGCCCAGGGACTTTACAACGCTGCCCTCATTGCCAAGCAGGACTACGACGTCAAGAAAGCAGCCTGGGAAACGGCCGACGCCGGATTAGCCCAGGCCGAAGCTCGCGTCGCTCAAGCCAAAGCCCAGAAAGACTCGGCGGACAAGCACATCACCCAGAATCAGGCAAATCTGACTCGGGTTTCCGACGTGCTGCAAAAGACTACTTACGAAGCGCCCTTTGACGGCGTAATCACCAATCTTCCCGTCCGCGAAGGCGAGACCGTGGTTATCGGAATTCAGAATTCCCCCGGCAGCACGCTGATGACGATCGCCGATATGTCCGTGATCACTTCCGAGGTCAAGGTGGATGAGACCGACATCGTCAACGTGCATCTCGGCCAACCCGCCGACGTGACCATTGATGCCATCCCCCACAAGGTCTTCCACGGCATCGTCAGCGAAATCGGAGACAACGCAATCGTGCGCTCGACCGGAGTGGCCACCTCGCAGGCGACTTCGACGAGCGAGGAAGCCAAGGACTTCAAAGTGGTCGTGACCCTGACCGATCCGCCCGCCGATCTGCGCCCGGGGCTCTCTTCGACCGCCAAGATCACGACCGCAACCCGGAGCAACGTGGTCAGCATTCCGATTCAGGCGCTCACCGTCCGCACGCAGGCCGATCTCGTTCCCAAAGACGCCGGAAAGAGCGGCAATAATGTTCAGGCCGCCAGCGCTCCGGCGGACGCATCAAAACAGAAGGACGAAATTCAGGGAGTCTTCGTAGTCCGCAACAAGAAAGCCGAATTCGTCCCGGTGGCGACCGGCGTCAGCGGCACTACAGACATCGAAGTCACCAATGGCTTGAAAGAAGGTGACGAAGTGATTACCGGCAGCTACAAGGTTTTGCGTACCGTGAAGCCGGGAACGAGTGTCAAGATAGACAATTCGACCCCGAAAAAAGAAGAGGAAAGCAGTTAGGAAGAAGGTGTTAGGTCTTAGGTGTCAGGTTCCAGGAAAACCCAAGTTCAAACACCTGAGACCTGACACCTAAGACCTAACCTCTAACGAGTTGGAACGTCCAAGATAGAACGGCTATAGGAGCGTGCGTGCCCAAGCCCGACCCCGATAAGGAGAGCAAGATGGCGACTGCCGAGGTGCTGCCGATCGATAAGCCCGCGAATTGGGCTGGCCCCGATTCCTACATGATCTCCACCGAGGATTTGTGGAAGAGCTACGACATGGGCGCGGAACAGGTGCATGCGCTGCGCGGCATCAACCTGCGCATCCAGCGCAACGAGTACGTAGCGATCATGGGCCCGTCGGGCTCGGGCAAATCCACGCTGATGAACCTGATCGGCTGTCTCGACTCGCCTTCCAAGGGCCAGTACTGGCTCAACGGACAACTGGTTAGCGAACTCGACGACGACGAACTGGCCCGCATTCGCAACAAGGAAATCGGCTTCGTCTTCCAGACGTTCAATCTACTGGCCCGCGCCACGTCGCTGCATAACGTGGAGCTGCCGCTGATTTATGCCGGAGTTCCTTCCGAAGAACGCGTGGAGCGCGCCAAGCACGCACTGACCTCGGTCGGCATGGAATCCCGCATGAACCACAAGCCCAACGAACTCTCCGGCGGACAGCGCCAACGCGTCGCCATCGCGCGCGCGCTGGTCAATAAGCCAGCCATCATCCTCGCCGACGAACCCACCGGTAATCTCGACTCGCAGACCGGCAACGAGATCATGGCGTTATTCGATCGCTTGCACGCCGAGGGAAACACGATCGTACTGGTGACGCACGAGCACGACATCGCCGAGTATGCCCACCGCATCGTCTACATCAAGGATGGCGTGGTCGCCAAGGACGAGGTCAAGCAGTAGTAAGAAATCGCGCACGGAGAGCTCCGCGCACGGGTTTCACCCGTTTATTTGAGCAGCGACTCCGCGGCTGCCTGCGCTTCGGCGAGATTCGGAGACAGGTGTGCCACGCGCTCCGAAATTGCTTTTGCCTCGTCCGTTTTTCCCTCCTGCTGCAAAGCTCTCGCCAGCAGCAAATAGCCAACGTCGGTGGGTTGCACCGCCATGGCGCGAGAGTATTGGCGAATGGCCTCCGCGAAGTCGCCGTTTTTCTGCGCGATCAAGCCGAGCCCGATCATCGCCATTGCCATGGGCCGGTCTGGCGTCAACTGCAGCGCCGTTTCAAAGCACTGCTTCGCCTTGATCGAGTCGCCCATCTGGCGATAGGCGGATCCGAGATTGCCAAAGGCCGTGGCGCGCAGGCCGACGTCGCCCGCATAAAGCGCGACGAACTGATACCTCTCGATGGCAGCTGGCAGGTTGCCGCGCCCGTGTTCATATGCGCCGAGATTCAGGTTGGCAGGCAGGTCGTCCGGACGAATCGCCAGCGCGGCGCGGTATTGCGCGGCCGCTTCATCCGTCCGGCCCTGGCTGGTGAAAAAATCTCCCAGCGAATCGTGCGCCACGTAGTTGTTTTCGGTCAGTGCCAGCGTGCGCAGCCAGAAAGACGGGATATCGTGCCAGTATCCGACTTGACGGTAAGTGAGCGCACCCAGCACCACCAACCAAGCAACGGCTGGAACGGCAAGCCATGCTGCGGAGAAGCGATGATCCTTCGCCCAATCCGCCACCAGCCAAGTCAGCATCAGAAACAGTCCGATGAATGGAATATAGGCGTAGCGATCCGCCATACCTTGAGCACCCACCTGGACCAGCCCGATCATGGGCACGAGGCTGCCCAGGAACCAGAACCAGCCGACGGCAAGATACCGTCGATCGTGGGCGCGAACGGTCCACGCGGTAAGGACTATCAGTAACAGCACTGCCGCACCTGCTTGCCAGGCGGGATAGAGTTCGGTGGGGTGCGGATACAGCGCCACCAGCTTCGAGGGCCAGAGCGCTTTTCCCAAATAGCGCGCATAAGAAATGACCGCCGTCTCCAGTCGCAAGGGCAGGCTGTACTGCGAAAGAGCCTTGACGGCGCCTCCAACCTTCTGGGCCTTCATCGTAACCACCGCGCTCGCGGCGGAGAGCGCGACGAGTGGCAGCTTTTCCAATACCAGCCATCCGATCGACGGTTGGCGCGCTTCTACCGCTGTCGCCACTGGTCTGTGCTGGGCGGGAGCGCCGATCCGGCCTAGCGGCCAGTAATCCCAAAGCAACAGCAGAAATGGAAATGTGATCACTTGCGGCTTGCTGAGCAGGCCCAGGGCAAAGACGAAAACCACCAAAGCGTAGCGTCCCAATCCGGGCCTGCGCGTATACCAACTATAGGCATGGAGGGCGAGCAGAAAAAACAACATGCTCAAAACGTTCTTTCGCTCGGCCGCCCACGCCACGGACTCGACGTTGATCGGATGCAGCGCGAACAAGGCCGCGACCATCAGGCTGCGCCAGCGAAATCCCGTGACGCCCTGCAACAGCAAGAAGAGAAGCACAACGTTGGCGGCGTGCAGCAAGACATTCACGAGGTGATGCCCCGCCGGGTTCAGTCCAAACAGTTGGCAGTCAAGAGCGTGGGAAAGCCAGGTCAGCGGATGCCAGTTCGCCTGATCATAGGTGGCAAAGGCCCATTTCACGGTTGTCCACGTCAGGCCCGCTTTTACGTGAGGGTTGTTGGTGATGTACTCATCGTCGTCATAGTTAAGAAATCCGTTATGAGTCGCCGGGATGTAAGCCAGAAGCACAGAGGCGGCCAGCAGCAGACACAGCAGCACGGTGCGTTGCTGAGGCGGCCGGAACACTCCAGAGGATGTGGGGACTTCCGGTCCATCCAGACGTCTTGCTGTCGCGGCGGAGGAAAACGAACCCATGGGTGTGACTATTGTGACTCAGTCACAATCGATTCGCGAGCAGAACCGCGAAACGCGAGTTCCCATGGTCATCGCGGGATGCGGGCGCGGGTGGCGGCTATTGCTGCTGCGCAGAGGAATTGATGACCTTCTCCAGCCCGGGGGTGAAATTGGCGCCGGTCCCAGCCACGAAGAAATTGTGGTCGTAGAGATTGCGGTACATGCGGCCGGCGATCTCGGCCGCCTTCGGTCCGAAGGTCGGACGTCCACCTTGCAGGAAGACGACCGTCACGATGCGACCGATATCGGTGTTGGCATAAGAGGCGAACCATCCGAAGCGTGTTCCGGCGTGGGAGCAGGTTCCGGTCTTGCCCAGGATCGATTCCTCGTTGAAGTTCAAACGCAGGCTGCGCGCTGTGCCATAGGCAACGGCTCCGGCCATGCCATCGGAAAGTTCGGGAATCACGGGCTCGATGTCGAGATGGCGCTTCACGCGAGGTTCGAAGTTCGCGACCGCCTCGGGACTGGTGGGATGCTGCAGGTAGTAAAGCGTGCCGCCATTCGAGATCGCCGCCACCAGCGCGCCCAGTTGCAGAGGAGTCATCGAGATGCCCTCGCCAAAGGAGCACATTTTGCTGACGCCGCCGAGCTTGGGCGAAATCTCTTCCTGCGGATACGTGCCCAAATGCTCGCCCGTAATGTGATAACCGGCGAGTTCGCCGAGTCCGAACTGTTGCGCGTAGTAGTGCACCTTCTCGAAGCCCAGCCTGCGCCCGACCGCTTCGAAATACGCGTTGTTGGAGTGCGCCAGAGCCTCCGTGAGATTCATGCGGCTGCGGCCTCCGAGCGGAACTTGCGTTTGCTCGTCGATCACGCCTTCGCTCAGTGCCGCCAGAGCCACCGAAAGTTTGATGGTCGAGCAGGGCTGCGCGCCACTCGAAAGCGCGAGCTTCTGGTTGACCATGGCCAGGACACGTCCGCTGGTCGGCTCGATCGCCACCACCGTGCCGTTCATGTTGCCCAAAGCATCGATCGCGGCCTGGCGTACGACCGGATCTTCGCCTGCGGTCACGTCGCCTTCCGTGATGTCGGAAGCAAACGAACTGGTGTGGAAACGCTCGTAATAACGATGGCGACTATTCGGGCCAGAAAAACGTGTAGTGGAGGAAGCTGTGACTGAAGAACGTCGGACGGAAGAACGCGTGCCGGCGGTTTGCGAGTGCGGGGCGCGGCTCCGCGCCAGGGTTCGCATGCGCTTCTTGGCGTGCTGGGTTTCCGTAATCCCGCGAGCTTTCTTATGCGGAGTGAGCACAGGTGGGTTGACGCTGGCCGCGATGCCACTCGCTTCCAGCAACATTGCCAATCCTACGAAAAATGCAAGACGAAGAATGCAGGCCTTTAACTTCACTTCACCATCCCCGGTGGTAACTCGGCCAATCGAGTGCTCAGCCAGTTCCGTACTCAGCCAGCAGATCTATCGGCAGATCCATCGGCTTACCTAATTAAGATGCAAGAGTCTAGCCAAGTCCCACAGCGACGGCACGCATTCTCGCAACTGTCCGATAGTAGGCGATTTACGCGTTTCGGCGCAATGTCAAAGTGCAAAGTTATGAACGGTAGGATATTCGATATAACTGTATGAATGGATTGCAGTTAACATGATTTCACGAGAGGGACACCCACCTTGGTAACACGATCCGATTGTTACCTTTAAGGGTACCCCCCAACGTTGCAGCGGTTTGCACATCTGGACGGGAATAAAGCCCCTTCCGGAGCCTCCGATAGCCCATCATCGCCGCCAGTAAGGTCCGGAGTCCCACTGGATGCGTTTTTCTGTTATTTTCGGACGGCGCATTTTCATCTATCCGGTCGAGGTCTGCATCTTGCGAACATCGCTCGCGCTGTTGCTTATGAACATCTCTTTTGCTGCAGCTCTATTCGTCCCTGCTCTCGCCCATGCCGCCGAGCAAACCCTGGAAGCCCGCCGCGCCGAACTCAATCGTCTGTTGGCCGATGAGTGGGAGTACACGCTCCGCACCCAGCCTGAACTCGCCACCCAGGTTGGCGACGATCGCTATGACGATCGGCTCAGCGATTTTTCCGACCAAGCCATTGCCGACGATCTCGAACACACACGCCAATCGTTGGCACGCTTCGAGGCCGTCGACGTTACCGGATTTCCCGAGCCGGAGAGGCTCAACCACGCACTGATGCTGCGCAGCCTGCGCGAGGCGCTCGACTCCGCGCAATTCAAAGACTGGGAGATGCCAGCGACGCAGTTTGGCGGCATTCATCTCGGGTATGCATCGCTGGCCTTCGATTCCCCGTTCCGCAATAAAAATGATTACGAGGACTACCTGTCACGCCTGCACCAGATTCCACGCGTGCTCGAACAAGCTATGGGACACATGCGCGACGGTCTGCGCGATCGCCGCATGCCGCCAAAGTTTCTGCTCGAAAAAGTATCCAGTCAGGCGCAGGGCATTGCCGACGATTCGCTCGACAAGAGCCCCTTCACCGAGCCGCTGCGCAAGTTCCCCGACTCCATCTCCGAAAACGAGCGCCAGCAACTGCGCGAAAAAATCGAAAGCGCGGTGAAAAACGAAGTCGCGCCGGCGTATGCAAAGTTCGCCAAATTCGTGCGTGAGGATTACGCGCCGCATGGACGACTCGACCCTGGTGTCTGGGCCTTGCCCGACGGAGAGGCACGCTATCGCTTCGCCATCCGTCACCAGACGACCACCGATTTCACCGCCGACCAGATTCACCAGCTCGGGGTAAAGAGCGTGGAGGAAATTGAAACCCAGATGCTCTCCATCGCCAAGGCGCAGGGATTCGGCGATCTGAAATCGTTCAACGAACACATCCGGCACGATCCGAAACTGTACGCCCAATCTGGCCAGCAGTTGTTTGATCTCTACACGCATTATCGCGATCAGATGTACGCGAAGCTGCCGGAACTATTCGGACGGCTGCCGAAAAACAAGCTCGATGTGGTGCCAATGGAATCGTTCCGCAGCGCCTCCGCCCCGCCCGCCGATTACTCCATCGGCACTGGAGACGGCTCGCGCCCAGGACGCATCAACGTCAACGAGTACGCGCCGGAGAAGCGCCTGCTGCTCAACGTGGAAGCCATCGCTTACCACGAAGGCGTTCCCGGACATCACCTGCAATTTTCGATTGCGCAGGAACTCACCGGCCTCCCGCCGTTCCGCAAGTTCAATCTCGACCTGAATGCCTACACCGAAGGCTGGGCGTTCTACTCCGAGCGTTTGGGAAAAGAAGTGGGCTTCTATCAGGATCCGTACAGTGAATATGGACGCCTGCAAAATGAAATGTGGCGCGCCGTCCGCTGGGTGGTAGATACGGGCGTGCACTCCCAGCACTGGACGCGCCAGCAGATGGTCGACTACTTCCATGAACACACCGCAATGGACGACGAGAACATCAACACAGAAGTGGATCGCTACATCGCATGGCCGGCGCAGGCGCTTTCCTACAAGATGGGACAGATGAAGATTCTCGAACTGCGCGCACGAGCGCAAAAAGAGTTGGGAACAAAATTCGACGTGCGCGCCTTCCACGATGCGGTGCTCGATCAAGGCCCGCTGCCGCTCGATTTGCTGGAAACGAAGATTGACGAATGGATCGCGACTCAGAAGATTAAGGCGCAGTAGAAGCAGATGTCGCTCGCTGCACCGTCATCTGCCATAGCAGAAGCCCGCACAGCAGCAGGAGAAACCAGATTTCGTGAGGCATCACGATGTCCGTCCAGTACCATGAGTGTGTAATCGCTTCCGGAATCCTGCCACTGAGTTGGAGTCTTTCCAACGCCGATCCGCCCGGCGCCAGAAAAGGGACCAGCAACAGAAATGTGCCCCGCGCAACCCTGTTGTGAGGGCCGGAGAATTCCCGGAGACTCCAGCACAACGGAAAAATCAGCAAGAATGCGTCGTACAGCCGGTGATACACCGGGAACAAACTGAGCACCGCCAGCGCGCTCATCGGGAGTAACACATCATGAGACTGGCTCCGCAGAATGAGCGCCAGCCAGATGCCAAACAAAACGGCAGAGATCACCCAGGCTAAAACGTTCGCGGCGAAAGCGCGGTGCAGGATGGCGTAGAAGAGTACCTGAAGGTTGATCAGGCCGAATCGAATCGGATTTCGTTCCGTGAAGTCGCCCAATATCCCGCTGGCCAGCAGAACTTTGTTATCCGTGCGATAGTTCTGCAGCCAGGGCGTACCGCTGATTGCCAGGCGCGCCATCGCCATCACGCCGGTCGTGAGGACAACGCCGATCGCAATGCCAGACAAACGCCACCGTCGGCGCAGCAGATAGTAAGCCAGGAATGGCAATCCGATCTGCGGCTTCAAACAGACCGCTAAGCCAAAGAGAATTCCCGCAGAAATGTTGCTCCCTCGCTGCTCGAGGGCTAGAGCAATTCCGCAAAGAGCCACCGTGCTGATCACGATACTGCCAGCCGCAAACCCGGTGTGCAAAGGCGCAAGAGCCAGCGCGAAAGCCACGAAAACATAGACGCGCCAGTCGTTCTTATCGAATCGACCTTCCGCAAGAAACGACAGCAGCGACCAGATCGCGCCCAGAGTCAGGCAAGTGGTAATGACGAGCCAGGCAAAGTGCGCAACCGGCCAGGGCAAGACCGCCAGAGGAGTGAGCAAGAGCAAACACGTCAGGGGATAGGCAGTCGGGATGCCGCGTTTCGCAATCAGCGAGCCATCCGCCAGGTCTTTGGCAAGAAACTCAGGCCGGTGTGCGCCCTCGACCGGCCAGAGCCGCACCAGAACCTCCGGGCTGTAAGGATCCATCCCCTTCACCAGTGCCCGGGACTGGATATAAGGCGAGATGAAGTCGTTGAAGTCCGCAGCCTGTAGAAAGCGCACCGGCGCGCGCACCACAAATTCGGACGCGGCCAGCAGTACCAGCACAATGAGGAGAGACTTCGATCTCGCGGATAAAGGCGGCATTCGTCTCGCAGTTTACGTCAGATCGCCTCGCCGTGCTTCCATGGCACGCGCGGTGCAAGCGCGTAATAAAGCTGCACCAGAACGATGAACGCGATGCTCCAATGCGTGCCAATGATACAGAGCGAGGCGGCGCACGCGTACAGCGTTTGTGCAATCAGAATGCGACGACAGACAGCCGCTGGCACTTCGGGCCCGATGTCGTTCTTGACCAGTCCCGATC
>CAVZUP010000202.1:0-33489 GCA_963778255.1 uncultured Acidobacteriaceae bacterium
ACAAAAAGGGCGCGATTTGCGTCGCGCCCTTCAGAGTTTTACTTTTCTCGACTCTTAAGTTTAGGATACCAAATCCGAGGGGGGTGTACCGACAGATTTCCGGAATTTATTTTCCCCATCGTTTGAGTAACTTACCTCGAAATTGGTGTTTTTACCCTCTTGACAACTTTTTCGCCCTCTCGTAGCCGAAGGCAATTCCTCCAGCAACCCGCCCGCCAGTAAGATCCGCGAGAGCTGGTCAATCGCCTCCTGAAGCAGCCGCTCCACCATTCTCTGGTTACGACTAAGCAGGCGCGCCACTTCAGAGACGGTATATTCCTCCAGAACATTCATCGCCAGCAGCTTCTTTTCCAGGGGGCTCAGTTTGTCGATCGCCTTTTCCATGTCGGCCACAAAAATCACTACGTCCTCGAAATTCCTCATCGTGTACGACGTAACCCGCGTGCGGAAGAACTCCCGCCCCAGCAGTGACGGCAACCTTCCTACCTCAACCGAAGCCCGGGCATAGCGCCGCAGCAGCGCCACCGTGCGCCGCCGGTAGGGCCACAGATCCATTTCCGTTTCGCCAAACAGCACTGATGGCGGCAGCTCCGCCTGCCCCATCAAGGTCCATTCTGCTGCGCCTGCCGCTGCTATGTTTTTCATGCCTGCACCTCCGTCGCGGCCACACCTTGCAGGGAATCAATCCGGCCTGGGATCGCAGGCCCCTGTGGTTGACCGCCGGTCCCCGGCAAACGCGCTTTGCGGCTGCGAGCTTTGCGCGGAGGCGCTTCTCCCGGATCCGGCCGCGCCGCCAAACGCGCCTGGCAACCGGAGCAGTACACTCCGTCCGCCCCCTGCGGACGCAGCCACAATCCGCCGCACCGCTCGCAATACTTCAGTTCCACTTGGACTTCCCGGCCTTCCACCTCGCTTATGAAATTCATGATTGCCTCCGTGTATGCAATAAAAGCCGCGCAACAAAAAAGCCCTGGCACCGGTTTCCCGGCCCAGGGCTCGTTTCTCTTACGATGACCTGTTTGTGCTATTTAGTTAGGAGTTAAAGAACTTACTGCAGCCGGGCCGTTACCCCGGATTCCGGATGTCGGAAGTAACCTTCCTCGTATCCCGATTTAAGCACTTGCCCGTTCTGCACCACCAGGCTCAAACGCCCGTTAAAGTGGATGGCCTGCAGCAACTTCTGCATCGCAGCCGAGAGCATTTCCGCCGACCGTACCTTCCGGCGGAATTCTCCAAAGCATCTTTCTTCATTCTCATAGGATTGTACTTCCATCATGGCCAACAACCTTTCCTGCGGTATAAGTGGAGTGTGGAACATATGATTCGCCTACGTTATAACTGCAATTCTGCTAAGTCAAGGAAATGATTGCACATTGGATGTGTACGAAAGTAGATACTACTTGCGAAGGCTCAACGTAATGAGGATGGCACGACTTTAGCAAGCTACGGAAAAAGTCGATCTTACGCTTGTTGGGTGGCGCAGCGCTTCAGCGCTGCGGTATGGCATTGTTTCGAGTGCGGCTTTAGCCGCTGAGGTACCGCTTTCTGCTTGGGAACTGGTTTTTTCGTAGCCTGTTAGAGGATGCGGAAAAACTCCGATTCGGTCGCGTTTCGGGAAGGGCACGACTCGAGTCGTGCCGCAAGCCGTTCAGAACTCCGTTGCGCTTCTGCGCCTGAGGTAAGCCCTCGACGCAGCAGCCTATCCCCCGATTTTCCCCGGAACTTCCCTAACCAAAGCTCCGTATCTACGTCTGACCACCTGGATAGAGGTGTGTCCGCACCATCAGAAGTGCCAGAGAAGCACCGGAGAGCTACCATGCCAAAAATCACGCTGTCATTGTTCGTCGCTGTCCTCGCCATCACCGCTTTCGCTCACGCCGACGATTGGTCGAAGACCTACGACCTCACCGGCAAGCCGGAGTTGCGGGTTGAAGCCCGCGATGCTCACGTCCGCATCGAAGCCTGGGATCAAAACAAGATTGAAGCCCGCGTCACCACCCGCGGCTGGCACATCGGCAGCGGCGGTCTGGAAATCGTGGAGCATCAGCAGGGCAACGCCGTCGAGATCGATCTGCGCGAGCCCCACCGCACCCATTTTGTAATCGGAATCGACACCCGCCACACGGACCTTGAAATCCACATGCCACGCAGCGCGAAGGTCACCGCCCACACCGCCGATGGCGCGGTTTCGGCAAAGGGCCTGCAAGGCGAGTTGGATTTCTCGACCGAAGACGGCAGCCTTGACCTCAGCGACCTCGATGGCACTCTCCGCGCCCACACCAGCGACGGCTCGGTGCGCGTCTCCGGACGCTTCGACGTCCTGGTACTGCGCACCAGCGATGGCCGCGTCGAAGCCGAAGCCCGCCCCGGATCCAAAGTGCGCGAGCCGTGGGAAGTACGCAGTTCCGATGGCAGCGTGCGCCTGAAAATTCCCGCGGATCTGGCGGCGGATGTCGAGCTCCACACCAGCGACGGCAGTATCACCACCAACATCCCGATCGCGGTCGAAGGCACCGTAAACCATCACGATCTCCACGGCAAAATCAATGGCGGCGGAAACCGGCTGTCGGTGCACACCAGCGACGGCTCGGTCACGCTGGATAAGTTTTAAGCGAAGCGATACCCTCAGAGGGCAAGCTCTGCAAGCAAGCTCTTTCGATATGAACTGGAAAATTTTCGCTCTTCTTCTGGCGGCGCTTTCCACCGCTACGCCCGCCTTTGCACAATCCTCTTCCGCCGAGCCCGTGCTCGATGTTTCCGCCATGGATCGCACCGTCGACCCCTGCGTGGATTTCTACACCTACTCCTGCGGCGGCTGGCTCCAGAAGAATCCGATCCCGCCCGACCAGTCCAGTTGGAGCACCTCCGGAAAGCTCGATGACGAAAATCGCATCCGCCTGCGCGCCATCCTCGAAGAAGCCGCCGCGAAAGCGTCCGCATCGCGCGATGCCGTGACCCAAAAAATCGGCGATTACTACGCCTCCTGCATGGATGAAACGGCCATCGATCAGCTTGGCGTCAAGCCGCTTCTGCCTGAACTAGAACGCATCGCCGCCCTGAAGTCGAAGAAGGATCTGGCCGAATATGCCGCAACCGCGCAGTTCCCACCCTCCCTCGACAGCGGAGGAATGCTGTTCGCCTTCCGCTCCAATCAGGACTACAAAGACTCCACGCAAGTGATCGCCGAAGTCGATCAGGGAGGCCTGGGCCTACCCGATCGCGATTACTACGTGAAAGACGACCCCAAGTCCGCCGTGCTGCGCCAGGCCTACGTGGCTCACCTAACCAGGATGTTCGAGCTGATCGGCGACCAGTCCGCCAACGCGGCCAGCGAAGCGCAAACCGTGATGCGCATCGAGACCGCTTTCGCCCGTGCCCAGATGACCCAGGTCGAGCGCCGCGATCCGCCCAGCCTCTATCACAAGATGAGCGTGGAAGACCTGCAAAAGCTAGCGCCCGCCTTCCGCTGGACCACCTATTTCACCAAGACCGGCGTGGACTCGCTAAAGTCGCCCCACGGAAATCTGAACGTCGTGACCCCCGCCTATTTCCAGACGATGAGCCAGGAAATCGAAAAAGAAAGTCTCGCCGATTGGAAGACCTATCTGCGCTGGCACGCCGCCCACGAAGCCGCCCCCACCCTCTCCGCCGCATTCGTGAAAGAAAATTTCAGTTTCTACGGCAAAACCCTCCGCGGTCAGCAGGAACTGCCGCCGCGCTGGAAGCGCTGCACCAACGACGTCGATAACGACCTCGGAGAAGCCCTGGGCCAAGCCTACGTAGCCAAGTACTTCAGTCCCGAATCGAAACAGGCAGCGTTGAAAATTGTGCAAGAGATCGAAGCCGCCATGCAAAGCGAGATCCAGTCGCTGCCCTGGATGAGCCCCGCCACCCGGGAGCAGGCGCTAGTCAAGCTCCGCACCATCGCCAACAAAATCGGCTATCCCGACACCTGGCGCGACTACAGCGCGTTTCAAATCGCTCGCGGAGACGAAATCGGCAACTCCGAACGCGCCTCGTGGTTCGAGTTTCGCCGCTGGCTGGCGAAAATCGGCAAGCCCGTCGACCGCAAGGAATGGGGAATGACCCCGCCCACCGTCAACGCCTATTACGATCCGCAGAAAAACGACATCAACTTTCCCGCCGGAATTCTGCAGCCCCCGCTCTTCAGCGCCCTCTCCGACGCCGCGCCCAACTATGGCGACACCGGAGCCACCATGGGCCACGAACTCACCCACGCCTTCGACGACGAAGGCAGCCAGTTCGACGCCCAGGGCAATCTGCGCAACTGGTGGACCGACGCCGACCGCAAGGAATTCGAAAAACGTGCCCAATGCGTCGTCGATCAATATTCCGGATACACCATCATCGACGACATCAAAATCAACGGCAAACTTACCGACGGCGAGGACTTGGCCGATCTCGGCGGAACGCTGCTCGCATATCTAGCGTGGAAGGAAGATACGAAGGGTCAAGATCTAAAACCGTTGGATGGCCTGACGCCCGAGCAGCGTTTTTTCGTCGCCTATGGCCAGGGCTGGTGCACCAACGAGCGCGACGAAAACAAACGATTGCGGGCAACCGTCGATCCGCACTCGCCGGAAAAGTATCGCGCCAACGGCGTGCTCTCCAATATGAAGGAATTTCGCGAAGCGTTTCACTGCCAGCCCGGCCAGCCCATGGTCCGGGAAAACGCCTGCCGCGTGTGGTAAGTCAGCCCCGGAGGAGCGACCCAATTTATCCCAGCGCTTCAGCGCTGGGGAGGGTGGAAGAGAGAATTCAAGTCCCGGAGGGACGGCCTACGAACCTACCCCCTCTCAAAAGCGTGCTTCTCTTCGAGTTGCCGAAGCGCCGCTGTCATCTCGCTCTCAAACCGATCCTTCTGCTCCATCAGCGCGGGCAGTGCCGTAGCGTACCGCCGCGCCAGGGTGAACAATCCGTCCTTAGCCAGCCCAGCCGCGATCTCCGCAATGTGATCGGTGGAGGTATCAAGGTAGAGCGCCTCGACCGCATCGCCCAGCCATACATCGCCACCCACCAGCCGCGTCTGCCAATACACTTTGCGCTCGATCATCCGCGCGATCTCTTCGTCGCTCGACGTGCCGAACGCCCAGCGCTTGAGCTTGAAGCTGTAGTGTCGGCTCGAAAGCGGCAGTGGCACCAGCTTGCCCGATTTCACAAACTCCGTTTGCTTCTGGTCAACTTCCTTGCGCAGTGCGTTGATCACCGGAGCCTCCGTGTCCTTCGCGTCCAGCGAAGGCAGCACTTCCCGCAGCGTGGCGGAAAGATTCACCGCCACCAGCGCATGTAATCCCGCGGAATTCTCCAGCGTGATCGCCGCATGAAGAACGTCAAAGTCCGCGCCCGACGTGGCCCGCCGAAATGGCCAGTCCAGCTTGATGCTAAGCGGCATCCCGGTGCGGGTTACATAGATGGTCTTCGATGTTTCAGTCAGAGTGCTCATGATCGATCCCTGCCAGTTTCGTAAGTTGTCATTCTAACCCGCGAACTTCATCGCAAAAGGGTCAACTGCCAAAGGTTCCGGATGGCCGCCGCGCCCAGCAACCCGCAGAGCACAGCCGTCACCAGCAGCGAGTGTCGAGTCTCCAGCAAGTCGGCGAACACTCCGCTGACGAAAACAAAAAGAAAAACCAGCATGGCCAGATGAAACCCTTGTCCCGGAAAATCCGGAGCGCCCAGCGCCAGCACAAGCAGCAAAGCAGCCATCAACAACGGAGCGGTGTTGCCAAAATAGCGCGCCCGCCTCCATCCCAAATACGCAATCAACGCCAGGGGCAGGGCAAGCATCAGCGGCGGACTGCTGGCCATCGCCATCTGCCAGGCGTTGCGGTAGTCCGCCAGCATCCCAAACGCAACCGGCTCAAAGTCAATCCAGCGCGCATGGAGCATCCCTCGCCAGAACAACCCCGGCTCGAAAAAGTAAGCCGCAAACAACAGCACAGCTCCAACCGCCATTGCCGTGATCCAGATCGCCAGTACGGCTCGCGGACGCACCGGCGCAACCCAAAACATCAGCGGCAAAATCACCACCGCCAGCGCCGCCAGCGAAAACTGGTTCCCCGCGACCAGCGCCAGTGACAGCCCCAGCAGCAAAATCCTCCGCCAGTTCCACAGCACCACTTCCCGCGGAGCATAGAGCGTGTGCGCCACGGCAATCGCCGTGAACACCGTCCCAAACGTTCCCCAAACGCCGCCCATTTCGCCCAGACTCTGCACTCCGGCCGCGTTCACGATCATCCCCGGCGAAAAACAATAAAGCGTCAGCGCAATATATCCGCCAGCATTGCCATACAGACGGCGCGCCACGTACCAGAGCGATGCCCCCAGCATCACGCCAAAGAACAAGTAAGGAGCCGCCGCCACCAGTGGCCCCAGCGCATCCGGCAGCCACGCCCCAGGACGCGCCAGCAGCGGAGCAGCCGCCACCAGGTAGTAAAGCGGCGAGCGGTCCTCATCAAACCCGTCGCGCACCCGCAGATGCCCGCCACGTCCCGCCGAAGCCAAGCCCGTGGCCGCTTCCGAGCGCAGCGCCTCCGGAGTCCCCGCAATCGCCCCGCCCTTCCACTGCTGCAGCCCCTGATAAATGCGCAAAGCCTGGTCGGAATCCGATGCCGAACCATGCATCGCCTGCACCCGCACCAGCCAGACACACTGCAACAAATAAATCAGCAACAGCCCCGCCGCCACAAATTGCGGAGCGCGAAACCCATCGGACTGAAGCCACCGGCGCAACATTTGCGAATAATTAGAGTAACAAGGCGGACCGAGTGTTTTACCATGTCCATGACCACGATGCACAAACAATGATGGACAACCAACCATTGTTACCCACCTCCGCGGAACCAAGTCCGCCAGCGCCCGCGGAGGACGCATCGCAGTTTGCGTCTGAGATTTCGCCCCCATCATCATCGTTATCAACGAGACGACGCCACCGCGAATCTCCCCTGCGCGAAATTTTTCTGGGCCCCAACGGACTGTACCCCGGCACTCGCTGGCTGATTTACCTGGCCATGGGATTTGCAGTTTTTCAAGTGGAAGGCTGGCTGGTCATGTCGCTCCGCGAGCATCTCGACGCCCTCTGGTGGCGCATGACCATCGAAGCCGGCATGATGCTGGCCGCCATCCTGCCCGGCCTGGCCATGGCCCGCCTGGAAGGCCGTCCCTTCGGCGATTTCGGTCTGCCCGCAAGGCGCGCCTTCGGAAAAAATTTCTGGGTAGGCGCCCTCTGGGGAATCGTGTCGCTGACCGTCCTGATGCTAGCCTTGCGCGGAGTCGGCGCCTTCGACCTCGGCACCCCAGCCCTGCACGGCCCACGCATCTGGAAATTCGCCGCCTACTACGCCGTGCTCTTCCTGCTCACCGGACTCTTCGAAGATTTCCTGATGCGCGGCTACTCGCAGTGGGTGCTCTCCCAAGGATTAAACTTCTGGCCCGCAGCCGCCCTGCTCTCCGCCGCCTTCGGAGCCATCCACGGGACCAATCCCGGAGAAGCCAAAACCGGCATGGTAGCCGCCGGATTGATCGGCTTCTTCTTTTGTCTAACCCTGCGCCGCACCGGCGATCTCTGGTGGGCCGTAGGCTTCCACATGGCTTGGGATTGGGGCGAGACCTACCTCTACTCCGTCCCCAACAGCGGCGCGATTCTCCCCGGCCACCTGCTCAACTCCACTCTCCACGGCCCCGATTGGCTAGCCGGAGGCTCGGTAGGCCCCGAGGGAAGCTACTTAGTATTTGTAGTAATGGGAGCGCTCTGGGTCCTCTTCGACCGCGCCTATCCCGAAGTAAAGTACAAGGTGCATTAGTCTAGCGCGGACACTCCTGTCCGCGTGACGGCGGAGAGACGAACTCCCCGCCCCGCCATTCCGGTGGCGGGCGGTTAAGTTTGAAATGTCTGTTGCGCCGGCGGAGAGACGCCCGCCCCACACGACCTAGATGTCCAGGTTCTTCACGTCCAGCGCATTATCCTCAATAAACTTCCGCCGCGCCTCTACATCCTCGCCCATCAGCGTAGTAAAGATAGTCTCGCACTCGGCGATATCTTCCAGCCGAACTTGCAGCAGTGTCCGCCGCTCCGGATCCATGGTCGTTTCCCAGAGCTGCTCAGCCGTCATTTCTCCCAGGCCCTTGTACCGCTGGACGGTGTACTCCTTGCGCCCTTCGCCCAGCACGTAATCGAAGAGTTCGCGAGCAGTGTTCTTCTCGACAATCTCCGGCTCCTTTGCCCGCCGCGCCGGCTTGCCGGATTTCTTCTCCGCCTTCTCGGCTTCTTCGCTCTCCGCCGCGCTCAGATTTTCCTCTTCGCCTTCGCTTTCTTCTTCACTCTTGTCTTCCGCCTTGGAAGCCGCCTTTGCCGGCCGTGCGATGCTCTCCACCACAAACGGCGGCTCCAGATACTGCTCGATCTGCTTAAACTTGGTCACCAGCTGCCGGCATTCCGGAGTCGACGCCAGTTCCCAATTGATGATGTGCTCCGCGCCCTGCGAGTTGACGAAGATCAGCGCCCAGAGATTATGTTCTTCGTCAAAGCGCGTCTCCACGCTCTTGAGCTTCAAATCTTTCTGCAGACGCTTGAGTTCCTTTTCCAGCTTCTCGATCTTCTTTGGCGGAGTACTTTTGTCACCCTCAAAGTCGGCGCGCTTCGCCAGGTCGAGCTTAGGCAGCAGCGCGGCGATCTTCTCTTCGCGGATGCGCTTGTTCAGCTTGTCCAAAAATCCCAGATACTCGTTCAGCACCGTGATGAATTTGGTCAAAGCCGCGCCTTCCAGCTTGGCCGCGCCTTCTCCGTAGCGGATGATCAGCCCTTCCGACGCCCGCTTCACCATCACCTTCACGAAGTCGTGTTCGTTCTTGATGTACTGGTGCGACTTCCCCTTCTTGATCCCGAACAGCGGAGGCTGCGCAATGTAAACGTTGCTGCGCTTGATCAGTTCCTGCATGTGGCGGAAGAAGAATGTCAGTAGCAGCGTGCGGATGTGCGATCCGTCCACGTCGGCGTCGGTCATCAGAATAATCTTGCCGTAGCGCACTTTCGTAGCATCGAAATCTTCTTTCGAAATGCCCGTGCCAAGCGCGGTAATCAGGCAGCGGATTTCCTCGTGCGCCAGCATCTTGTCGTAGCGCGCTTTTTCGACGTTAAGAATTTTCCCCTTGAGCGGCAGAATGGCCTGAAACCGCCGGTCGCGCCCCTGCTTGGCGGTGCCGCCTGCGGATTCGCCCTCCACTAGGAACAGCTCGCAGCGGTTAGGATCGCGCTCCGAGCAGTCCGCCAGTTTCCCGGGAAGTCCTCCGCCGTCGAGCACGCCTTTGCGGCGAGTAAGGTCGCGCGCCTTGCGGGCAGCTTCGCGCGCGCGCGCCGCGTCAATCGCCTTGTTGATGATCTTGCGGGCGACAGCCGTGTTCTGCTCAAAAAATGCGCCCAGCTTTTCGTTCACCACCGCCTGCACAATGCCCGCAATGTCGGAATTCAGCTTACCCTTGGTCTGCCCTTCAAACTGCGGCTGCGGCAGCTTCACGCTGATCACCGCCACGAGGCCCTCGCGGACGTCGTCTCCCGTCAGATTCTCTTTCACGTCTTTGAACAGCCCCATCTGCTGTCCCGCATAGTTGATGGTGCGAGTCAGCGAGGTGCGGAAGCCAGAAAGATGCGTGCCGCCGTCAACCGTGTTGATGTTATTCGCAAAACTGAAAACGGATTCCGAGTAAGCATCGTTGTACTGCAAGCCGATTTCGATATGCACCTGATCTTTGTCGGCTTCCATATAGATGGGTTTGTCGTGCAGCACTTGTTTGCCGCGGTTGAGGTGCTTGATGAATTCGGCAATGCCGCCCGTGTACTTGAACTCGGCGCGCTTGGCTTCGCCCGTCTTCGAGTCCGTCTGGCGCTCGTCGGTAAGCGTGATGAGCAGCCCTCGATTCAGGAAGGCCAGTTCGCGCAGGCGCTGCGAGAGCGTGTCAAAATTGTATTCGGTGGCGGTGAAAATCGATCTGTCGGGAAGAAAGTGAACCCGTGTGCCGCGCTTCTTGCTCGCGCCAGCTTTCTTCAGTTTGCTGGTCGGCTCGCCCTTGGAGTAAGTCTGCTCCCACGTAAATCCGTCGCGCCAGATTTCCAGATCGAGCTCTTCGCTGAGTGCGTTGACGCAACTTACACCCACGCCGTGTAATCCGCCGGAAACCTTATAAGAGTTACTGTCGAACTTGCCGCCCGCATGCAGCGTGGTCATCACGACCTGCGCGGCGGGAACTTTTTCGCCGTCAATGTCCATGTTATCGACAGGAATGCCGCGGCCGTTGTCGATTACAGTGATCGAGTTATCGAGGTGAATGGTGACTTCGATCTTGTCGGCGTGCCCGGCCAGCGCTTCGTCGACCGAGTTATCCACCACTTCATACACTAGGTGATGCAGACCAAGTTCGCCCGTCGAGCCGATGTACATCGCGGGACGCTTACGGACCGCCTCCATGCCGCCGAGGACTTTAATCGAGTCGGCGGTGTAGTCTCCGTTCGCCACCTTGGCGTTCTTATTTTTCGCGTCATTCTTCGCGTCAACGAGTTCGGGTTGCAATTCTTTCGTGGCCATTCTGCTCCGTGGAGAAAGCCGGATCTGATGCCCGACTGGAAGGGCGATTCCGGAACTGCTCAGGTGAGCTCAACCTATTGAATTTTCTGCTATTTAGCGTTCACCAAAGCTCTATCTATTTTAGCATAAAATCCGCTGATTTTGAGGCTGGGATCGAGAGCATAAACGGCCGTTCTTGTAGCGGTTAGAGAGCTACTTGCGGTGGGTCGCAGAACCCCTGTCCCCCACCACGAATCTAGTGTGCGGATGATTTCGCCGCGCCAAAATGGAGCCCGTCCATAAGTTCGTCAATCTCCTCGTCGCTCCCCGCAACAAACGTGAACGAGACGATCTGCCCCTTCGTGAGCATGGCCAAAGTGCACTGATGCATGGTGAGCTTGACGCCGCGCGGCTTAACAAAATCCGCGCGCAGCAGATGCCGCGACTCAACCTCCACCGTGTACACGTCGCCATCGGGTTTGAAGCCTTTAGCCGTCACCAGTTCCGTGAGCGGGCCAACATAGTCTTCCACCGTCTTCAGCCTCGGATAGGCCGCCGCGCTCTCGACCGCGATCACCACCGCCGAGTTGATCCCGTCTCCGGTGACCTCCGGCGGATGCTCGAAAACCGCCAGCAGCACGTCCCCTTTGCCGCCGTCATTGCCCGCGCGCATCTCCTTGGTGCGATTCACCCAACCATAAGGAATTTGATAGCGGAATCCCAAAACGCCGTGACGATAGAGCTGAGCCTCTTCGTCAGGAGTAACAGCAGGCGCGGCGGACTTAGACCCAGTAGCCGAAGATGCGGCCGAAGACGCCGTCCCATTTTGCGCCAGCACAGTAAAGATCAGGCCAAAAGCGCAGACTGCAATCCCAGCCCAGCGGCCATATGTATGCATTCGGATCAACCTACAACAAGTCTACAGAGGTTGCGAACACAGCGCCCGCCCAGGGCCCAAGGCCCTCACTCCACCAACATGCAATCCCCATAAGAGTAGAACCGGTACCCGGACTCAACCGCGTGCCGGTAAGCATTCATCACCAGTTCCTTCCCGCCCAGCGCGCAAACCAGCATCAGCAGCGTCGATTGCGGCAGATGAAAATTAGTCAGCAGCGCGTCCACGATCCGAAACCGATGCCCCGGATAAATAAACAAGTCCGCCTCGCCCCGCCCAGCCTCCACCCGATCCCCACCACCAAGCCGAGCCGCACACTCCGCCGCATACTCTAATGTCCGGACCGTGGTCGTCCCCACCGCCACCACGCGCCGATCCTCTTTCTTAGCCTGATTGATCGCCCGCGCCGCCTCCGCCGGAATCTCGTACCGCTCCCGATGCAGCTTGTGGTCTTCCACCTTCTCCACGCGTATCGGCTGAAACGTCCCCAATCCCACGTGCAGCGTGATCTCGGCGATTTCAATCCCGCGTTCGCGAATCTGCCCCAGGATCTCCGGCGTAAAATGCAACCCCGCCGTCGGAGCCGCCACCGACCCGGCCTTGGACACCAGCGCCTCCGCATATACCGTCTGATAGCGTTCGCGGTCGTCCGCCCGGTCGTCGCGGTCGATATAAGGAGGCAGCGGCACGTGCCCTATGCGTTCGACACGGGCAAAAAAATCCGCCACCGGAGCAAACCGCACCCGCCGCTCCCCAAAACTGCCGCGCTCGATAACCTCGGCTTCCAGTTCGGGCGCTGCGCCGGATAAGGCGCCAGCCCCACCACCGAAGTAAAGCTTCTCCCCGATCCCAATCTTCCGCCCCGGCCGCACCAGGCATTCCCACTCGTTCGGATCCTCCGCCACCTGCCGCGTCAGCAAAACCTCGACCCGCCCCTGGAGAAAATCCCGCGACGCCGGATTCTGCGGACTCAGCGCCTGCGCCCGCTCCCCGCTCCGGTGCCCATAAAGCCGCGCCGGAAACACCCGCGTATTGTTCACCACCAGCAGGTCCGAAGCCCGCAGCAACCCGGGAAACTCGCGAAACCTCCGGTCCTCCCAATCTTGCCCCTGCCAACCACCCTCCGGCCGCCGGTGCAAATGCAGCAAACGCGAAGCCGCCCGGTCCGCCAGTGGCTCCTGCGCAATCCGTTCGGGCGGCAGATCATAGTGGAAATCCGAGACCAGCATCGCTCAAGATTATAGGGAAGATTGAAGGGGCGCTCGCCGCCTTCGGGAGTATTCGTGCGAGCGCCAGCCCTCCCCTCCTCACTTCCCACAGCTTTTACATTATTTTGACCTGTAAATGGTTGTAAGGTTTCCGATACGTGCTGTAACATAACCCCGCGAGGATTTATGGTGGGCGACCGCAAACATCGGCTCGAGATCGTGCAGTATGGCCGCATGTTGCACGAAAACGGGTTTGTCGCCGCCACTGACGGCAACCTCTCCGTTCGCCTCGACGAAAGACACCTGCTGATCACTCCCACCTGCATCAGCAAGGGACGTATGTCCGCTTCCGACATGGTGATTGTCGACATGGAAGGGCAGCGCGTAGCCGGCAAGCGCCGTGTTTCCACCGAGCTCGGCATGCACCTGCTGATCTACCGTCTGCGCCCCGATGTGCAGGGCATCGTCCACGCCCACCCGCCCACTGCCACAGGATTCGCCGCCTCCGGTTACGACCTCAACCGCCCGCTGGTGTGCGAGGTAGTCGTAGGATTGGGTGAGATCCCACTAGCCCGCTACGGCACGCCCGGAACCCCCGAGCTCACCGACGGCCTCGAACCCCTCATTCCCCAACATGACGCCATCCTGATGGCGAATCACGGCGTGGTCACGTTCGGTCCGTCGCTCGAAAGCGCCTACATGAAAATGGAAACCGTGGAGCACTTCGCCAAAATCGCCCTGGTCACGCACCTGCTCGGCAACGAGCAACCCCTCGGCGAAAAAGAAGTGGAGAAACTCCACGAAGTCCGCCACCGCTACAACGGCGGAGGAATGCCCGCCCCGCCCCGCCGGCCAGTCGCCGCCGACGGTCTGCAATCCGACGACGAGTCGAAAGAGACCGCCGGCAGCCGCCGCTAGCGTTACTCCCCTCCAATCCGAAACCGCAGCCCCGCGCGGAAGTTCGCCCCCAGCGCGGGATATCCCACCACTTCGTTGTAATGATCGTTAAGCGCGTTATCGAGATTCGCGTAAGCCGTAACTCGCGAGTTGATCGCGTACCACCCCCCCAGATCGACCCGCGCGTACCCGGCAGCGTGATTGATGTTGAAACCCAGAAAGTCGTCATCCGGACGGCGACCCACAAAACTTCCTCCCAGGTTTGCACCCCAACGATTGCCGAGGTAAGACAGCAGCGTATTAGCAGAGTGCTTAGGACGCCGCAAGAGCGGCATGCCGGGGAGGTACAGCCCATCCACGGGCGCGGGGTTGTCGAGAATCTCCGTGGAGGTATACGTGTATGCGGTGCTGAGCGATAACCTGCTGCGAAGTTTGGCTTGCAGCTCCACTTCCGCGCCTTGCGCGAACGCCTTGTTGACGTTGAGGTATTCACCGACGAAATCTACAGGATCCACCTCTTCATAGTTGATCTGGTCGCGAAACAAATTGTTGAAATATGTGGCCTTCAAGGCATATTTGCCTTTGGAGAAATCCTGCGACACACCTGCTTCGAAAGCGCGGACTCGCTCTGGTTTGAGGCCCGGATTCGGATCGGAATAGGGGGGGCCGGCAAACGTCTCCTCCAGGCGAGGATCCTTGAATCCAGTCGAGTAGGAAAACCGCAGCCGCGTTCCGGAGAAGATTTCTCCGCCTCGCAGCGCCGATAAGGTGAGCGCAACGCGGGGCACGCCGGCATTTCCAAAGGCGCTGTTATGAACAAATCGTCCGCCCGCGATGGCCGTCAAGCGGCCCAGCGTAAGCTGCTGTTGAACATACAGGTCGTTGTTCAGGCGTTGACCGTGGGTTTGGCCGTAATTGACGTCGCCCACAAATCCGTTTTCGTTTTCGATGCGATAGCCGACGGTTGTGTGCGCCCAGTTTCGTTCGGAGTAATCGCCCTGGTATTCAAATCCCACGCGGTTGATGCGGTCGACTTCGTGAGACGGAAAGTCGTCGATGCGGTTGGGGTCGCCATTCACGTTCAATTCGTTGTAGCGATACAGATAGTCAAAACCTGTGAAATGGTGCTGCCATCCGTTGGGCGCGGCAACGGCGAGTTCCACGCTGCCTAGAAGATTGTTGTACTGCGACCATTCGTTGGGATCGGGCGGCTGCAGCGGGTCGCCATTGAAATCCCACTCACCCGGCACACCGGTACGGCTGTTTGAGTGCCGCACACGCACACGCAATGCAACCTCATCGTTGATTGCCGCGCCCACATTTGCGCCCTGCAGCGAATCCTCGTACGAGTCGTTCACGCCCTGTCCGTTGCTGCTGAACTCGTTGCCGAAAAAGTTGTAGTCCAAACGCCGGTAGACGCCTGCTAGAGACGCCGAGCCGTTCGCCGTGCCAAAGTTTCCTCCATCGGCGCCGAAGCGAAGTTCCGGGACCCGCGTGCTGCCCGTGCGCGTCCACACCTGCACCACGCTGGTCATGGCGTCGGTGCCGTATAAAGTGCTCTGCGTGCCGCGCACGAATTCAATGCGATCGGCCTGCGTCAGGGGCAGCGTGCCAAAATCGAACGTGCCGCCAGGTTCATTGACGGTGACGCCATCGACGATCACTTTGTTGTAAGTGGAATCGCCGCCACGAACAAACAGAGAGGACAAACCACCCCGCTGCCCCGCCGTATTCACGACCGCGCCCGGCAAGAACCGCACCGCATCGTCCGCCCCAACCGGTTGCATTGTCTCCAACTGCGCGCCGCTGAGACTGTCGACATCGGCGCCCGCGGCCTGTCCCGGAACCGGCGTGCGCGTAGCCGTCACCACCACGGTTTCCGCAGCGGTCGCGAGTCGAAGCTTGATGGTGACGATGTCCGCAGTTGGAGAAACATCTGCCGTCTCCGCTGCGAAGCCCGGAGCAAGTACCTGCACGCGATACGACCCCAAAGCCGCCTCGCGAAAAGTCACCAGCCCTTCGGCGGACGTGATCTGCACCGCCGCTGGAGCGGACTTTCCCGCCTTAAGCAGTTGCACCTGTGCCCCGGCGACAATGGCCTCTTGCGGATCGACGACTTTGATTTTGATTTCGGCGGAAGCGATGGCCGGAAAAACGGCCAGCAGAAAAAGAATGGCAGCAAGAAAAACACGAGAACAGCGCATGTACACGTCTCCTTTATCACGCGAAAGGGTTGTGGTGGACGGTTCACGCCGGTCTCCTGGCTTTGCGAGTCAGGATGCGAGCTCAAGCCCAGCATCCGATTGCTGCAACCGGCCTTCCCAGGGCGTCATTCCAGAGATCCCCAGTGACCGGTTGCGATTTCCTCGCTTACAGTTGCGCGGCAGCACGGGATTTTCACCCGTTTCCCATAGCGCCAGCGTGTCGCTGGCCTACGATCATGCGCGAACCTAATTTTGAGAAAGAGCAAAAACAGCAGCCCAGCCAATCTACCGGGCAAGGCGACGCAAAGTCAAACGCTGCCTCGGTTTGGTTTCATCACGCAGAATTGTCATCCTGAGCGAAGCGAAGGGATGAATTCACGTTTGAAGTGCAACAGTGTGTTCCAAGAATACCTCGTTGGGAGTTTTGAAGCCGAGGCATTTTCTGGGTGTGTCGTTGTAGCGTTGCAGGCACCAGCGCCGCGATTTGCTGCATGAACGCTCGTTGAGGTCTAATGCCCCATGCACTGGATCGAAGCCGGAATCCTTCTTCTGATTCTGCTCGCGATGATAGCCCTGTTGCTCGTGCTGCTTCATCGCACCCGCCTCGGTCCGTTTCTGCGCGAGCGCATCGCCGACCGTCCGCGCCGCCGCCTGTTCCTCGCCTCCGTCAGCTTTTTCCTCACCTTTGCCATCGTGCGCGGAATGGTCTTCTGCATCCGTCATCAGATTCCGCCCTTTCACTACATCATCATGAACGGCCGCCACATCCACCACCTCGTCCCCGGTATCCTGCTTCTGCTCGCCGTGGGCTATGGCTGGCTATGCGAATTCGGCACCGGCACTGAAGCGTCGTCGCGTTTCGTCAGCGC
The DNA here is from genome assembly GCA_963778255.1 of uncultured Acidobacteriaceae bacterium. GTDB lineage: Bacteria > Acidobacteriota > Terriglobia > Terriglobales > Acidobacteriaceae > Acidiflorens. The sequence continues at coordinate 16,651 of CAVZUP010000202.1, forward strand.
CTTGATGTGCATCCTCTACGGAGTCGGCGCCGCCCTCACCCTCGATGAGTTCGCCCTCTGGCTCAATCTGAAAGACGTGTACTTCGTGCGCGAGGGACGCTCTAGCATCGACGCCGTAGTCCTCTTCGGCGCGCTCCTCGCCATCGGCGGATGGGGAGCGCCGTTATTCTCCACCCGAGCAAAGCCCGCGCCAGAGCAAAATTCCCAGCAGTGATACCATCGACATGCTTTTAGGAGCCAGGCCCGTGCGTCGTCGCGACTTTAATCTAGGTATTCTGAAAATTTCTGCCGCCGCCTTCCTGTCTCCGCGCCTGCTAGCCCAACCGCTAGGATCCTCAGTCGGCAGCTCGCCGGATAGCGCCCCGCCTTCCATCGCCGCGCTCTACAAGAACGCCATCGTCATCGATTCCCTCTGCAGCCCCATCGACCTGACTCCGCCCCTCAAAGCCGGCGACCTGGCCTCCGCCCGCCAATCCGGAATCACCGCCGTTAACTGCACCGTCTCGCAATCAACCTTCGAAGACACCGTCGATAACATCTCCGGATTCGAGGAACTCATCGACCAGCATCCCGATGCCTTCCTGATCGTCCGCCGCCATTCCGACCTGGCCCGCGCCAAGCGCGAAAACAAAATCGGCATCATGTTCGGCTTTCAGTACACCGCATTCTTCGAGCAGGACCCGGAGCGCATCGACATATTCCGCCGCCTCGGCGTGCGCATCATGCAGCTCACCTACAACAACCGCAGCCTCTTCGGCGACGGATGCCTCGAACCCGGCAACGCCGGCCTAAGCAAAGCAGGCGTAGCCGCCGTCAAAAAGATGAACACCCTCGGAGTAGCCGTAGACTTGAGCCACAGCGGATACCGCACCACCTCCGAAGGCATCGCTGAATCCGCCAAGCCCGTCCTCATCACCCACGCCGGATGCGCCGCCATCTACCCCCATCCCCGCAACAAGCCCGACGAAATTCTCAAATCGCTAGCCGACCGCGGAGGCTATTTCGGCGTCTATCTCATGCCCTACGTAGTAGCTTCGCCCACCATCCCCACCCGCGAACATGTGCTCGACCACGTGGTCCACGCCATCAACGTCTGCGGAGCCGATCACGTAGGCATAGGCTCCGACGGCTCCATCCAAAAGACGATCCTGACTCCCGAACAAAAAGCCGCCTTCGACAAGGACATCGCGCGCCGCAAGCAGCTAGGCATAGGCGCCCCCGGCGAGGATCGCTACCCCTACGTCCCCGACCTCAACGGCCCCGATCATATGGAAGTAATCGCCACCGAACTAGCCAAACGAGGCCAGCCCGCCGCAGTAATCGAGAAAGTGCTGGGAGCAAACTTCCAGCGAGTAATCGGAGATATCTGGGGCACAAGCTAGCAGCAGGCTGGGCGACGCCTCGGTTTGTTCTCATCGAAAAGAATTGTCATCCTGAGCGGAGCGAAGGACCTGCTTTGTCGGCGGCAATTCCAACCTGCCTCGCTGTGTTTTCAAACCGGCACTACCATTTTCCCGAGGGAATCGTCCCATCCGGTAAAAGGCACTGGGATTCCCACCAATCAAGTCACCCCACCTTATTCCCGCATTCCGGACAGAACTTAGTCCCCGCCTCGAATTTCGTCCCGCATTTCGAGCATTCATTCTTAGGACGCAGCGCCTTGCCGCACTCCGGGCAGAATTTCGCCCCCTGCGTACGCGCCCCGCATGCCGGACACAAAGCCACGGCCTCGCTGGTCACATCCAGATCCTTGGCCAGATCCTGCGACTTCAGTTTCTCCTTCATCTGGTCGACCGTCTGCTGCACCTGCGCCGAGGCCAGCTCCGTATCGATATCCGGAGCGCACTCGTAACACAGCGACCGCTTCTCATTCCAGCAAGTCGCCTTACACACCCACTTCGTGCACTTCGGACATTGCCGGAAATTCGGCTTCGCTTCCTCCACCGCCTCCCGGAACGCGCTGTCGTGCGCCGGACCCTGAATCGCGCGCTCAATCTCATACGCGCTATTGCTAGCCGATCCCAGAATTCCCCCGAAAAGCCCGCCCGCCGCCCGCAACGCGCTCGCGGCCATTCCCGTGGCCGAGGTCTTGAATTCGGTCGTAAAGCCATTTCCGCAGCGGTCGCAGAAGAACTCGAACTGGTATCCCTTGTCGGTCGAGTGATCGTGATAATTGCGCGTGAACTGGATCAAAGGCATCGGTGAACTCCCCGGAAGGAAAGATCAAGGCAAAAGACTCGCCATTCTAGCCAAAGGAGGCTACGCCGTCCACTCCAGCCGCCGCAGTATGGCCGCCCATCGCCGCCCTAGATCGGGTCGAAAGACCATTTCATGTGTGACAACGGTCACTGCAAGCCCCACGCCTCTGCGTAAACTCCCAGTGCAGGAGCGTTCCATGAAGAACGACCGTCTTACCTGGCTGCAAGGTCCTTCGGCGGACTGTTCAGCCCCTCCAGTCGATCGCAAGTCCCCCTGGCGCTTGGTCCTCCTCGGAGCCCCCGGCGTTGGCAAAGGCACCCAAGCCGAACTCCTCACCGAGCGTCTAGGCGCCTGCCATCTCTCCACCGGAGACGTCTTCCGCGCCGCCGGCAAGCGCAGCGATTGCGACCAATCCCCAGCCATGAAAGCCGCGCTCGACTACATGCGCCGAGGCGAACTAGTCCCCGACAACACCGTCTGGGAAATGGTGCGTGAACGCAGCCACTGCATCTTAGGCTGCGGCGGCTTCATCCTCGACGGATTTCCCCGCACCCTGACCCAGGCCGAGTCCCTGAAAGACTTAATGGAGAAAGAGAAGATCGCGCTAAGTGCGGTCGTCAACTACGAACTGCCGTTAAACGAAATCGTCAGCCGCCTGAGCGGCCGCCGCACCTGCGAAAAATGCAAAGCCGTCTATCACGTCACCGAGCGCCCGCCCAAAGTAGAATCCCTTTGCGACCACTGCAACGGACGCCTCTTCCAGCGCGAAGACGACCGCCCCGAATCCATCACCGTCCGCATGGAAGCCTACGAACGCAGCACCGCCCCCCTGATCCAGTTCTACAAAAATCTAGGCGTACTAATGCCAATCGTAGCCAAAGGGAGCCCCGACGAAATCCTCTCCCGCACCATGGAGAAAATAGAAAAACTTACCAACCAGCAAAAGACGGCCTAGAAGAAGCGTGCGCAGCACATCAATTTGTCATCACAGCTCCGAAGGGGGAAGGACCCGCTGGCCCCATCACAAAATTGTCATCCTGAGCGAAGCGGAACGATTCGTGAAACGAATCGTTCCGCGTAGTCGAAGGACCCCTACACGACTCGCGCCACCAAACCGTGTCAGGGAATTTCAGCCACAAATGTCAAAGTGACATGCCTCGTCCGCTGCCCGCCTATCCCGAACACCCCGAGATGCGATAGCTTCTATCTAAGCTAGGGCATCCGCCCCCAAGGACCATGCGCCCGTGAATCCAGTATCCCGAAAAGCGCCCACACCCGAAGCCCAAAGCCGTCTAGCCTATTTCCAAGACCGCCGCGACGCCATCGTAGCCACCATCCGCGAGCTGGTGGAAATCGAATCTCCCAGCGACAACAAGCAAGCCGTCGACTGCGTCGCCGAAGCCATAGCCGAAAAATTCGCTCAGCTAGGCGGAGAAATCCGTTTCCACCACGCCAAAAATTTCGGCAATCACCTGCAAGTCAACTTCGGAGGCCGCTCCGCTAAGCCCGTCCTGCTCCTCGGCCATTACGACACCGTCTATCCCCTGGGAACGTTGGCGAAAATGCCCTGCGCCGTGGCCGGCAACAAGCTAACCGGCCCCGGAGTTCTCGACATGAAATCCGGCATAGCCCTGATGCTCCACGCCATAGCCGCCCTACAGGATTGGCACAAGCAAAACTGGCAAAGCGAACTGCCGCGCCCCATCAACATCCTGCTAGTTTCCGACGAAGAGGTAGGCAGCGACTCCTCCCGCAAAATCACCGAGGCGTTGGCGAAAAGAGCCGCGTCGGTCCTGGTGCTGGAGCCCTCCTACGGAAAACATGGCGCCGTGAAAACCGCCCGCAAAGGAGTAGGAGATTACACAATAAGAATCACCGGCAAAGCCTCTCACGCCGGCCTCGACTTCGAGAAAGGCGTAAACGCGATTCAAGAGCTGGCCCGTCAGATCGAAAAAGTCTCCGCCTTCACCGAATTAAAGAAAGGCCTAACCGTAAACGTAGGCCTCGTCACCGGAGGCTCCAGAACCAACGTAGTTCCCGCCGAAGCCCAAGCCCAGGTCGATGTCCGCATAGCCCGCCTGAAAGACGCCTCCGGAATCGACAAAAAAATCCGTACCCTCCGCCCCTTCAACCGCAAGTGCCAAATCGAAATCACCGGAGGCATCAACCGCCCTCCCATGGAGCGCACCGCCGGAGTAGCCGCCCTCTACGCCCAAGCCAAATCCATAGCCCGCGACCTGGGATGGACCTTAAGCGAAGCCGCCGTAGGCGGAGGCAGCGACGGCAATTTCACCGCCGGCCTGGGCATCCCCACCCTCGACGGCCTGGGCGGAGTAGGCGACGGAGCCCACGCCAGCCACGAACACATCCTGATCTCCGAGCTGCCGCGCCGAGCCGCGCTGCTCGCCAGCCTGATCGAACAAGTATGACTGATCCGGGGAAATGGGAAAGGCACGAGTTCAGAGGCTGGGGGAAAACTCGCCCGAAGCCAGTTTTGGGAAGGGCACGAGTTTTACTCGTGCCATAAGTCCCGCTAAATCAATGGCGGCTTTTAGCCGCTGAGGGCCACTGCCGCGCGACGCCTTTTTCCCCAGCCTCTTCACTCGCGTCCGCAGCCCGTCGAACCGGAGCGCGCTTTAGCGCCTGGGGTAAGCTTCTCCCATGTGACCGGCTTCACCACCCTCAGTGACGAATATCACAGGCAGCTTTGACCTGGAGGTTCACACTAACCTAGAATTCAATTTGGGGTCCTTAGTAAATGCTGCGCCCGTCAGGGGTGCCGGGCAACCCCGCTGGAGGATTTATGGGTGAGGGACTGTTCCAACCGCTGCACATTCTATTGATTATCGGCATAGCACTGCTGCTCTTCGGACCCAGTAAGTTCGCCGATCTGGGCAAAGGCCTGGGCGAAGGCATCCGGAATTTCAAGTCGTCGATGAAAGATCCAGAGGAAAAGCCCAAAGAAACCCCGAAGCCGCCAACCGCATAAACCGTGTAGCGCGGACCCTCCTGTCCGCGCACCCGTCGGGCAGTGCCACAAACCTGCCCCGGGATACCCGCCGCGCGTACTACAAAGTTCTCAGATGAAGTTCTAGGTAAGAACTGAAAAGCTGCGGTTTTACTGGGTACTGGCCACTGGCCACTGGCCACTCACTTCCCGAAGCATGCGCCAAACCAAAGCCACCGGCAATCCCACCACGTTGCTGTAATCCCCCTCGATCCGAGGAATCCAGCGCGAAGCCATCCCCTGAATCGCGTAAGCCCCCGCCTTATCCATAGGCTCGCCAGAAGCCACGTACAAATCAATCTCCGACTCCGGAATTTCCGAGACACTCACCAAAGTAGTTTCACTGCCCACCGACCACTGCCCACCGGCCACCAGACAGACGCCAGTAATCACCGAATGCACCCGTCCCGAAATCAGCCGCAACATGCGCGCCGCATCCGCCGCATCCGAAGGCTTGCCGAGAATAAGGCCGTCGACAACAACGATCGTGTCGGCTCCCAGCACAACATCCCCCGGACGTTGTCCAGCCACCGCCAGCGCCTTCTCCCGAGCCAGCCGTTCGCAACATTCCCGAGCCCCTTCTCCAGCCAGCGGCTCCTCCGGAATATCCGCAGGTAGCACTTCAAAGGAAATCCCAGCGCAGCGCAACAATTCCTGGCGGCGAGGCGACGCAGAGGCAAGGACTAAACTTGTCATGGAGTTTCGTTCGTGTAGCGCGGACACTCCTGTCCGCGAACGGCCAGCCCGTTAATCCAGCGCTTCCGGCTCAATCGAAATATTCTTCTCGCCCGCGGCCCGCTTCTCCCAGTATTTCTTCACCCAGGCTTCGTAGCTCTTGCCCGCCGCGGTGTCGCGCCCGGAAAAAGCAATCGCCGCAATTTCAGAATACGAAATCGCCGGCCGCTCGCTGCTGTTCGCAATCATCAGCCGTACCACGGAGTTCACCAGCGTAGGCCCAATCCGCCGATCGAAAAGATACCCCGTAACCTCGGACCCGTCTTTGCAGGTAATCGTGACATCTCCGCGATAATCAAAGGCCTTTTCGATGACCGCCCGAATATCCGCCTCGCTGGCAAGCTGCGGAATCCATCCCTGAAGATTTTCGCGCTCAAATCCCGGAACAACTTCCAACTCATCATTCGACTGCAACGGCGCAGCCACCGCCGACGCGCCCTGCTGCGGAGAATGATGCGGAGCCAGTTCATGCCCATGTTCGCGTCCGCTCATACGTGGCTCTCTTCCGCCTGCGCCTGCTGAGCCCGCGAAGCCGCGGCATCAATCTGCACCAGCGGATTATAAGAATGCACCGGCCGCACATCCCGATCCAGATCCGCCAGCGCGTCCCTATCCGGATACAGCCCAAACGTAGCCTTCACCGTATCCACAAATCCGCGCAGCGAGCCGAAGGTGTCGTCCACCGAAGAAGGCTCATACCCGCAATGCACCATGCAGTTCGCGCATTGCGGATTCCCCGACTCCGTCCCATAACTGGCCCACTCCGTAGTCTCCATCAGCTCTTTGTAGGATTCCGCGTAGCCATCCTGCAGCAGATAACAGGGCTTCTGCCATCCGAAAATGTTGTAGGTAGGCATACCCCAAGGCGTGCATTGATAACTGCGCTTGCCCATCAGGTATTCCAGAAACAGCGGAGACTGATTAAACCGCCAGCTCTTCTTGCGATTCGAAAGGATGGCCCGGAACAGCCGCCGCGTCCGCGCGCGCCCCATGAAATGTTTCTGGTCGGGAGCCTTGTCGTAAGAATATCCCGGAGAAACCATCATGCTCTCGACGCCCACATCCATCATCTCGTCGAAGAACTTGCGGACGCTGTTCGGGTCGGCCCCATCGAACAGAGTGGTGTTCGTGGTCACGCGAAAGCCCGCATCAACTGCCGCGCGGATGCCTTCAACCGCAATCTCGTATCCGCCTTCGCGGCACACCGAAAAGTCGTGATGCTCTTTCTGCCCATCCACATGCACCGAAAAACTCAGGTACTTGCTGGGCTTGAACAGGTGCAGCTTTTCTTTCAGCAGCAGCGCGTTGGTGCAGAGATAAACATATTTCTTGCGCGCCACCAGCCCTTCCACAATCTTGTCGATCTGCGGATGCATCAGCGGCTCGCCGCCCGGAATCGACACCATCGGCGCTTCGCACTCATCCACCGCCTTGAAGCAGTCTTCCGGTGAAAGGTCGGTCTTAAGAATGTGCGCCGGATACTGAATCTTCCCGCATCCCGCGCAAGCCAGATTGCAGCGGAACAAAGGCTCCAGCATCAGCACCAGCGGATACCGCTTCCGTCCCGCCAACTTATGGCGCAAGACATAGGAAGCCACTGTCCACATCTGGGATACAGGAACTGCCATCACCCCTCCGGAAGAGCGTCCTTTTATGATACCCGAAGGGACCCAGTGACGTATGGCCAAACGCACACCAGCCCGTAGCGCCGGCGTCTCGCCGGCTGTAGCGTGGGGCGAGACGCACACGACCCATAATCATCTTACGGCGTCAATTCGTACACAACTCCGTATCCTCCCGAACCGCCATAGAAGGTCGCACCATAAAGGTTGCCTTCGCTGTCCAGAATCAGGCTGCTCAGCGGGTCCGTTCCGTCCGTACCGTTGAAACTCCACAGGACCTTCTCTTTGTAGCTGCCCTTGGCAACCGGGGCCACGATCTCGAAAACGGCTCCCGCGCCGCGCTTGCCACCACCGCTCGTAGTCCCGTAAAGGTTCCCGTTCCCATCGAGCACGAGCCCCGCGAATGGAGCGTTAGGCCCAGTCCCGGCTTTGCCGGCGTTAAAGGTGTAGAGAATCTTCTCTTTCCATTCACCCTTTTTCTTTCCCGTCGTGATCGGGCTCAGCTTATACACCGTCCCGTAATTCTTGGCACCGCCCCAGAAGGTTGTCCCGTAAAGGTTCCCGGCCGGGTCGATCACGGGTGCGGACCGCGCCCCGCTGCCATCCGTCGGAGCGCCAGTAAAGGTGTGAACCAATGTCGAATTCCAGCCACCGTCGTAAGGATCGGGTGAGAGCTCGAATAACGTCGAATTCGACTCTAAGTAGGTGCCGAAGACGCCGAAGATGTTTCCCGCGGCATCCATAGTCAACCCGCTCATCCCGTAGTTGTTGCTCTTTGCCTCATAGATCACTTTCTCGGTCCAGCCGCCATTGGACGGGCTCAATTCAAAGACGCTTCCCCCTCCGCCCACGGCTGCGCCGTAGAGATTGCCAGCCGAATCCATGATCAGCCCGTTCACCGGAGTGTCAGTATCCGGCCACCCGGTGAAGTTGTGCAGGACGGTCTCCGTCCAGCCTGTTCCTCCGGGACTGAGTTCGAAAACAACGCCCATTCCATTCGAGCCGCCCCCGGAAGCCGTTCCGTAAAGGTTTCCAGCGCTGTCGAAGATCACGTAAGCGCAAGATGGATGGGCCCCGTCCGCCCCTCCCGTAAAGCTGTAGAGAACGGTCTCGTTCCAGCCTCCGCTGCCGTTCGGCGAAAGCTCAAACACAGTTCCATTAGGCCCCACACCGCCTCCGAAGGTCGTCCCATACAAGTTGCCAGCGCCGTCAAAAGTGGGGCGGGAATAGGGAAAACCGCCATCGCTGCCGCCGCCGAAGTTGTAAAGCACTTTCTCCGTTTGCCCCTGCGCCGGCACAGCGCTAAACAGAATCACGGCCACCACCACTAATATCAGGATGGCGCAGCCGATCGCGGCCGCCAGTTTCGTCGAGCCAAAATTCGGCTCGCTATCGGAAGTGTTTCCATGGCCCCACGGCCCATGGTGCGTTCCTGTGGAATCCATACTGCCCTCCTTGTCGCACTGTTGATTTGTTCCCTGTACTTGGCCCTCCGTAATGTGGATTTCCCGGACGTTCTGATGATGTTCTGCCGACTTCTGCTGAGGATCGTTCTTGAGAAGCGCGCCTGCTCTTCGCTTGAGGGGAGGAAGTTATTGCAGATTAAATAGATACCCTTTGACGGGTTCTGTCAGTGAATTTTGTCACCCAGCGCTGTGATCGCCACGCGGCGTTGTGGACAGGCTTCTATTCGTGCTCGTGTAGCGCAGACACTCTTGTCCGCGTGCCCCGGAAAATACTGCGGCGGAGCTGGCAACCAGCCCGCTTCGGGAAGAGCACTGCTTTACCGTTTGCTGAAAAACTCGGCCACATGCTTGTTTTTGGGTGGAGCAGCGCTTCAGCGCTGCATTAGGTGCCTTATTTGAATTCGGCTTTAGCCGCTGGGGTAAGACAGCGGCGCAAGAAAACACTTTTCCCGCAGCCTCTTCAGCCGTGCCGTAAGCCCCTGAAAATCCGCCGCACGCTGCAAAGCTGTGCTCCGACACAATGCTAGATCTTCTGCAACCGCTGCACGTCGTGGATCCCCGGAATCTGCCGTACCCCATCGATAATCTTTTGCAGATGCTTCAAGTCGGCAATCTCCAGCACCACATCGATGCTCGCCTGCCCATTCGAGCTGCGCGATTCCATGCTTCGGATATTGGTCTTGGTGTCGCTGATCACCGCCGTGATTTGCTTCAACATGCCCCACCGGTCGTCGCAAAGCAGCGTAAGTTTCACCGGATAAGACACCGGCTGCCCATCTTTATCTCCTGCCCACAGCACGTCAATGCGCCGGTCCGGCTCGTAAAGAAGATTGGTGACGTTCGGACAATTCACCGAATGCACCGCAACCCCCTTGCCCCGAGTAACGTACCCAACTATCGACTCCCCGCGAATCGGATTGCAACACTTCGCCCGATACACCAGTAAATCTCCCGAACCCCGCACCACAATCGCGTTGCTGTCCCCGCCAAAAACCCGCCGCACCGCGCTGGTAAAGCCGTGGCCCGCCGCCTGCTCCTCCGTCTCCGACATCGGCTGCGCACCCGCCGGCGCGAACTTCGCCAGCACCTGCCGCGCCGAATATTTCCCATACCCGATCCCCGCCATCAAATCGTCGGGACGCCCCAACCCATACTCGCTGGCCGCCCGTTGCAGATCGGCTTCTTTTATTTCCTTGAGCGAAATCCGATATTTGCGCGCCTCTTTTTCGATCAGCTTCTTGCCAATTTCAATCGCGCGCTCGCGCTGATGCACGTTGAGCCAGTGCTTGATCTTGTTGCGCGCCCGCGACGACTTCACCACCGCCAGCCAGTCCCGGCTCGGCTTGTGTCCCGGCTGCGTGATGACTTCCACAATGTCGCCCGAATGCAGCTTGTGCCGCAGCGGAACCATGCGCCCGTTCACCTTCGCGCCCGTGCAGCTGTGTCCCACCTCGGTGTGAATCGAATACGCGAAATCGATTGGCGTCGACTCACGCGGCAGCACCAGCACCTTCCCCTTGGGCGTAAACGTGTAAACCTCTTCCGGATAAAGATCGACCTTCAGCGTCGACAGAAATTCATTTGGATCGGAAACATCGCGCTGCCACTCCACCACCTGCCGCAGCCACGCCAGCCGCTGTTCGTCCTCGGCCGACACCGGACCATCCTTATATTTCCAGTGCGCCGCAATCCCTTCCTCGCACATCTTGTGCATCTCTTCCGTGCGAATCTGGATTTCAAACGTCTCGCCCGTCTCCGTAATTACCGAAGTGTGCAATGACTGATAAAGATTCGGCCGCGGCATGGCGATAAAATCCTTGATCCGCCCCGGCACCGGCCGCCACAAATTGTGGATGATGCCCAGCACCGCGTAACAATCCTGCACCGAATTCGTAATCACCCGCATGGCATACAGGTCGTAAACCTGATCGACGCTGATGCGCTGCCGCTGCAATTTCTTGTGGATGCTGTACAGCCGCTTTATCCGGCTCTCCACCCGTCCCGTGATCCCCGCCTCCTTGAGCCCGTCACGCAGCACGCCTTCCACCCGAGTCATGAAAGCTTCGCCCGCCTTGCGCCGCGACTCCACCGCCGCGCGCACCTGCTCATGCCCAATCGGATCGACGTACTTGAACCCCAGGTCTTCCAGCTCTCCGCGCACCTTCCCCATGCCCAGCCGGTGCGCGATCGGCGCGTAGATCTCCAGCGTCTCGCGCGCAATTTTCTGCTGACGCTCGCTGTCAAGATGTTCCAGCGTGCGCATGTTGTGCAGGCGGTCGGCCAGCTTGATCAGCACCACCCGTATGTCGTCCACCATCGCCAGCATCATCTTGCGCAGATTTTCCGCCTGCGCTTCTTCCCGCGTGGAGAAATCAATTTTGCTGATCTTGGTGACGCCCTCGACAATGTGCGCGACCTGCTCGCCAAATTCCTGGCGGATTTCAACCGTGGTAACCGACGTATCCTCCACCGAGTCGTGCAGCAGCCCCGCCGCTATGGAGACCGAATCCATCTTCATGTCGGCCAGAACATTGCCCACTTCCAGTGGATGCACCAGGTAGGGTTCGCCCGACGCGCGCAGTTGTCCGGCATGATGTTTCTGGGAAAATTCGTAGGCTTTCTTGACCAGATTAAGATCGTCGTTGGGACGATTCTCGCGCAGCTTCTTCATCAGCTCGCGAAAGCGCGTGACGGTAAGCACGTTGGTCGCGATCTGTTCCCGCAACGTCGCCATAATCGATTTTAACGCAGGGGAGAGCTATTGCGGCGCCTTCCATGCGGCGTCTCCGTCGGTTTCATCACAAAGAGTTGTCATCCTGAGCGAAGCGAAGGACCTGCATTTGTCGGCAGCAATTCCGACTTTTCCTGTTCTCGGCAATTTCGCGCAACTTTACGGCATCCGCAACCGCGCGGCTACGTCCCGCGCGCACAAACCATAGTGTCGCGCATTCCACGTATAGATCGCCTCTGCGTCAGCCTTGATCGCGCACTGCGCCAGCAAAGCATCGTAGATGCCGCCGCCCACTATGCCCCGGCCGGCCGAGATTTCAAGCGCGTCCGCATACTCATCGCTGCTCAACGCAATAACGGAAAGCCGCTCGCGGATGCTCCCCACGAACAGCATGGCCTGCTCCGCGCTGATGCGATGCTTGCCCGGCATCCGCGTCAGCGTCGAATACACTTCCGCCAGGCTATGCGCTCCGCAGCACCCCGTCGCCTTGTCGAATTGGATAAACCGCTCCAGGCTGGCCCGATGATGGACGTGATCGCCGTAAAACACCGGCACGAGGACAGAGGTATCGAAGAACCCTTTCACTTGCGGTCACCAGCGCCCTCGCCAAGATTAGCCAGGTCGCGTTCCTCCCGTATGCGCTCCAGCACCTCATCCGTGGCCGAGGCGGCCAGCGGCTTCCCGGCGCGAAATACCCAGACTCCATGCTCCTTCGCCAGCGGCCCCGTCCCCCGCACCGGACGCAAAGTGATATGCTCTCCCGCGCTCTCCATTTCCAATGCGTCGCCGGGCTCCAACCGGAGCTCTTCCCGCAAAGGTTTGGGGATAACCACGCGCCCAGCTTTGTCCATGACGAGTCGAACATTCATATTGGTATGATAATGTGGGTTCAACCACAAATCAATCCCATTTTCCAGAGAAGATAGGTTGTCCGCAATATACAGTAAAGATTACAAAGGAGATAACACCATGACGCGCATCCTAATCAGCGGTGCCTCGGGCCTAATCGGCGATGCCATCCAAGCCTCGCTCGACCCCCAGATCGAGCAGGTCGTCCGCCTCGTCCGAGGACCAGCCCAGAATGCCGCCCAAATTTCCTGGGATCCGCTGTCTCCCCTGCCGCCAGAAACCATGTCAGGCTTTGCCGCCGTAATCCACCTAGCCGGCGAGAGCGTAGTAGGACGCTGGACCAACGAAAAGAAGAAAGCGATCCGCGAAAGCCGCGTACAGGGAACAAGAAATCTCGCGGCGGCGCTAGCCCAATGCGAAGTGAAGCCGCACGTGTTGATCTCCGCCTCAGCCATCGGCTTCTACGGCAATCGAGGCGACGAAATCCTGCGTGAAGATAGTCCCGCTGGCCAAGGCTTCCTGCCCGAGGTTTGCCAGGAGTGGGAAGCCGCGACCCAAGCCGCAACCGCCGCCGGCATCCGCACCGTAAACATCCGCATCGGCCTCGTGCTGAGTAGAAAGGGCGGAGCCCTGGGAAAAATGCTGCCCCCATTCCAACTAGGCCTCGGAGGCCGCATCGGCAACGGCCAACAGTGGATGAGCTGGATCCACATCGACGACATCGTAGGAGCGATCCACCACGCCATCCGCACGGAGCTCAACGGCCCGCTGAATCTGGTAGCGCCAAATCCCGTGCGCAACGCCGAGTTCACCAAAGTGCTGGCGTCGGTGCTAAGGCGTCCAGCATTTTTCCCGGTACCCGAGTTTGCCCTAAGCCTGGCCTTCGGCAAGCAAGCCGCGGAAGAGATGCTCCTAGCCAGCCAGCGCGTCGAGCCCGCGAAACTCAGCGCCAGCGGCTACCAGTTCCATTTCCCCGACTTGCAGCCTGCCCTCGAAAATCTGTTGGAGCACCAAGCGTAGCGCCGCCGTCCCGGCGGCTCTCCGGCGGGCGATATGCCCCCATCGCCATAGCCTGCAAGAACACAAACGGAAAGGGCACGAGTTTAGAGGCTGCGGAAAACTCGATTTCAGGCTCGATTTTGGGTAGCGCAGCGCTGCGGTAGCTGCATTGTTTTGAGGTCGGCTTTAAGCCGCTGAGGTGACACTTTCGGCCTCGGAACGACTTTTTCCGCAACCTCTTCACTCGTGCCGTTAACTCGTCGAAAATGTGTCCGCGCTTTAGCGCCTGGGGTGAGTTCCGAGCGGCGTGGAGTTCTAGCCGTCAAACCCCAGTTGTGACCCTCGTCACATCCCGTCGGGCCCTCGGGCTGCGATACTAAAACCTGGAAGCAGAACTCAGAATGTTAAAGAAGTCCATTGCGGCGGCGTTGCTGGTACTCATGGTGGCCTGGGCAGAAATTGCCCTCGCCCCGATGCTGGCCATGCAAGCCGGCCATGTCCATCCCGCCAGTGCAATGGCCGGACAAATGGCCGAGCACCACCACGCCATGCCCGCCGGACATCCCTGCTGTCCCGGACTCGCCAAGCCTGAAAATACGGCTTTCTTCGAATTCGCCGCCAGCACCGTGCCCTGCCAGAATGATCATCGTTGCTGCTTCCGCCAAGGCCCGCAGAGCGTCCCCGCGCCCGTAAGCGCCAGCAACAATCTCTCCCGAGACCTCACTCCCGCGGAGATTGCCCAACTCAATCCCGCCAACAGCGCGGACTCAAAAGTTTCTTCGGCGACCCCAGTCGCGCTAAGCCCTCCCCCCAGCCTTTTCGGCATGATTCTCCGCGTCTAGACTCCTTATCCCAGCTCTAAGTTCCAGCGGCCGTCACCAGCCGCATGTCATAACCGCTCTCATATTTTGATAAGGAGATTTTATGAAATTCAGATTGTCTGCTCTGATCGTCATCCTCACCCTGTCGCTCGCCACCTGGGCGCAGGACACACCCGCAGCCCCAAACTCAACCCCGGCTCCGCAATCGAAGTCCTGTTGTCATCACCACATGGACGGCATGAAAGACGGCGAAAGTTGCTGCCATCACGCCGCCGATGCCAAGGACGCCGCCTCCTGTTGCGCCAAAGACAAATGCGACATGAAGGATGGCAAATCCTGCTGCGCCGGCAAGGACACGAAAACCATGAAGGAATGCAAGAAAAACGGCTGCTGCAACGACAAAGACAAAGAAGGCAAATGCTGCGGAGACGGCAAGAGCTGCGGCGAAGCCAAAGGCGACAAAACCGCCATCGGCTGCTGCGGCAACAAGTGCGAGCGCCATCCGCAAACGCCCGCGGGAATCTAACTCAACCAGCGCCACTAGCGCCCCGGTCGCCTATCGGCCGGGGCTTTTCATTGCCCGAATTGTCACTAGCCAACAACAATCTCCCAAGATCGGCATAGGGGGGAGAGTCACCTCTCCTCCCCTGCCACACCACCGTACATGCGGGTCCGCATACGGCGGTTCGGATGAGTTAAGTTACCCGGCAAACAAACGTGGAAGGCCCAGCGAGTCAAAGTAAGCAGTGGGAAACGGGAGGCTCAGGGCGGGGCTATTCGCCAACCGCCACGAGCTGCGTCGTTTCTTCTGCTTCCAGATCACGGATCGCAACCTGCGTCGTATCCATTGATCCAGACCATGCAGCACCGAGGGGGTCTGGCAGTAGCCGAAGTAGCTTTTCCATCCACGTAAGTAGACGGCCAGTTCCTTCGTCATCTGCTCCAGACTGATGCCTCGTGTCCGGCGCGTCAGTTCCCGCACTCTTTGCTTACAGCGGAGCAGAGCTTTCGGCGCAATACGCCGTTTGACCCCGGCTCCTCCCGTGAAGCTGAAGCCCAGAAACTTTCGCTCCTGCGGTCGTGCCACCGCGCTCTTCGTCTGGTTCACCTTGAGCTTGAGTCGGCGCTGGATGAAACCAGTCACACTCTGCATGACTCGCTTCCCCGCCCGCTCGCTCGCCACGTAGATATTGCAATCATCCGCGTAGCGCACGAAGCGGTGATGGCGTCGCTCCAACTCCCGGTCCAGTTCGTCGAGCACGAGGTTCGACAACAGCGGAGACAGCGGTCCTCCTTGCGGAGTTCCTTCCTCCACCGCACTCACCAGCCCGTTCTCCATCACGCCCGACTCCAGAAATGATCGAATCAGCTTGAGCATTCTCTGGTCGTTCACCCGCCGCGCTATCGCCGCCATCAGTCGGTCGTGGTTGACCCGATCAAAGAACTTCTCCAGATCCAGGTCCACCACCCAGCGTTTGCCAGCAGCGATATACTGCTGCGCCTTAGCCACCGCCTGATGCGCCGAACGCTGCGGACGAAATCCGTGACTGTGCTCGGAGAACGTCGCGTCCCATCTGCTTTGCAGAACCTGCATCACCGCCTGCTGGATAAATCGATCCAGCACCGTCGGAATGCCCAACTGCCGCACTCCTCCGTCCGGTTTCGCGATTTCTACTCGCTTCACCGGTTGTGGTTGATACGTCCCGCTTAGCAACTGTTCCCGGAAGGCTGGCCAGTGCTGCTTCAGGTGGCCCGGCAACTCCGACACCTTCATGCCGTCGATCCCCGGACTCCCCTTGTTGGCCTTCACTCGTCGTAACGCCCGCAGGCAGTTCTCTCGCCCGCAGACTTCTTCCATCACTTGCTCTGGGATAGCCGGGCTTTCCCACGCGCGTTTCGCCGTGAGCGATTCGGTCCCTTCCCGCCGAGCCTTCGGAGCTTCACTCCTCCCCTCGTCGGTAAAGGCCAGCACCATCTGTAGCTGGTTCTTCTGCCGCTTGTCGCTCATCGAGTCCCGCTGGCTACTTGCCGCTCCCTTCCGTTTGGGCCTTCGTCGCTTGCGCGACTACTATGCCCGCTGCTGACTTCTGCAACGCGGTCAGAGCGAATCGCTTCGCCCTCAGTCACGATTCCGTGACATGCCGCAGACCTCCCGAGGTAAGTTCGACCGCCTTCAACGCGCAACCGCCGAATTTACCACCAGCAGCCTTGATGGATCTGGGCTTCGCGGTTTTTTGCCCGCTCGCCCGCTGCCGTATGCCTCTTCATCCGGTTCTTGTTCATCGGCTCGCGCCTTTGCTCCACGCTTCCTTCAGACCCCGCCTCGCGACGACGCCCTTGCGCTTTGCTATCACTTCACCTCCATCTGGTTGTGAAAAGGACTTTCACCTTCGAGCTGTCGAACATGCTC
>CAVZUP010000203.1:0-4986 GCA_963778255.1 uncultured Acidobacteriaceae bacterium
AAAAAGCAGTGGGAGCGCTAAGCGCGTCCCACTGCTGGGGTGAGTGTTGCTGTGCTGCTACGCGGGTAAGAAATCCAGCGTAGTTTTACCGCCCATGTCTGCCGCCGCCACCGCCACCGTGCGATCCACCACCACCATGCGACGAACCGCCGCCGTGTGACGTCCCCCCGCCGTGCGAGGATCCGCCACCGTGACTGCTCGGCGAGGAATGACCGCCGCCGGAGCTGGGAGCGGAACGCCCGCCGCCATAACTTGGGGCCGAGCGTCCGCCGCCGTAGGGTCCGCCGCCGTAAGACCGCGGCATCACGATCGGCTGCCTCATGTTCAGCGTCGGACGAGAAGACCGGCCATAATTGCCTGAGCCGTATCCCCGTCCCTCCGAACCGTAGCTGCGCCCTTCAGAGGACGATCCGCGAGACGAACCATACGAACCGCGGTTTTCCGCGCCGCCCATGGACGACGAGGAGCGGCCTGCCGATTCGCCCGCCCTGCCGGATTCACCGGATACGGAAGAAGACGAGCGCGGCGTCATCGGCGAAAACTTCTGCCAGCCACCGTTGTTGCTTCCGCTTTCACGAGATGCAGTCGAGTTGGAGGAATTACCCGGCCTCGGAACCGAACCCCAGCCCGTGTTGCCGCGCGCTTCAGAACCTCGCTCTGAACTCTGACTCGAGCCCTGGAACCCACGATTCGAGTTGACATTCGAGGCGCCGTTCCCGGGTCTTGGAACAGTGCGTCCGCTTCCCATCAACCCGCCATTCGAGGCGCTTGTGGTACCCCGGGTCGAGAAGAAGTGCTGATTCTGCGACACGTTTCGAGTCGTCGATGCCGCCGCCGGACGTCCGCTGGCCGATAAGCTTTCGCGGCTCGGAGTCACGGGCAATCTGCCGGTGCTGAAATGTGCATTCTGGAATTGCGCGTGAGTCATCGCCTGCGCGTTCATGTGGCCGCTGCCGAACTCCCGGCCCGAAACCGTCGTCCCGCCGCGGAAGTTCGCGTTATGCATCGCCAGGTTCACATTCGAGAATCGCGAACCCGCGCGCAGGGGAGCGAAACCGCCACGATTGTATTCGCCGAACCGGGCATAGCCGTAACCCCTGCCCCACCGGCCCCACCAAGGGTGGAAAAAGTCGCCAGGCCCAAGCGGAAGCCATCCCACCGAGCCAAAGCCGAATCCAAATCCGAAACCACCGCCGAATCCGAAGAATGAAACATAAGCCGGCGCCCAAATCGGACGGTAGTACGGATATCCGTAAGCCGGGCCAGGCCACCAGCCCCAGCCGCCGTCGAGATACATCCAGCGTCCGTAGTGGTAAGGAGCCCAGCCCCACGAATCGTACGAAACCCAGGTCCATCCCCAATAAGGCTCATACACCCAACGCCCATCGCGATACGGAGCCCAGCCCGGCGCTACCGCCGGCCGCCACACCGGACCATAATCCGGAACTTCCGACCAGGTGCCGTGAGCGTCTAGGTCTTCGGTTCCCACGTAATAATCGTTGGTCTCTCGCCGCGACACCGAGTTGCGGATCATGTTGTCGCGATCGCTGTTCCACTGGTCAAAGTCATCCCGCGCCAGAGCCTCGCCGATCTTGTATTGCTCGTCCGCGCCCGTGCCCTGGATGGTGATGAACTGATTCTGCCCCACGCGCGTGCCGCCCTGCGGAGTCGTAACTTCGATTTCGCCTTTGCGGACCAGCACCTCGGTGTGATCGTCAGCCGTTACCAGAATGCGAAAGCTCGCTTCGCGCCGCTCGGTCTTAATGGCCACGTTCGGCGTATCGATCTCCGCGTCCGCGTCGCTGTTTCTCAGCACGGTGTAATTCGCCATGCCGTGCCCAAGCTGAATCTGGATTTGCGAGCGTGTGAGCTGCGTAATGTTGGCCTGCGTGTGTTCAGCCAGGCGCAGCAGGTTGGCATAGTCGAGCTGAAGTTCGGTGCGCGCCTTGTCGCCAGTGGAAACCCGGTCTCCCGCCACCACCGGAGCATTCAATGCTGCCGCCGACCAAGCTCCCGAGTCAGCGCGCTGCGTCGAAACATCGCCATGAATCAGACTGATGCGAGCGACGCCATTCTTTTCCTCCGGAGCTGGCGCATTGGAAGTCGGAGCGCCCGGACCGGAGCCATTGGAATCCGCGTCATTCGGACCTGCCGCCGGAGCCGGATTCATGGAATCCTGGTCCGTCGGGCCTTGTTCCATCGAGCCTTGATCCATTGAATTTTGGCCCATCGAATCCTGATCATTCGGACCCGGCATTGGTGCCTGGATGCCCGCCGACGGCTTCGAATTCTGATCCAATGTCTGCTCTTCCGGATTTTGAGCAAAGACCGCGCATGGAATCGCCATCGCAAATCCCAATCCTAGGAGCGCTGCCATCAACCTGAGTTTCATACGTACCTCCACCTCGTTCGGGACAAACCTATGCCTCGAATAAAGCATGTCGAGTGCCAGTATCGAACACGGCTCTGAAACTCATCTAACCGATTGATTTACAAAAGCTTACGAAAGACATAACAGCGTGGACAGACAGCAGTTGATTGCGTCCCGGTGGCCCGGTTCCACCAAGGTGGTGGTTTTCGGCCAGTGCGCGTGCTCCAAAATCTCCGCTATGGATTCAGACCGTGATCGCCGAACTTGCGAGTTCCGTAGCGCCGGCGTCTCGCCGGCTGTCGTGTGGGCCGCCCACGCCGTGAAGTAGACCCCACTACCCGCGACCGCGCCCCCGTCCGCAAAAGCCTCACACGCTCGGGTGATTCCAGTCACAGCCCGAAAACGTAGTCGCGCCTCATCCTAATGGGATCATGCGGGGCAAAGAATGAACTATCCTATTTGGCAGCTTGGCTTTCCTGGCGGACTGCTGATCGCGGCGATCGCCGTGTTTCACGTCTTCATCTCTCACTTCGCGGTCGGCGGAGGCGCTTATCTGGTTCTAACCGAGCGCCGCGCTTACGCCCGCAACGATTCGGAACTGCTCGGCTACGTGCGGCATCACTCCAAATTCTTCGCGTTGCTGACCGTCGTCCTCGGAGCAGTGACCGGCGTGGGTATCTGGTTCACCATAGGATTGGTCAGCCCGGAGGCAACCTCTTCGCTCATTCACACCTTCGTTTGGGGATGGGCAATCGAATGGGTCTTCTTCTTCGTCGAGATCGCAGCCGCCCTCATCTACGCCTACCACTGGGATACGCTGGACCGGCAAACCCATCTCATCATCGGCTGGATTTATTTCATTGCTGCCTGGGCAAGTCTGGTAATCATCAACGGCATTATCACCTACATGCTTACGCCGGGACGCTGGCTCGAAACCGGAAAATTCTGGGATGGCTTCTTCAACCCAACTTACTGGCCGTCATTGTGCATACGCACCGCCATGGCCGCGGGCCTGGCCGGTATTTTCGGACTGGTGACCGCGATGTGGGAACCATCCGCCTTGCGGGAGCGCGTGGTGCGTTGGTCGGGCTGGTGGCTGGCGCTCGGAATTGCATCGCTGCTGCCTTTGAGCCGCTGGTATTTTCACAACCTTCCTGCGTACTCGCGAGCGTACTTCAACGGAGCTTTCAGCGCTCCCTACATAGCTGTCCGCCATTCCCTGCGCGGAGCGGCCGTTTGCGCCGGTCTGACCCTTCTGCTGACGCTGGTGTTTGCGCTTCTCCGTCCCAAGATGATGAACCCCGTAGTCGTGGCAGTGCTTCTGGTTGCCGGGTTTGGCGTGATGGGTTCGGGCGAATATCTGCGCGAGTTCAGCCGCTATCCCTACGTGATCAACAGCTACATCTATGCCAACGATGTAAGAGTGGGGCAGATGGAGGGTATCGCCACCAATGGTGTGGCCAAGACTTCGCCATGGGTCGATGCCAGCGCCGAGAATCCACATGCCTATGGCCGGCAGCTTTTTGTGATCGAATGCAGTTCTTGCCACTCTGTCGATGGCTATCGCGCGATGCGCAAGTTCGCTCGCGGATGGGACGCAAAATTTGCCAGCGAGGTTCTGCTGCATCTGCCGGTAATTCGCGAGACGATGCCGCCCTTCGCTGGAGACGCGAATGATCGTGCAGCCCTGGGCGGTTATCTGGCGTCGCTCGCACCGGCGACGCCCTCGGGCGCGAACGGAAAGGAACTTGGGCAGCAGGTGTTCGCGATCCATTGCGCCCTGTGTCACAGCGTCGGTGGCGCGCGGCGTCCGCTGGACCTCACGGGAAACGACGCCGACTCAATCGCGGGAATGCTCGGAACGCTTAGCGACATCAATTCCGACATGCCACCCTTTACAGGCACGGACGCGGAAGGCCGCGCCCTGGCCGTCTATTTGAGCAATCCCGGAAAGTAGTCAGCAGGAGGATTCATCAATCATGAACTTGCCCATTCCTTATCCCGATCCCATGCCGCTGCCGGCCCCTGTCTGGTTGCTGCGCACGCTGCTCCTGCTGACATTCTTTCTTCACGTCTTGTTCATGAACTGCCTGTTGGGAGGCACGACCATCGCCCTGGTCTGTGCGTTGCGGCGCAACAGTTCTGCATTTTCTGCGCGTCTTGCCGGCGATCTTGGACGCCTGCTGCCCACGGTGTTCGCCTTTACCATCACCCTGGGCGTGGCCCCGTTGCTCTTCCTCCAGGTGATGTATGGGCAATTTCTTTACGCCAGTTCGATCCTGATCGGCGTACCCTGGCTAGCCATTATCGCAATCGTGATTCTCGCCTACTACGGCGTTTACTTCTTTTCCATGAAGGGCGAGAAGAGCGGGACGCCAGTAATTCTGGCTCTGGTGTTACTGCTGCTGGCATCCGTCGGCTTCATCTACAGCAATAACTTCACCCTGATGCTGTCGCCCGAACGCTGGCTCGATCTCTATCACAACGGAGCCAACGGCTGGAACCTCAACTGGTCCGAACCTTCGCTTCTGCCCCGCTACCTCCATTTTGTGTTGGGCGCTTTGGCAATCTCAGGACTGGGCTTGGCAGTGCTGGGCCTTCGCCAGCAAGAAGGT
>CAVZUP010000204.1:0-22863 GCA_963778255.1 uncultured Acidobacteriaceae bacterium
ACAAAAAAGGGGAGCCTTTACGGCTCCCCTCAAATTTGGTTCAGGCTTCGACCTAGAACGTCATGCGAAGCGAGAACTGACCAAAACGGCGCTCGTCGTTATTGCCGCCGGTGGCAAAGGTATTGAGGCCGCCCTTAAACTCGTCGACAACAAGATTTGTCGACGTCGGATCGGCGTAATACAGATCGGTTGTGTTGACATAGTAGTTGTGGTGGTTGAGGACGTTAAAGCCCTCAGCGCGGAACTCCAGGCCAAAACGCTCCGTGACCTTGAATTTCTTACCCACCACCATATCCAGGTTCCATGCCCCCGGGCCCCTGAAGGCATTCCGGCCGGTCATGTTAGCGGGGAACGGACCAAAGTCCGAAATCCCCAGGTTCGAGTCGAGTGGCGCAAAGCTTTCTGGGACCGGTACAGACAGGGCAGAGAAAACGTTCGGGCCAACCGCCTGAGGCGTGCCGGTGTGGAAGTTTGGCGTCGTGGCAGCGGTCAACCGCGGAACGGTGTACCCGACCTCGATGTTGTCATAGTCATACACGCTGAAGGGGATGCCAGTGCGCGCCGTAAAGACACCAACCAGCGACCATCCTCCCAACACCTGCGTCTCCACGCCTTTTCCGCTCTTGAACCAGGGAGTTTCCCAGATGGGAGAGACGACCAGGCGTTGCCGAACATCATAGTCCGACGGCCCCCAATCGAGCTTTGGATTCATGAGATTGGTGTAGCCAAGGCTGCCGATGTCGCCGGATCCGCCCTGCAAGCTATCGGAAAAGGTCGAACTCTCGTCGTCCAAGGAGTGCGCCCAAGTGTAGTTCGCGACCATGCTTAGGCCGGTGTTGTGCAGGTTTTGCGTCTGGAATTTCAGGTTCAACGCGTTATAGCTGCTCGATCCGCCGCTGCCGCGCATGTTGATCGCTGCATATTGCTGGTTGGGCCGGGTAAGACATTCGGCGTTGCCAGTGTTGAAATTGAACCCTCCGCAAGTGGCGCCCGTGACCGGGTCAGGAGTGGTAATCAGCGCGTCGCCCAGATATTCCTGAGCGGCGCCATACTGGTTCACGTTATTGATGTCATAGAGGTGGACGCCGTGCGCACCGCTATATCCGGCTTCTACTACCGTGTTGCGAGCCACTTCGCGCTGAATCGCCAGGCTCCAGAACTGGGTCTGTGCCGTGTGGATGTTGGGTTCAGGCATGCGCAACTCGACGGGTCCGAGGTTGCTCGAAGGACCAGGAAGTCCCAGAGGGCCAAGGTCGTTGTTGGTAACCACAGTGGTGCAGGTAGCGTCATCCGTCGGACAAGTGGAACTTAACACCGCACTGGCCGGAGGATTGAAGCTGGCGTTGTAGGTTACGTTGCCGAAGTTGCGCTCGTAGCTGATACCAAAGCCACCGCGCAAGCTCGTCTTGCCATCGCCGAACAGATCGTAGGCGAAGCCAACCCGCGGCGCGAAAGTGCCCCAGCTCGGCTTCCAGAATTGGCCGACTGAGCTCTGATCTGCAATCTGCACCCCGCCGTTCCGAACTTCATTCTCAAGGCCCGGCCCGGCGCCGAAGTAGAAGTTGGAATCCAGATTCGGATGGTTGTTGTGTTGCACACCGTAGTGCTCATAACGCAAGCCGTAGTTCAAGGTCAGTCGCGGAGTAAAGCGGAAGCTGTCCTGCGCATAAAGAGCCCAGTCTTTGTAGCGATAGCTGCGTCCGTAGGTAGCCGAGGTTAGCGGCGGAGTCACGACGCTGCTCGCTGGACAAGAGTTCGTGCCGTCGAGCTGGGTTCCAATGAACTCTCCCCACACATTCAACGGGCAGGGGAGCGCGCCATTCGGGTTGACCCTGGCAGAGAACCCGCCGTTACCCGCGAGTTGGCTTCCAAGGGGATTGCCCACCACGTTCAACAGATCGTCCATGCTGGTCTGCGTGCTGGTACCCAACTGTTCGACGGCCTGCGCGTACGCGCCGTAGGCTACGTTCAGCTGGAGATAAGTAAACTGGCCTCCGAACCGCATGTTATGCCGGCCCTTGGTCCAGGAAAGGTCGTGCTCGAACTGGAATGTATCCTGCGGTCCGCCGAATGGAAGTCCACCCAGACCCGGCTCGGAAGAATTTTCCAATCCCGGCAACTGAATGTAATGATTAGTGACGGGATCGTTGGGCGTAACGAACATCAGGTTCGGGGTATTGGTCAGCGCCTTGTCGAAGGAATCAGCCGTATTGAAGCGCGTAAAGCTGATTTTTGTGTTGTTCAGCAGGTAGTTATTGAAAGTGTGGGTGACCGAATAGAGATAGCTCTGGTTCAGCGAGGCCGAGCCCACATCGAACTGCGGGTAGGCGCTGTAGGACTGCCCCGGGAGAAAGAATTCACTATCTCTGCCGATGCGGGCAAACATCTGAGTCTTGCTGCTCAGGTTATAGTCCAGGCGTCCCACCAGGAAGTACGTATTCTGCGGAGAACCGCCACCATCGTTGAATGGCACGTTGAAGGGAACCGTATCAAAAACCGGCGTGCTCAGCGGGATCGCCGTGACGCCGTTCGCGAGACCAACATTAAGACCGGCAGTGTCGAGCTGCCCCACGGTGGCGGCAACGCCAGTGCTAGGAAGCGCGCCAGTGCCGTAGGTGCTGAAATAGGCCTGCGCGTTTGACGGCAAGTAGGCGATAAAGGCCGGGTCGAATACTTCCTGGATCTGAACCGACGAACTCCGAACCCGCGTCCACTCCGTGCTCTCGGAGATGAACAGCTTGTTCTTGATGATCGGTCCGCCCACCAGGAAACCAAACTGGTTGCGGGTATATTGACCCTTTGGAAGGCCGTTGGCATCGTTATTGTACGTATTGGCCGTGTAGGCTCCGAGGCGGTTGAACTCCCAAGCCGAACCGTGGAAATCGTTGGTGCCGGCCTTCGTCGTTACGTTGACCACGCCACCCGAGGCGCGGCCGTATTCGGCGGAGAAGTTATTGGTAATGATGCTATATTCCTGCACCGCGTCGAGCGGAAGGTTTTCGCCAACGCCGACGCTAAACACCGCCACGTTCTCCACGCCGTCAAGCAGAATCTCGGTACCCGTTTCACGCTGGCCGTTGATGCTGAAGCCTACGCCGGCGCCGGTAAGTTCCTGTCCGGCCATTCCGCCGTTAGCGGTGGTATCGCCGTTGCTGACGTTGCCGGAAATCGCGACGAAATCGTAAACGTTTCGATTGAGACTGGGCAGCTGCGCCATTTGCGTGGTGCCTACGAGCTGCGAGATCTCCTGCGTTTCGGTATTCACCTGTGTGGCCGCTCCGCCTACCACTTCAATCACAGCCGAGCTCTGGCCAACAGTAAGCTGGACATCCACGGTGGAAACGCCACCGACGGTGACTTCCGTGGTTGTCCGGTAAGTCTGGAACTTCTCATTGGTGATGGTTACTTGATAATTTGCAGGCGGAAGGCCGGGGATCTGGTATTGACCAATGCTCCCCGTCTTGGCGGTGCGCTCGGCGCCCGTCGCCAGACTCTTCGCTGTTACCGTGGCCCCAGCAATGACTGCGCCTGACGCGTCCTTTACTGTGCCGGAAATCGTGCCAGACTCTACCTGGCCAAAGACCAGAGTTGCGGTCATCAACAAGCCGAGCACAAGAACAAACAGTGCCTTCGCTACCTTAACCATGAGATTCCTCCTGAAAGCGGAAAGTTCAAATTGAGGGAGAGCGCTGCCTGCCGAGACTTTCAGCGGGCGCTGCTCCGGGGGACTAAAATCAAGACTATGCATCCGAGCACATATTGGCAATTGGCGTTCCAAAGGGTCATCTCCAGTTTATTTCTTAATTATGTTGGACTTAGATAGCCATAGCGAGCTCAGGCAGGCATGGGTATCTACTAAAAATGGTAGCGATCGAACCTGCGAAATATGGGATTTGGTATCGCGATGGGCGTTCCGTCGGGTCTGCCTACTGACCCGTGGACGTGCCTCATGCCCGTTACCACAGTGGGTTAGGGTGCTGCTATCATCTCCGCGATGAAATCAGCCTCGGTCAAACTAATCCCGGCGTTGTGCTGTCTTCTTCTCCTGTCTCGCCTTCTCGCCGCCGAGGAAGGTAAGTTTCGCCCGCTCCCGGCTCCGCTCTCGAACAATGCGGTGGCCATTTCGCATGACCAGGGCGGACCCAGGATCTTCTCCTTTATGGGTATAGGCCCGAAGAAAACCTGGGACGCAATCACCACCAGCGCCTACGAAATGGATCTGGACTCTGGCAAGTGGACGGAGAAGCGCCCGGTGCCGGGCGTGGCTGGGCGCCTTGGGGCATCGGCGGTGGCTTTGCACGACCAGGTCTTCATCTTCGGAGGCTATGTCGTCGACGCGCAGGGTGGCGAGACCACCGTGTCGGACCTGAATGTCTTTGTGCCAGCGGAGAATCGTTATTATCGCGGCAAGGATATTCCAGTGCCCGTCGACGACGCCGTGGTCGGGCTCTATCACGACCGTTACATTTTCGTGATCGGCGGATGGTCGTCGCAAAAGAATGACGCGGTTCGCGACGTCCAGATCTACGACACCGACAATGATGCATGGATGCAGGGCGCGCCGCTTCCCGGCACACCTGTATTCGGCCATGCCGGCGCCATCGTCGACGACACCATTATTTATGTGGACGGCGCCTATAAGAATCCGCTTGGCGCAAATCCCAAGTACGTCGCGTCCAGCGAATGCTGGATGGGCGAGATTCCTAATCCAAAGAACGGCGACATCACGAACATTCGCTGGACAAAGCTTTCCGCGCATCCCGGCAACGCGCATTACCGCATCGCGGCGGGCGCGGACACAGGAAAAAAGGCGGACAGAGTTTATTTTTCCGGTGGCAGCAATAATCCCTACGACTACAACGGAATCGGCTACGACGGGCGGCCCGCCCAACCTTCTCCGCTGGTCTTCGCTTTTAATATTGATAGCGGAAAATGGGAAACGGACCCCGAAGACGATCCCGATCCCACCATGGATCATCGCGGCCTTTTGGTCACTCACCGCGGCCTGGTCTTGGTCGGAGGCATGGAAAAGGGACAGCAGGTAACCACGAAAGTCACGGTTGTAAAAGCCGACCGCTGGAAGTAACCTCGGAGATGGTTATTCCGCTAAAGGACACTTTCCACGGAGTTTAACGTGTCCTGCGGCAGGGTGTTGTACGTTCAATCCTCTTCGCCGAATCGTCACGAAATGCGGTGATGCCAGTCACGGCAGAGCTTCTCCCACAGGCATCTAATTACCACAGCCGCAATTCTGCGGTGTCCTGTACTTTGACAATCTGTAAATCACATAAAAATTCGGAGGCAAGCCTATGAGCAGGGTAATGGAACCGCCCAAAGTCAATCCTGCGGCGGACTATACCAATCAAATTCTCAACCTCGTCAAAGCAAAAAACCCAGCCGAACCGGAATTCCATCAAGCCGTCATGGAAGTGTTCGATTCCTTGAGGCCCGTGTTGGAACGCCACCCTGAGTATCACGAAGCCAAGATTCTTGAGCGTGTTACGGAGCCCGAACGAGTCCTGATGTTCCGCGTGCCCTGGTTTGATGACCGTGGCCATGTGCAAGTGAATCGCGGCTTCCGCATTGAGATGAACAGCGCCATCGGCCCCTATAAAGGAGGGCTGCGCTTCCATCCCTCGGTGAATCTCGGCATTCTGAAATTCCTGGCGTTCGAACAAGTCTTCAAGAACTCGCTCACCACGCTGCCCATGGGCGGCGGCAAGGGCGGTTCGGATTTCGATCCCAAGGGCAAGAGTGACGCCGAAGTGATGCGCTTCTGCCAGAGTTTCATGACCGAACTCTCGCGCCACATCGGTCCCGACACGGACGTTCCCGCCGGCGACATCGGCGTGGGCGGACGCGAAATCGGATTCCTCTTCGGCCAATACAAGCGGCTGCGTAATGAATTCAGCGGCGTCCTGACGGGCAAAGGCCTGGCGTGGGGCGGCTCGCTGATTCGTCCCGAGGCCACTGGCTACGGTTGCGTGTACTTCGCCGAAGAAATGCTGAAGACCGTGAAGCAGACCCTGCAAGGCAAGGTGTGCCTGGTTTCCGGCAGCGGCAACGTTTCGCAGTACACCATCGAGAAACTGCTCGATCTGGGAGCGAATCCGGTTTCGGTGTCTGATTCCGATGGCGCCATCTACGACGCCGACGGCATCGACCGCGACAAGCTCGCCTTCATCATGGAGCTGAAGAACAACCGCCGCGGCCGCATCAAGGAGTACGCCGAGAAGTTCAAGAAGGCCATCTACAGCGCCACCGACCGTAAGCTCGACCACAACTGGCTGTGGAACATCAAGGCCGATTGCGCGTTCCCGAGCGCCACTCAGAATGAGATCAACGCAAAAGACGCGGCGAACCTCATTAAGAACGGCGTGAAGGTCGTCAGCGAGGGAGCCAATATGCCGAGCACCCTCGAAGCCACTCATCTGTTCCTCGAAGCCAAAATCCTCTACGGACCGGCCAAGGCCGCCAATGCCGGCGGCGTGGCCACCTCCGGACTGGAAATGTCGCAGAACAGCATGCGCATCTCCTGGACTCGCGAAGAAGTCGACGATCGTTTGCACAAGATCATGATCGCCATCCACAAGAATTGCTTCGAGACGGCCGAGAAGTACGGCACGCCCGGCAACCTGGTGAACGGCGCCAACATCGCGGGCTTCCTGAAGGTCGCAAACTCGATGCTGGATCAAGGCCTTGTGTAAAGAGTCGAAGTAACGATTGAAATGGGTGCCCCACTCTTGTCCCTGCGCTTTTTGCAGGGACAGGGTGGGGCTTTTGACTTGGAAAAGCTTCCACGAGATATTCTGCGCGGCACTCTACCCCCGTTGTCATCCTGAGCGGAGCCAAGCCATGCGCAAAGCGCATGACATGGCGTAGTCGAAGGCCCCCTGTCCCCTCGCGATCTCAGATGCGCATCAGCCGTGCCGCTAGAGCCAACAAACAGGAGGCCTTTAGCAGACTGCCGAAAAACTCGCTTTCGGTTTTGCCTTTGGGTGGCGCAGCGGTTTACCGCTGCGATCCGGAGCGTTTTCAATGACGGCTTCAGCCGCTGAGGACAGACTGCTGGGAAGAAGATAGTTTTTCAGCAAACTGTTCAGCCGTGCCGCCCATAGTCAGTAAAGGGCTCAGGCCGATAAGTGCCTACCTTAGCCTTCGCGGCTCCACACCTAGCTCGTTTCATTACAGGCGGGACACAAGTAAGATCGACCGCGCTTTTCGAGAATCGGCTCGCCGAACCGCCGACACCGTTCGACCCACCTACCCAGCCGGAGGTCGAATCTCCATCGTAAGCACCTCCCACTCATTCATCACATCCAGCCTGTGATCATTACCCTAGACATAAGCACCACCACGCTCGACAATCAAAGTTGGGTTGGCTCCGCTAAAAAGCGCGTCCGTCTCCAGAGACGGACCTCGATGACGTGCAAGAAATCGTGAGCGCTCTTTGACAACGCACAAGGGACACCGAAGCAGTCGCCACTTCTTCCCAATTCGGGACAAAGCGGGACCCAACTTAAGGTATTTCACCGCTAAGTCCTTATTCTTGGATACTTTACAAGTAAGTCCTTATTTTTGAATACTTTAGCGAAAATTGGGGGGGGGGGGGGGGGGGGGGGGGGGGGGGTACAAAACCAGCCTCGATACATCCGACTCTTCGATGAGTCGAGGCCATGGCTCTCCACTACCGCACCACAGCGGATGGCCGGGCTTCGCGTCTGCGTGTGAGCTCTATTCCTTCGGACTCCGCCGCCACATTGGCAGCGTCGGGTTCCAGGTGTGCACTTCCTTTTCGAAGTTTCGGACTTTCTTGGGTTCGACCGCAGTATCGCTAGCTTGCGGAGTTCCCGCATCGAGCTTGCCGAGTTTCGAATCTGTGGATTGCTCCGCGATCTGCGGCTGTTTCAATGTTTCAGTCTGGTCCACCATGATCAAATTAAGCCTTCCGTTGCAGGATGAGGTATTAGAGCTGTTCTTATTAGAACCCCGGAACCGGAAGTTCCACAGTGATAGTCGGCACGGGCAGGGGTGAGTTGCCTCACAAGCGGCCGTATTCTCGAAGTTCAATTACGGTGTGTGTTTACCTTGTGCGCGCCAGCACCAGGGTTACGTCGTCCGGCTGTTCGTTGTCGCCGATCCAATCGGCGACGGCGGCTGTGACAATATCGGTGATGCGTTCGAGCGGCAAATGACGATTCGCGCGCACCAGTTGGATGAGCCGCTCCTCGCCGAATTCACCATAGTCGTTTTCCGGTTCGGTGACCCCGTCGCTGTAGGTGACCAGCACATCGCCCGGATGGAGTTGCACCGTCGCTTCCGGAAAACTTAGATTGTCGAACAGGCCGACCACGGTGCCGCCGCAATTTAGCAACTGCGACGATCCATCGGCGGAAATCAGGATCGGCTGCAGGTGGCCGCCGTTTGCGTAGGTGAGGCGCCGCGTCGCTCCGTCGTAGATTCCTAGAAACAACGTCGCGTACTTCGCCGCCGGAGTGCTTTCGTAAAGCTGATGGTTCAACAACGTCAGCAGCGCCGCCGGAGAGGCTTCGGCCCCGCGCAATTCGGACGTCAGCATCAGCCCCGAACCGCCAGCGCCCGCCGCGACCGCCTCGCGCGGCATGAGTTCGCGCAGCACAGGCACATCTTCGATGCTGTAGGCCCGCACCGCTGAGTGGATCGTCGCCATCAACAGCGCGGCGGAAATACCCTTGCCGCTGATGTCACCGACCGCCAGCATCAACTTATTGGAATTCAGCGCGAGAAAATCGTAGTAGTCGCCGCTCACGGTCCGCGCCGGACGGCAGAAGCCGTGTACTTCGAGGGTCTCGAGCTGCGTGATCAACTTGGGATAGAGCTGCGCCTGCACTTCCTGCGCAATCGCCAACTCGCCTTCCAGACGCTGCTTCTCCTTCTGCTCCTGCACCAGCTTCTCGATCGAAGTGGTCATCGAGTTGAAGGAGTTTGCCAGCGTCGCCAGCTGGTCGCTCGACTGCACGGTGATGCGGTGGCTGAAGTCGGCGCGATTGACGTGCGTGGTCGCTTCATAGAGTTGGTCGACCGCCGAGGTAATGCTGCGCGTCAGCTTGGTGCCGACGTACAGCGCCAATGCCACGACGATCGCAAAGACAATGGCAATCAATGCCAGGATGCTCTCCAGGCCCTTGGCGTAGTCTCCCCGGGCGCCAAAAAGGGTCGCAGAGAGCATGGAGTAGCGCGTTTCGACCTCGGCGATCGCTCCCATGCGCTGGCGCGCTCCTGTGGTCCAATCCACCACCGGCAGCGGAATTCTCAAAGTGATCTCGCGATCCAGCGCGCTGCTCGGCGGCGGGATGGTTCCGGCGGAAAACGTCTGCTCCCCCGGTTTGCCGTCATCGAAGGCCAGGAAAGATTTCGATTCATCAGGCTGCGCTGCCGCAGCCGAGGACGCCGCAGGACTCTCGGTTCCATAGACGGCAATCCGGCCGAGATCGCCGGCAATCTTTTCCACGAACTCCCGATCGAGCGGCTCGCTCAAAATCACATGCAAGGATTCGGGCTCAGCCGCGGTCACGGTTGCCGTGCGCAGATAAAACTTGCCATGGTCGCTTACGATGTCGTGAAAATCCTCCGCGATAAACGCGGGAGAATCAAATCCAACCGTGCCCTCCGGGCCCGCGCAATAGGACTGCGTCTGCTTGGCATACCAAGCGCACACCTGGCGGCGTAACCACTCGGGACGGCGCGATCTTACCCGCGCAATCATCTCCGCATTGAGCTTTCCGCCGTCCGCGATTTGAGTGGCCAGATGATGGGCAATGACGCGGTTGGCCGCCTCCATGCTGCCGAGGTGAGTGGCGGTGTCGGAAGTGATGACATAGCTGGCGAACTGCCCGGCAAAAAGATACAGCGTGAGCAGCGAAATCATGACCAGCAGAAAAACCGGGATCACGCCGATGAAAACATAGGTGACGATAAGCCTGTTGCGCAACCGCCACAGCATTTGCGAGCGCAGCCAACGGAGTCCGGCAAACGCGAACAATACGATTGCCAGCGCGCTGAGAAACATCACCCAGCCCGTAAGGCTCGCCGACACCGCCGGACTCGCACGGCGCGTCAGCCACTGCACCGCGAGTAGAAGCAGGTCGAGGGCGAGGACGTAGAGCGCCGCCCAGGCGACCCAGCTCTGCGGCCAGAGCCCCTGGTCGCGCAGCTTGCTCTCGAGTTCCAGAGAGATCAGTCGCATTCCGTTGCCTGAGTTGCCGCTTGACGATTGGACGCCGCTCTGGCCGTCATATCTCTATGCCCGTCCGATATCCGGATATCAGATCTCTGAATATCAGATCTCTGGATAGATATCGAAAAACGCCGCGAGACTCGTCTTGAGCTGCTTTTCGATCTCGTCTTTACCGCCTTCGAGAATGTGCATGGCGACGTACGCGTCCCGGCCGTTTTTCAGTTTGATCGTGGCCGGGCCCACCTCCGCGACCTCTTCGGAGGGCAACAAACGCAGGCCATACACCAGTGTCAGATTTGCCATTGCACGATTGTAAGCCAGAGAGTCGGAGACGGGAGACGCCAAGCCCGAGCATGAGCCGGACCTGCTTGGTGAAGAACCGGGCGTCCCCGCCCGTCCCTCCACCGAATCGCGAATCGCGATGCTAGCCCGGTGGCCAGGTCAACGGGCGTCCGCCGATCAGATGCACATGCAGATGAAACACCGATTGCCCGGCGCCTGGGCCCACATTCAGCACCGTGCGGTAGCCATTTTCAATCGAACGTTGACGGGCAACATGCGCGGCCGTCAGGTGGCAGCGGCCCAACAGTTCCGCGTCTTCCGCACTGGCTTCCTTCAATCCGGTAATATGCTTTTTCGGGATGACCAGCACGTGCGTTGGACCTTGCGGATTCAAGTCTTCAAAGGCAAATGTGTGCTCATCTTCGTAGACTTTCTTGGATGGTACTTCGCCGGTGATAATGCGGCAGAATAGACAGCCCGCCATAACTCAATCTCCTCTTGCCTGGAATTACGGTCATCCGGCAAGTAATGCATGCAGATAAGTTCACTTTTATTTCAGATAGTAACGATTTCACTCCCAGTTGTAACGTTTTGTAAAGAGGTGTTTAGTCGAGGCGCACCAGAAATACCGATCCCTCCGCCGTCTCGGTTTCCCGGGCTAGAGCTGCGGCGCGCTGGCGGTCGTCGTCCAGCACTCGCACCCGCACCCACCAGTCTCCCACGGGACTGACAAACCTCAGCACTTTGGCCGTCTGGTAACGCGCCTGCAGATGCTCCGCCAATTCGGCGGCCGCTTTCTGGCCGTTGAAAGAGCCGATCTGGACCGCCCAGCGTCCGCCGGTATCGAGAGGCGCGGGCGTCTGCAGTACCTCCAGGCGAACCTTGGCGGTGCCGGGCAGATAGACGTCCAGCGCCTTGGCGGCGGCCAGCGAAAGATCGAGGATGCGACCCACCACGAATGGCCCGCGGTCGGTGATCCGCACCAGCGCCCAATGTCCGCTCTTTAAATTCGTGACGCGAACGATCGAACCGAGCGGCAGGGTAAGATGCGCGGCCGTCATGGCATTCATGTCGTACATCTCGCCGTTCGATCCGCGCCGGTTGTGATAGGGAGCGCCATACCAGCTTGCCATTCCGGTTTCTTCAAAAATCGGCTTCGCGTCGGCGGGGATTTCGATCTTCCCCGCACCCGCGGTTTCGGCCGGCGGAGCCGCGGCTGGTTTTTCCTGCGGAATCGACGGCGGGGGTGGAACCTGCGCCTGCGTATGTTTGTGTCCGCCACAGGCGCTGAGCAGCGCAGCGGCCAGGCACAGCAGAAATAGAAGACACGCTCGCCGCGCGTTCCGGGACGGGCTAATGGAAAGGAAACGGTTCAAGAGCCTTTGCGCTGCGTTTCCAGAAAATCCGCGAACTCGGAGAGCTTTGCAGCCGCCGTTCGCAGCGCCTTCGAGGAGTGAGTTCGCACCGCTGGCACAACTTCGTCGTTCAGATAGGTTGCCAGTTCCGAAGTCTCTTTTTCCAGCGTCTCGGCGATGTTGGCCACCGAGCGATTGAAGCGTGCGGAAGCGTCTTCCACCTTGCGGTCGAATTCGGTCATAACCATCCTGCCGGCTCGGGTTGATGTTCACTCGTGTGCCGCGGTTACCAGGCATCATTATTATGGTGGGCTCCTTGGCGGCGGTCAATTGGCATTGTGGGGGAGCGGGGCAGAGCCGGTCGCGATACAATCTCGCCATGCTTCCGAGGATCATTGTCGAGTCTCCGCTGGTCTCTCTGCGTTTGATGCTGACTTTCGCTCTGTTGTTCGCGTTGATGTCCACGTTGATGTTCACGCCGGCTTGCACGTTTTACGGCGATCATCCGGCACGCGCTTTGTCGGAAGCGACCGGAGGCGAGGGGCTGGAGCGCGTCTTCTGGAAGGATGTGAAGGCGGCGAACTGGGCCGAGGTGGAGCGCGCTCTGGCTTCGAACTACGCGGGCGTGGCCCCCGGCGGAACGCTCGACCGCTCCGCCGCGCTGGAGCAATACCGCAGCTGGCAATTGAAAGACTTTGCCATCGGCGATCTAAAGACCGAGCTCAACGGAACCACCATCGTCGTCACCTACACCATCACCCTGAGTGGCGTCGTGTCGAGTGGAACCGGTGGGTTGCAAGCGCTCCCTGCGGCTCCGCAGCACATGATGACCGTTTGGCAGCAGCAGAAGGCCGGATGGGTCGCCATCGCGCACAGCGTCAGCCAACCGTAAATGCCTGTGCGATCCGCCATCGCGCTAGAGTCGCGGCTGGACGCGGCTTCAGTTCCGACCGCCGCCATGCATCCGTCAGCCTTTCGCCGCGCGCTGCTCGGCTGGTACGACCGGCATCGCCGTGACCTTCCGTGGCGCGAAACTCGCGATCCCTATCGGATCTGGCTTAGCGAAATCATGCTGCAGCAAACGCGGGTGGCCGCCGTGCTCGACCACTACCGAATTTTCCTCGATCGCTTTCCCGATGTGCGGGCGCTCGCCGCAGCTTCCGAAGATGCCGTGCTGGCCGCGTGGAGTGGTCTCGGCTATTATCGTCGGGCGCGCATGTTGCACCGTTGTGCGAAAGAGCTTGTGGAGAAACACGGCGCCCGGTTTCCGCAGAGCGCCGAAACGCTCCAGACGCTTCCCGGCATCGGACGCTACACCGCCGCCGCCATCGCCAGCATCGCATTTGAAGAACCCGTGGCCGTCGTCGATGGCAACGTGGAGCGGGTGCTGCAAAGACTGGTCCACCCTGAAATGTCCGGCATCAATCTAACCACGGCGCAAATCTGGCAACGTGCGCAGGCGCTTCTCGCCCAGTCGCGCCCCGGCGATTTCAATCAGGCCATGATGGAACTCGGCGCCACGGTGTGCGTGCCCCGCGAGCCCCTCTGTCTGGTGTGTCCGGTCCGTAAATGGTGTTCTACGCGAGGACGTCTCCCTCGTACCGCGACGATGGAACCGCCTTTGCGCCAACACAAAAAACAGATCTGGTGCGCGCTGGAGCGGCGTGGCGGCAAGGGCATCGGCGCTGGCGAAATCCGGTTGGTGCAGCGCTCAAGAAAACTCACGCTCATGCCCGGCATGTGGGAACTGCCTCAATCGTGCGAGGCTCCGCGCGCGGTGACGGCTTCGGCGCACTGGCGCACGTTTCGTCATTCCATTACGGTCACCGACTACACGGTGCATGTCTTGCGGGGTATACCGCTGCCAGCTCTATCCGCAGCCAAAGGCAAGTGGATCGCAATCGACCACATCCCGCAGCTCCCCATCACAGGATTGACACGGAAAATCTTGAAGGCGGGCGGTATTATCTTGAGAGCTGAGGCATTTCTTCCATGAAGTGGCTCGATCGCCTATTCGGAGGTTCGAAAGATATGGCTGCATTGCCGGCCGGAACCAAGGCACCTGACTTTTCCCTGCCCGACGTATCGAGCGACAAACATAGCGGCAACCTCTCATTGCGAGCCGCTCTGCAACAAGGGCCGGTGCTCGCCGCCTTCTTCAAGGTTTCGTGTCCGGTCTGCCAATATGCGTTCCCCTACCTCGAACGCATCTACCAAGCGCACCGCGACAAGAAGATCACCATCGTGGGCATCTCGCAGGACAACCAGCGCGACACCGCCGCCTTTCTCAAACTGTATGGCGTTACCTTCCGCACCTTGCTCGACGATCCGAACGGGTACGCAGTTTCGAATGCCTACGGTCTCACCAATGTCCCCAGCTTGTTCCTGATCGGACAAGACGGCGAGATCGAAATCAGCAGCGTGGGATGGGTGAAAGAGGAAGTCGAGGACATCCACCACAAGCTCGCCGCCGCCCGGCAAACTCCGCCACTGCCTCTTTTTAAGCCTGGAGAAGACGTCCGCGACTTCCGCGCGGGTTGAGGGTCGAAAAACTGATCCCCGCGGTCGCGGGACAAAGCAAAGATGATATTGTAAGCGCGCAAACCTCGCCACGAGCCATCCGCAGTGCTTCGGCGCAGGCACTTGAGTAACTTTGGGACTCATCCAGCAACGTGCTAGCCTTTTGCTTAGTATCGCAGTTTCAGCAATTTGCGAGCAGCTCAGCGAGAAGCACGAGGCGATGCCCAAGTTCCCGATCTTCCGGTTGCGCAATTCCGAACCACCCAGCAGGCCCGACCTTCTGTATCACCGGCCGACCCTCGCCTTCAGCGACTTAAAGCTGGGGGTCGACAATCTGCGCTATGACGTTTTTCTTAGCCCACGCATTACCGCGGATTTGAGTTTTCATCTCGCGCGTTACATCTGCCGCTTTGGCGAAGTGGAATCGCTGTTTGAGATGGAAGTTCCCAACGCGATCCAAAACAAGTTCATACGCGCCGAGAATGCCCCGAAGTTGCGCCAGGCCGGCCCGTCCGACCTGAAGAGTCTGCTGGTTTCGATTCATCTCGCCATCCTGAATCGCGCCAAGGCCGAAGGCAATGCATCGATCGACATGCTCGGGCGCCTGGCGGTGGTTAAGTTCCTGCGCACCGAGTTGCAAGCACAGTATGCCCGGATTCTCGAGCAGTGCCGCATGAAGTCGAAGGCGCTGGAGGGCGTGCGGCAAGTAAAGATGATGCAGACGCAGGAACTGGTCGCATCGTTCCAGGTGCGCAAAAAGATTATTCTCCGCCGCGCCGGGCAGGAGATGTTCCATCTGCTGCGGGAGATCGAAAGAGAGACGTTGGGCCGCACGCGCCGCTCGCTGCTCGGCGAATTGCCGGGAGATTCCTATCGCCTGTTTCTGAATCCGCTGATTTTTACCGAGGATGGGCGCGACGATTATCTCTGCTCCGAACACTATTACATGTTCGGAAACTTCGATAAGGATCCCGACACCTTCCTCAACCTGCGCCAGCTTGCGCTCAACTTTTTGCACGAGCTCGGCTACGGAGAAGCCGTCGACGACGAGCATCTGGAGCAGGCGCTGAATGTCCCCGACAATGCAGCAACCCTGGTGGGAACGGGAAGCGGCGAGGATTTAACCCCGGAAGACCGCCAGCGAAACGACCGGCTCGACATCTGGACCCGCATGTTGCAGCGCGAAGACATTCTTCCGCATGTCGTCGCCTCCTATGAAGCTGTTCCGCTGCTCGCCGAATATGCGCCACGGGTGAACCCGCAGCAGATCAAGAACGCGCTGATGTTCCGCGAAGAATCGGCGCGCGTGGAAAAAATTATTGCCGAGAGCCGGCTCCATTCCGATCGCCTGTTTGCCGCCATCGGACGCGTCGCCTCCTGCCGCGGCTCGGAGCGCAACCGTTTCGCCGCACGCCTGCTGCATGACCTCTTTTGCTATCACCGCGACCGCCGCGGGCTGGAGGCTCTCAGCTCCGGCTTCGACAGCATCAATCTGGTCAGCGATGAAAAAGTCCGCCAGCTCTCCACACTCAATGGCATGCTCTACGAGTTCCTGCCTCCGGAAGACCAGAAGCCCGCCGAGGATCGGGTGATTCACCACGTGATCCTGAAGGCCGACGTGCGCGACTCTTCCCGTCTTACCCGCTCGCTGATGGAAAAGGGCATGAACGCCGCATCGTATTTCAGCCTGAATTTCTACGATCCCGTCAACAAGCTGCTGGCGAAATACGGCGCCACCAAAGTCTTTCTGGAAGGCGATGCCATCATTGTGGCGCTGCTGGAGCGCGAAGGCGAAACCATGCTCAGCGTCGGCCGCACCTGCGTTCTGGCCTGGGAAATTGTGAGCCTGCTGCGCGAGTACAACGAACTGCTGGAACGCTCTGGCCTGCCCCCGATGGAAGTCGGACTGGGCGTCACCTTCCAGGATTCGCCGCCGCTATACCTGATGGATGGCGAGCACCGCATCATGATTTCCGACGCCATCAACGTGAGCGACCGCCTCTCTTCTTGCAACAAACGCGTCCGCAAGAAAGTCGCGCCTCACGCCGGCGTTTTTCAGGTGTACTCGGTTCAGATCGGCGGGGAGAAGGACAACGGCGCAAAAGATAGCAGCGACGGCGTGAGCGCCGACTCGGGCGCGGAAGAAATGCGGCTGAACTACAACGTGGGTGGAATCTGCCTGAGCGAAGAGGCCTTCCACAAATTGCAAGAGGAAATTTCGCTGACCCCTTGGGCAGTGGATCCCAAGAAGCCCGGATTCTCCGGACCATGGGTCGACGAGCAGTGCAAGTTCTTCGTGGGCACCGTGCCTATCGCCAATGGAGTATTCCGCAAGATCGCTATCCGCAAGAACCGCATCGCCCAGGTTGATGTCCGCGATCTCTCGATTTTGCGCTGGACGGAACGCTGGTATTACGAGGTCTGCGCCAATCCCGCCGTGTACGCCGCCTTGGCGGAAGAAAAGTCGGCCTCGGCTCCGCGATAGGACTCAAGACTGGAATGTCGGACGGCCCGATTTTGAACCGTTCAGAAACTGCGCCGCACCCGGAACGGAATCTCCACCACCGCTTCTAGCGCCACCGGCTTCCCCGCTCTTTCGCCGGGCACGAACTTCCAGCGGGCCAGGGCTTTCGCCGCGTAATCATCCAAGCGTTCATCCGGGCTGCTGAGGACGCGAATGTCGCCTACCTTGCCATCGGAGTGAATCACCGCATAGAGCGTGACTAGGCCATGCACGTTGGAGCGCATTAATTCCAGCGGATAGCCGGGATCGGATTTCTCCATGGCCACCGGTTCCAGCAGATCGCCGTCTTTGTCTTTATCTCTGCGATCTCCGTTCAGTTCCGCGAACTTGATCACCCAGCTGCCGGTTGAGGAATTCAGATTCGGCATATTCAGGGTTCGTCCATAGACGCGCTTGCCGCCGAAAACTTTGCGGTCGAGGTCGGTGATTTTGTCGTCGGATACCGGAGACGCAACGCGGGCGTTCGAACCGCCAGATTTCGCTCCCGCTGAAGCCACTTCGCGCGGGTCGTCCGCGTCCGCACCGCCAACGTGCAGGCCAGAGGGCAGCGAGCCGTTCTTGTGCGCGCTGAGGCCGCCGGCGGATTTCGATCCCGTCAACTCTGGCGTTCCCGAGGCGCCCGGCTTTCCCTGCGGAGTCGCGGCGAATGTTCCCCGGCGATTGCCGGCGGGAACGGGCACTGGACCGGTCGGCGCCACGGGATGAATGCCTAGCGCAATCAGCCGCCCACTGGCTACGCCATTACCCGCCGCCACGCTGGGAGGAGGAGCTACCGGCTGTATGCCTCCACCCGGCGCTCGTCCGCCACCGCGCGCCGCCAGCGTGTGTTGTTCCGCCATCGTGAGCTGCGGAGCTGGCGCCACCACGTCGACTGTCCCAATATTCATCGGGCCGACACGGCCCTTCGTTGATCGCGATACTTCCGTCTGTGTCACTTCCGGAGGCGGAGCAATCACGTCCGATTTCAACGCAGGTTGCGACTCACGGCTGCGCGTTAGCGCCACGTCGGGCGCGGGCGCCACGACCTGAACGTCCGGAACATCGGGGGCGGCCCGGCGGCTCAACTGGGCGGGCGCAGCGTCCAGCGGAACCATCGGCGCAACCGCACCGGTGGCAACGAGATTGGGCAAGGGGACGTCGTGGTCAAGCTTGAGATCCGGCGGTACGACGATGGTTTGGGAGCGGTTGTCCGCTTCCGGAGGAACCGAAAGAATCGGCTGCTTGGCGTAGACGGGATCTCCCTTTTGCACCTTCGGAAGTTCGGCTGCGCCTGTGTCGATCGGCGGCAGATATTCTTCTGGCGAATACGTCACCAGCGACGCCCGGTCAAACGCGGGGTGATTCAGAATTTTTTGCTGCCGAATCCATGAGATCGAAACTGCCCAGATCAAGGCCAAGGCTGCCGTGTGCAACAGCGCGGATTGCACAAAGCGTCCCCAGGGCAGCTTTTGCTGAACGAACACATCCCGCCACAGGTCGAACTCGTCGATTTCGGCCAATGCCACCGGACGTGGCTCGGCCGGCGCGACACTGGGCATCTCCGGGTTCACGGGATCGCTTTCCATGAGAAGTTCCAACTGTGTTTTCCCCGGGGATTCCATCTCGCTCCAATGTTTTCTGCTACCAACCCCGATTTCTAACGAACGACGGTGCCCCCGAAAGGCGGGATCCGAGGCGCTTTCGCTGGCTCGCCACGGATGGCTGCTCTTTTGCAAGATTATAGCCGACCGCGAGGGCGCTGGGCGGGCAGCGTGGGTTCCCCGCGACCCAAGGGATGACAGCTATACTGGTGGACATGCCCCTCCGTACGACTTGCTTCCGCGCGCTGCAACTCGCTTGCTTGATCCTTCTTGCTTGGATGCCTGCGCACGCGCAAACCACAGCGCCGCCGCAAAAAGAAGAGAGACAGATTCCGGCCACGCCCGGCGCGGATTACTCCGGGATGTACAGCTTTTTGCGCGACGGCGAATTTGTGCAGCTCACGGTCGAAGACAACGGACGCGTCATCGGTTTCGTTTCCCGCTACGCCGACCCGGAAGGCGAAAACGGATTTATCGAGCATTTTTTCGATTCGGGCAAACTCGCAGGCAATCAACTCGCATTTACCACTGCCACCGTGCACGGAATGTCGTTCGGATTTCACGGGACCGTCGAGCGCGGGGAAGGCCAGAGCCGCGGCGATGAAGCGTATTACGTCCTGAAGGGATCCCTGGTCGAGAAGACAACTGACGAAGCCGGGAAAATCTCTTCCCGTTCCAGTCAGGTTGTGCTAAAAAGTTTCCCGCAGGATTTGGCTCCGCCACCGGCGGGAAAAAAATAGCCGGATCAACCCATTTCTCCAACCATCGCTTCCAAAGGAGCGTTTATGAAAAACCGAGTGCTGCTGGTAGTCCTCATGCTGGCCTGCGTGCTGCCGGTCGTGGCCGAAGACAAGGAAGAGAAAGTCGACGAGCGCATCAAGCAATCCGCGATCGTGTTCCAGGAAATCCTCGGCATGCCAGATGGAATTCCAAAGGATCTGCTCAACAAGTCGTATTGCGTGGCGATCTATCCGTCGGTAAAGAAGGCGGCGTTTGTGGTGGGCGGCAGCTATGGGCGCGGATTGATTACGTGCCGCAGAGGGCGGGATTTTTCAGGCTCGTGGAGCGCGCCGGCGATGTTTGCGCTGGAAGCCGGCAGCTTCGGTTTCCAGATTGGCGGGCAGGAAACCGACTTCGTGCTCCTGGTGATGAATGACGCGGGGGCAAGGTCGGTGCTGTCGAGCAAGGTGAAGCTCGGCGGGGACGCGTCGGTTGCAGCCGGGCCGGTGGGACGGGACGCTGCTGCAGCCACCGATATCGTCATGAAAGCCGAGATTCTCTCGTATTCCAGAGCCCAGGGACTGTTTGCAGGCGTATCACTGGAGGGTTCGACGCTACGCTCCGACGACGGGGCCAACAAGACGCTGTACGGCAAAGAACTCAGCGCCAAGGAGATCGTGCGGCTGGGAAAAGTGCCCCCACCGGCGGCGGCGCAGCGGCTGCTCGCGGTCCTGCGGCGAGCTTCTCCGAAACATGTGAAGTAAAGCTAAAGCTCGCGGCATAGTTTCCAGAACCCCCGGTTGGACCTCATGGCCTGATCGGGGGGTTGTTTTTTCCCCGTTTATGGGTGAAATTTTAACCTGCTTGCAGCGGTGCGTGAGCCGCTCGCCTGTCCTACGGCAAAGCGGGCGTTTGGAGCCCACATGTCCCTCGACGTTCCCTTTGGCAGCTCGGCCGCGCGCATTGCGGTCATGACCACGGACGAGTCGGCCATGCTGGCCGCCCAGGAAAATCTCGCCTCCGATTTTCATATCACCTTGCTGGACGCGGGCGAGGGCGTGCTCGCGCTGCAAAATGAAGTTCCGCTGGAAGCCGCCATTCTGGATCTGGATGCGCCGGAGGGATCGGCCGAGCCCATGGTCGAACTGGTCCGCCAGTTGCGCGCGCGGGATGAGGACCTGGTGCTGGTGGGCTTGATCCGGTCCCTGACCAAGGTGTGGCGGCGCAAGATGCTGGCGGCGGGAATCGCACAGTGCTTCGTGGCTCCGGTTGATTTTGCCGAGGTGCGGATATTCCTGCAGAGTGCGCTCGAACAGCGCCGTCGCGAAATCGAAGGGCGCAAGGTCCGCGAAGACGCGCGCAGCCGGTATTCCTTCGGCGAACTGATCGGCGGCAGCGAAGCCATGCATAACGTGTATGACGCGCTCAGCCGCGTGGCCCCGGGCAACACCACGGTGATGATCCGGGGCGAGAGCGGCACCGGCAAAGAACTGGTGGCGCGCGCCATCGTGGCCAACAGTCATCGCCGCGAACAGCCCTTCATCGGCGTGAACTGCGCGGCGCTGCCTGAAACGCTGATTGAATCGGAGTTGTTTGGACACGAAAAGGGAGCGTTCACCGGAGCGCACCAGGCGCACGCCGGACGCATCGAGATGGCCCATGGAGGCACGCTCTTTCTCGACGAGATCGGCACGCTGGGGCTGGCGCTTCAGAGCAAGCTGCTGCGGGTTCTCGAACAGCACGCGGTGCAGCGCCTGGGCGGAAAAGTGCCGCGGAAGATCGATTTCCGCTTGATCACGGCGACCAACGAAGATCTGGAGCAGGCGGTACGGGCGGGCGGATTCCGCGAAGATCTCTATTACCGGATCAATGTGATTCCGATTACTCTGCCTCCGCTGCGCGCGCGAGAAGGCGATGTCGCGCAGCGGAGGCAGAGTAATCGGAATCACATTGATCCGGTAATAGAGATCTTCGCGGAATCCTGACACCGTACCGCCTGCTCCAGATCTTCGTTGGTCGCCGTGATCAAGCGGAAATGGATCTTTCGCGG
The DNA here is from genome assembly GCA_963778255.1 of uncultured Acidobacteriaceae bacterium. Lineage (GTDB taxonomy): Bacteria > Acidobacteriota > Terriglobia > Terriglobales > Acidobacteriaceae > Acidiflorens. The sequence goes on from CAVZUP010000204.1 coordinate 21,248, forward strand.
CACTTTTCCGCCCAGGCGCCGCGTGCTGTTGGAGAAACCGCAGGGGGGTGGTCTGAAGCGCCGGACCCCCCGGCGTGCCGATCTCGTCAAAGAAGCATGAGCCAGGGCCCATGTCGATGTGTCCGGCGTGCGCCTGGTGCGCTCCGGTGAACGCTCCTTTTCGTGGACTTGGATTCCGATTCAATCAGCGTTTCAGGCAGCGCCGCGCAGTTCACGCCGATGAAGGGCTGTTCGCGGCGATGACTGTTGCACCACGATGGCGCGCCGCTCGAGTTCTTTGCCCGTGGAAAATCGCCCCGGATCATGGCCGAGGTGGTACCCGGAAACACCGCTGAGCGCGTCATTGCACGTTATCATGGCTTCGCTGCCGCCGATCAGTTCGCCGAAGGAATACCCGGCTGCGCGCGTCTTCGCGGACGTTGCGCCCCTTCGATTTCGCGACAGCGGGATCGAGCGCACTCTGCAGGAATAACCGGCACCCTCGGCAAAATCAACCGGGACCACGAACAGCTGTGAATCCCACACCCACATACTGCGCCGCCACACCTTGGTCAGGGACCAGATAAAGACACCCAGCAGCAGGTCCTCGTCCCGCACGCGCGACTGGCAAACCCACCTTCGAGCCGTCGGGCTCGGCCGATCCCTCCGGCGCATCCCAGATCCCAGAATGGCGGCTCCCAGCGGAAGCCCATTTTGCAGCGCGAGCACGCCCTCGCCCGCGTCCACAAGGTGATATGAAAATCGGAGGCGAGATTTTTTCCTGGGCAGGCTCAGCATGGCCAAAAGGCTGGGGTCATGACCGCGATGCGCGCGGCCGATCCAAAGGGAACGTAGAGGGAATGTAGCTCCAAACGCCCCTTTTGCATCAGGACAGGCGAGGGACCCGCTGCAAGCAGGTTAAAATTTCACCCATAAACGGGGAAAAAACAACCCCCCGATCGGGCCGTGAGGGGGAAGAGCTTGTGGAAACTATGCCGCGAGCTTTAGCTTTACTTCACATGTTTCGGAGAAGCTGCGCCGCAGGACCGCGAGCAGCCGCTGCGCCGCCGCCCGGTGAGGGATTATTTCCCAGCCGCACGAGCCGCTTGGCGCTGAGTTCTTTGCGGTACCGCGGGGGGTAGCCCCGTCGTCGGAGCGTAGCGTCGAACCCTCCAGTGATACGCCTGCAAACAGTCCCTGGGCTCTGGAATACGAGAGAATCTCGGCTTTCGTGACGATATCGGTGGCTGCAGCAGCGTCCCCCGACTCCCGCCGGCCCGGCTCGAACCGACGCGTCCCCGCCGAGCTTCACCTTGCTCGACAGCACCGACCTTGCCCCCGCGTCATTAGTCACCAGGCTACACGAAGTCTGTTTCCTGCCCGCCAATCTGGAAACCAAAGCTGCGGGATTCCAGCGCAAACATCGCCGGCGCGCTCCACGAGCCTGAAAAATCCCGCCCTGTAGGGCGCGTAATCAATCCGCGCCCCATAGCTCCCGCCCACCACAAACGCACACTATCTTTACCCAACGGGTAGGATCGCCACGCAATACGACTTGTTGAGCAGATCCTTTGCAATTGCGTCTCGGCATGCGAGGATTTCCTGGAACACGATGGCCGTCCGCTCATAAAGCAATC
>CAVZUP010000205.1:0-11288 GCA_963778255.1 uncultured Acidobacteriaceae bacterium
ACAAAGAAGGCCCCAGCGCCGTGATTCGGCGCCGGGGCTTTTTTGTTTGCATTGCGGATTCGAAATTAGAAGACAACCAATGGACGCATCATGTCGTGCTCTTCGTGCTCCAGAATGTGGCAGTGCCAAACATATTCATGTCCTCCCGTCCTGGGGCTGACGGCATTGCGCATGGCCGCCGTCGGCAGGTCAGGCAGGCTGAACTGCATGATCACGGTGGTGATTTCTCCGGGGTTCATGCGGACCGTATCCTTCCACCCGATCTCATCCGCATCGGGCGGCATGGGCGGACCACTGTAACTCCAGCTGTTTGGGTTGCCCTGGAACGGCTGCCGCTGGATCAACTGCACGTTCACCAGATGGAAATGAATGGGGTGAGTATCGCCGGTGAGGTTCATGATCTGCCAGACTTCGACGGCCCCGGCAGACGGATTCTCGGTGACGGCGGACATGTACCCCAGGCCCCACGTCGGGAGTCCCTGGTTATTGAGGCTTTCCGAGGCGAAGGTTCCGATGGTTTGGATCAGGCGGCCATAGTTGTCAAAATCCTCATTCAAAGTCAGCATGCGATTGGCCACGCCGTTGAATGGGAACGCCGGTTCTGACGGGTCTCCATTATTAAATAGCAGGCCCGGCTGATTCCCGGTAAGGAAGTTGGTCTTCAGCTGCGTATTGATGTTGGAGAGCCAGGTTGCAGTAGGAACGCTATCGCCGGTGCCCGCAGTAACCGTAATCTTGAACAGCGTGCGGGTATTCGGACCGTAGCCAACGGGCGTGTTTGGCGCTCCGCCAATCGCGGTCTGATCGCCGTCGCCGGTGAAGTAGTTGTTGCGGGAATCGCCACCAGGGAACGGCGCCGGAGCGTCGTTATACAGAATGAACGTCGAGCCCACGGGCACTCCGTTGAAGTCGATCACCAGGTCGGCTCGTTCCGCCGGAGCGAGCAGCAGGTTGAAGGGTCCGTCGGGCAAAGCGGTGTTGCCGGTTGGATCCGAGGGATCGAGCGGGCACGGCGTCGTGTTGTTGTGGATGGCAACGGCGGGCATGAAACCGCCTTCGGTGCCCACCTGATACATGGTCGGCCCGGGCGTGCCCACTCTCGCTTCTCCAGGGTTCGACAAATCTTCAGGATAGAGGTTTACATGATAGAAACGCGCCTGGGATCCGTTGAGCAAACGGAAGCGGACGCGCTTCGGTGGCACGCTGGCCTTCGGGTAGATTCCGCCATTGATCAGGACGGTGTCGAAGAAAGCCTCAGGTACAACGCACGCCGGGGTCGGCAAAGGACTGGTCCCCTGCGACGGCGGAGTGTAGGTCGTCCCCCAATCCCAACGTCCCTTGGGATTCGGTACGCCACCGAGGAAGATATTCGGCTCATACACATGCGGATACCAGAGATCGCCCGGCGCACCCCATCTCCAGGTCGGATCCTGGCGGAGGATATTCTTAGCCACGAAGCTCTTGTCCTGGATGATGAGCGGAATTCCAACCAGATCGGGCAGCAGCCCGGAGCTGACCAGACCCGCTTCAAAATCGTCGGTGATGATCAAGCCGGAGGCGATTCCAGCATAGGCATTGAGCCGAGTAGTACCCATGGCATGATCGTGATACCAGACCAGGCGTGCGCTTTGCTGGTTGGGATAATAATAAGTTCCCGTACCCGGAATTGACGGCAGACCGGGAACGTTCATAAAGCTGGAACCATGCCTGCCGTCGGGCGTGTACCACTGGAACGGCGTCCCGTCGCTGAACCACGGGGTACGGCCGCCGTGCAGGTGAGTCACAACCCGGTTCACCGGAAGATCTCCCACCATGAGTCCGTTGGGACCAGCCATGACCGTGGGATCCACAGGCAGGATGTGCCGGTTCGGCAATAGGTTGGTGCTGGAGAGCAAGACCGGCGTGCCGCGCTGGGCCACGATGACTCCGGCGAGATATTTCTGATCGAACGTGTGCAGATCGGTGTATCCGAAAAAGCTGGTTTTACCTGGCAGATCGGGATGCATAAGCTCTCTGAATTCTGTCACCGCGATGTTGTAGACGTCGGTCGACAGGCCCGCGAACTTGATTGTGTTCTTAGTCGCCAGGGGAATATATTGACCGATCTCGTTTGCTCCCGAGGGTCCAAGACCGGGCAGTGAAGTGACGAATTTTTGCAGGTTGGTGGGACTCTGCGCGAACGGCCAGGCTCGACCACGGAGCATCACTGCTCCCGTTCCAGCCATGGCGGTGGACTTAAGAAAATGACGCCGACTAATCATGATTGTCTCCTGGGCTCAGCCCTGGAGCGGGCCATGAGCCCTTCCGCGGGAAGGCGGCTACCCTTTGCACGTGCCCCGCAGATCGCCTCTTTATAGACCAGGGGGCTGCCTGAAAGCGGTGAGAAACGTCACGGGATGCGGTGACATTGCAGGGCGGTAATAGCGGCGTCCCACAAGGGTTTTCATCGGGTAGCTCGCGTCGAGTGCCTCCCTCCAGCTAAAATAGCCATTACCGTGGGGTGAAGAGGATGTCCCTGACTAAACAGCAAGCACTGGAGATGTTTCGCTCCGACGATCTGATCGGGATTGGCATGGAGGCGGACGCACTCCGCCGCCAGTTGCATCCTGAAGGCGTCGTGACCTACATCATCGACCGCAATATTAATTACACCAATTTCTGCACGGAATATTGCACGTTCTGCGCGTTTTATCGTCCCCTGAAGGGACCTGCGGCCACGGAAGGCTACATTCTCGATTTCGACACCATCTACGAAAAGATTCGCGAAACCGTTGAACTCGGCGGCACCGGCGTATTGATGCAGGGCGGCCTGCATCCCGATCTCAAGATCGACTGGCACGAGAAGATGCTCATCGGCATCAAGCAGCGCTTCCCAAAGGTTCATCTGCACTGCTACTCCGCGTCGGAGATTTTGGCCATTGCCGAGTACAGCAACCTCACCCTGCGCGATACGATTGCGCGCCTGCGCGACGCCGGACTCGATTCCATTCCCGGCGGCGGAGCTGAGATTCTTGACGACGAAGTCCGCTACAAAATCGCCCGTCTGAAATGCCTGACCGCGGATTGGCTGGAAGTGCATCGCACCGCGCACCAGCTTGGCATGAGAACCACGGCGACCATGATGTTTGGCGTCGGCGAATCCGTCGAACACCGCATCAATCATTTGCAGGTTCTCTACGACTTGCAGCAGGAGACGGGTGGGTTCACCGCGTTCATCCCATGGAGTTTTCAGCCCGCGCACACCGCGCTTGGCGGGCGCCACTGGGATGAGGCGACGGCGGTCGAATACTTGAAAGTCCTGGCGATTTCGCGGCTTTATCTTTCGAATTTCTTGAATGTGCAATCCAGCTGGGTGACGCAGGGATTGAAAGTCTGCCAGATGGGCCTGCGTTTCGGCGGCAATGACGTGGGGTCGGTGATGCTGGAGGAGAACGTGGTCCGCGCCGCGGGCGTGACCAACTGCACAACCGAAGAGGAATTACGGCGCATCATACGCGATGCGGGCTTCCGTCCGGCGCAGCGAGATACGTTGTACCGGCAGTACTTTTTAAACTGAGTTCCAGCACTTCATCTGCAATTCGACTTGCATTTGTTTGTCATCCTGAGCGAAGCGAAGGACCTGCTGTTTGCCGCCAAAGGCAAGTCTTTCGCTTCGCTCACGATCGCAATCTGGATCAGTTTCCCGCAACCGCCATGACGCGTTCATTCGTCCTCGCCGTTTTACTCCTCGGTGCCTTGCTGGCAAGCGCGCAGGAATCCGCCACCACCGCGAAGGCGTGCTCCATCGCCGGAACGGTCGTGAAGGAACCGGGCGGTGAGCCGTTGAAAAAGGTGCTGGTGGAAGTCATCGCTGAGAAGGCGGGTGAGAGCTACACGGCTTCAACCGATGCCGACGGCCATTTCCTCGTGCAGAACGTCGCGCCCGGGCGTTACCGGCTTTTCCTCGAGCGAACCGGGTTCGTCGGGATCAATGAGCGCGGACGGAAATCCGACACCAACGTATTCACGGTTCAGTCGGGGCGGGACGTGGAAGGCCTGCTGTTTCGAATGTTGCCCACGGCGGTCATCAGCGGCCGCGTCACCGACGAAGATGGCGACCCGATGGCCGGCGTCGGGGTTTTTGCGCAAAAGAAAAAACCGGGCAAGGCGGGACGGGAAAGCGCCGCCGGTGCAACGACCAACGATCAGGGGGAATACCGCCTCCACGGTTTGTTTCCCGGTCAGTATTGGATCGTAGCCATGCCGCCGCCGGATTTCCGCGATTACGAACAATCGCATAAGAAACCAGCCGCAGCCACCGCGGACGGCAGTCCGAGCGAAGCCCAGCCCGAGACTCGTTATCTCACCACCTACTACCCGAACGTCTACGATGCGCTGCAGGCATCGACCGTCACGCTTCGGGCGGGCGATGAAATGCCGGTCAATTTCACGCTGGCACCGGCCAGAACCTACCGGGTGCACGGCATCGTCGTGGGCGTCACACCCAGCCAAAAGCCCACCGTGGAGTTGTTCTCCAAGGCGGGCGATTCCTACCGGGGGAATGCGACGGAAATTGGCCCCGACGGCCAGTTCGAGATACGCGGCGTCGGACCGGGGTCCTATTTCGTAAGGGCATCGGCTGGCACCGAATCGCAAGCGCTTACGGCGCGGCAAGAGATCAGCGTCGTTGCCGCCGACATCGAAGGGGTGAAACTCGTGCCCCAGCCGTCGTTCACGATATCCGGCCATCTGCGGATCGAGAACGCCAGGGGAGACCTTGCCCAATACGCCGTGAACCTGCGTCAGGCCGAACTGCCGGAAGACTCCGGCTTTTTCATATCCCAGGATCTGTTTGGAGCCAACGCACCCGTCAGCCAGTCTGGCAACTTCGAGTGGAAAAACGTCAACCCCGGTCGCTACATCGTGCAGGTCTTCGGAGGCGACGCGCAAAACAGCTTCTTCCTGAAATCGATCACGCTCCGTGGGCAGGACATCACCACCGGATTCACGGCCAGCGGGCCGGCCACGCTGGACCTGGTGCTGAGCGCCAAAGGTGGGACGATTGAGGGACTGGTCGTTGGGACGGAGAAGGGCGAGACGGAAAAAGATGTGGACGATGCTCATCCGGCAGCCAATGCCACCGTGGTCGCCGTACCCGAAGAAAAATATCGCAAGCTTCCCGACCGCTTCCTGACGGGATCGACCGATCAGCACGGATACTTTACGATTCGCGGCGCAGCTCCGGGTAGCTACACGCTCTATGCCTGGCAGGACCTTGAGGACGGCATATGGCGCGACCCCGGCTTTCTGAAGTCCCAGGAAGCGAATGGCAGGGCGCTAAAAGTGGAGGAAGGTTCCGATCAGAAGGTCGAACTGAAGCTCAGCGCAGCGGACGAGGAGTGGCGCTAGGCGGTCGCCCGGTCATCTGTCGCTAGTCGTTAAGTCGTTCGCGGATTGCCAACGACTAACGACCGCCGACCGGCGACGATCAGGTACAATTCTTAGGCTGCCATCTTCGCTTTTACTTCATGATATTGCTGACTTCATGGTTTTGACGTTGATTTCTTCCCCGCCGGCTCTGGCCATCCTACTTGCCTCCAAGGGCTTGGGGCCCTATCTTCGCCAGCATTTTCTGGACAAGACTTTCCAGGGCCTTTACCAGATCAACGCCTTTGATCTGGCGCTGCTGATTCCCTATTTCATCGTGCTGACCATCCTGGCGGCGTACGGCGGGCACCGCTACTGGATGGTCTATCTTTATTACAAGAACAAGAAAAACAAGACGACCGAACCCGCGGCTCATTTTGCCGACCTGCCGCGAGTCACCGTGCAGCTACCAATTTTTAATGAGCAATACGTCGTCGACCGGCTGCTCGACGCCGTCTGCCGGCTGCAATATCCAAAAGAGAAGCTCGACATCCAACTGCTGGACGATTCGACGGATGAAACTGTGGAGGTCGCTCGCCTTCTGGTCGAGCGCTACGTCGCCCTGGGACATCCCGTCACCTACCTTCACCGCGACAATCGTGAAGGCTTCAAGGCTGGCGCTTTGGCCGAGGGATTGAAAACCTCCAAGGGCGAATTCGTTGCCATTTTCGACGCCGATTTTGTTCCGCCTCCCGACTTTCTGATGAAATGCATTCATCACTTCACCGATCCCACGGTCGGCATGGTGCAGACGCGCTGGACCCACATCAACCGCCACTACTCGTTTCTGACTGAAGTCGAAGCCATTCTGCTCGACGGCCATTTCGTGCTGGAACACTCAGGACGGTCGCGCAGCGGCGTGTTTTTCAACTTCAACGGCACCGCCGGCATGTGGCGGCGCTGCGCGATTGACGAGGCCGGCGGCTGGGAGCATGACACGCTCACCGAAGACACCGATCTCTCCTATCGCGCCCAGCTCAAGGGATGGAAATTCGTTTATCTGCAGGACGTCGAATGCCCGGCGGAATTGCCGGTGGAGATGACGGCATTCAAGACGCAGCAGGCGCGCTGGGCCAAGGGACTGATCCAGGTTTCGAAGAAAATACTTCCCCGGGTGTTGAAGAGCGACGCCTCGCGGCACCAGAAAATCGAAGCCTGGTATCACCTGACGGCTAACCTCAGCTATCCGCTGATGATCGTGCTCTCGGTCCTGCTGATGCCTGCCATGATTATTCGCTTTTATCAGGGCTGGTTCCAGATGCTCTACATCGACCTGCCCTTGTTTATGGCTTCGACGTTTTCTATATCCAGCTTTTATCTGGTTTCGCAAAAAGAGCTGTTTCCGGGAAAGTGGTGGCGGTCGCTGCTCTACCTGCCTTTATTGATGTCCCTCGGAATCGGGCTGACCATCACGAACACGCGCGCCGTGCTGGAAGCGCTGGTCGGCAAGCAGACGGCGTTCGCCCGCACTCCCAAGTACCGCGTCGCTTCGAAGAAGGATAAGGTGCTGGGGGCAAAATACCGCAAGCGCTTGGGATGGGTTCCGTGGATTGAACTCCTGATCGGAACCTATTTCGCGCTGGCCGTCTTCTACGCCATCGACAACGAAAACTACTTCACCGTTCCCTTCCTGCTGCTGTTCGTAGTCGGTTACTGGGTCACAGGGCTGATGTCACTGCTGCAGGGGCGGTTCGCCGGACTTTCGGTGGGCTCGGAAACTCATACCAAGCCGTTTCCGGTGGGCGTGTAGCTATTGAACGATTGAATCATTGAGTCATTGAGTCGATTTTCCAGCCAGAGATCTTCAATGACAAAATGATTCAATGACTCAATGATTCAATAGCCCTCCCTTGCACCAAACTAACCAATAATCGCGCCGCTGCTGCGATGCTATCCTGTTAGCGCTCTGGTTTCTCGCACGCACCTCCGCAAGAGGCATTGCAGGGAACCAATCTCAAAAAGTTCTTAAGAACTTTCGAAGCGCTGACGGAATTGGGGCCCGAACTGACCGCGGACCGCGACTTCCGCCAAACCGCTCGCACCATGCTGGCCGCCATAATGGAAGCAGCTGGCGCGCGTGAGGCTGTTTTGTTCTCATTCGGCGAACGACCCTCCATGCTGTCTTCAGTTGACGCCCAGGGATTCGCGCTGCTGCCCGATCCGTCGCTGATTCCCCTGCTTCCCCGCCACGTGCACAGCTTGACCGCCGCCGCGGGCCCGCTGCTGCTCAACAGTTCCACCTACGATGCCTTCCTGAGTTCGAACGGCAACGTCGCCCCCGAACTCTTCAAGTGCATCTGCCCGCTGAAGGTCCGGGGCAAACTAGTCGGCGTGATCGCACTGGGACGCCGGGCGGGTGACGCACCCTACGAAGAAGACGCGCTCGATGCGTTTCAAATCCTGAGCCACTACGTCGCGCTGGCCGTTCAGAATCACACGCTCGGCCAGACACTGGAGAAGCGGGTTTCGGAAAACGTGCGGCTGCTGGCCTCGCTGCACGGGTTCTATGACAACGCGCTCGAAGCTTTCGCGACCGCCATCGACGTCAAACACGTCAACATTCATGGCCATTCTCTGCGCGTAGGCCGCTACGCGCAGGGTATTGGCGAGGCGCTGGGGATGGGACCAAGCGATGTGGCGTCGCTGCGCTCGGCCGCCTATCTGCACGATATCGGCATGGTTGCGGTCGATAAGCGGCTGTTCGAAAAAGCCGCCAAGCTCGACGCGCTCGAATCCCGCGAGATGCGCGACCACACCATCATTGGCCATCAGATCGTCAGCCAGGTGCAATTTCCGTGGCCGCAGATTCCGGAAATCGTGCGCTGGCACCATGAACGCGCGGACGCCTCGGGATACCCCGACGGCTTGCATGGAGATGAAATCCCGGTCGCGGTGCGGATCGTGGCCGTTGCCGATGCCTTCGATGCCATGATCAGCGATCGTCCTTACCGCGAACGTCTGTCCGTCGGAGCCGCCCTCCAGGAATTGACCCGTATGACCCCGGAAAAATACGATGCCCAGGTGTTACAGGCTTTGATGATCCAGGTCCGGCGGGACGCGGTGGGGACCAACCGCGTGCAATTGCTCGAACCCGACCTGATGAACCTTTCGGCCGTAGACGTGGATCAGTTGGCATCCACCCTGCAACACAAAATCAGTCAGAATCGGGTGTTTCTCACCTGAAATCGGCCCTTCAATCCGGTGCTTGGCTTCGCGCCAGCCCGATCACGTTGTAAACTTAGGCCATTGTATCGATTTGCAATTAATTTCATCTAATTTTAAAAGCGGGCAGTGTAAGCCGAGTTACGAGGAGAGAATTGATGGCCGTCAGTGACCAGTCGGTTGCGTCGGGTACGCAGCTTGATCAGTTGTGTATCAATACGATTCGCACGCTTTCGATCGATGCAGTGCAGAAGGCGAACTCGGGCCATCCCGGGGCGCCGATGGCGCTGGCTCCTGTGGCTTACTGCCTGTGGCAGCAGTTTCTGCGCTATGACCCGGAAGATCCGATCTGGCCGAACCGCGACCGCTTCGTGCTCTCGAATGGACACGCCTCCGCGCTGCTCTATTCCCTGCTGCACCTCGCCGGTGTGCGCGACGTGAGTTCCGAGGGCAAGATTCTGGCGACGCCGGCTGTGTCGCTCGACGATGTCAAGAATTTCCGGCAACTGGGCAGTAAAACGCCGGGGCACCCCGAATACGGAGTCACTACTGGCGTTGAAACCACCACCGGTCCGCTCGGCCAAGGCGTGGCCAACAGCGTAGGCATGGCCATCGCCGGGCGCTGGCTGGCGGAGTACTTCAATCGTCCGGGATTCGAGCTCTTCAATTACAACGTCTGGGCGATTTGCGGTGACGGCGACATGATGGAGGGAATTTCTTCGGAAGCCGCGTCGGTCGCCGGACATCTGAAACTTTCGAACCTGTGCTGGATATACGACAACAACCACATCACCATCGAGGGCAACACGGATCTCGCCTACGACGAAAACGTGGCCGCGCGGTTCGCGGCTTATGGTTGGGACGTCCAGCACGTCCGCGATGCCAACGATGTGGTCGCGCTGGCCAACGCCTACAGCCACGCGCTCGGCGTAAAAGACCGTCCCAAGCTGATCATCGTCGACAGCCACATCGGTTTCGGCTCACCCCACCGGCAAGACACCAAGGAAGCGCATGGCGAGCCGCTCGGCGAAGAAGAAGTCAAACTAACCAAGCGCGCCTACGGCTGGCCGGAAGACGCCAAATTTCTGGTCCCCGACGGAGTGCTTGAAAATTTCCGCGACGTCATGGGCAAGCGTGGACGGCAACTGAGCGGGCAGTGGAACGCGCAGTTCAACACGTACAGCAAGGAGTATCCGGAGTTGGCGGTGCAGTTAGAACGCATGCAGCGGCAGCAGGCTCCAGTCGGATGGGACAAGGATCTGCCCACGTTTGCGGCCGATGCCAAGGGACTCGCCACCCGCGAATCGTCGGGCAAGGTTCTCAACGCCATCGCCAAGAACCATCCCTGGCTGATGGGCGGCTCGGCCGATTTGTATCCTTCGACGAAAACGCGGCTCACCTTCGACGGCGCGGGCGATTTCGAGCCGAATCATTACAACGCGCGCAACTTCCACTTCGGCATTCGCGAACATGCGATGGGCGCCATCGTCAACGGCATGGCGCTGTCGAAACTCCGGCCCTACGGCTCGACCTTCATGATCTTCAGCGATTACATGAAGGCGCCGATCCGCCTCTCGGCCATCATGGAAGTTCCTTCGATCTGGATTTTCACGCACGACTCTATCGGCGTCGGCGAAGATGGACCGACGCACCAGCCGATCGAGCAGCTGATTTCGCTGCGAGCGGTTCCGGGGTTGGTGACGCTGCGTCCGGCCGATGCCAACGAAGTGGTCGAGGCGTGGAAAGTGATCATGGCGCTCAAGAAAGAGCCAGCCGCGCTGGTTCTGACGCGGCAAGCGCTGCCGACTCTCGACCGCACGAAGTACGCGTCCGCGGCAGGCGTGGCTCGTGGAGCCTACGTTCTGGCCGATGCCGAAGGTGGCAAGCCGCAGGTGATCCTGATGGCCACGGGCAGCGAGGTTTACCTTTGCATTGACGCTTACGAGAAACTGAAAGCGGAAGGTGTGCGGGCGCGCGTCGTCAGCATGCCGTCGTGGGATTTGTTCGAGCATCAGGACCAGAGTTACCGCGATGCGGTGCTACCGCCCGACGTTACCGCGCGGGTCGCGGTCGAGATGGCTTCGACTTTCGGCTGGGCGCAATACGCCGGTCCGAAAGGGCGCATCATCGGCATGAAGACTTTCGGCGCATCCGCTCCGCTCAAGGATTTGCAGAAGAAGTTCGGCTTTACGACTGACGCCATCCTGCAGGCAGCGCGTGAATTGCTGGGAAAATGATGGCCTCGAGACGGGGCTTGCCCCGTCTCGTCAGACGCTGAGAGGAAGACGCGGTAAGCCGCGTCTCTACTAAAGAATTCAGGAGATGGCTATGAATCCAGTGGGCACCGTCGAAACCGCAAAAGGCACCAATCTTCTCACCCAGCTTCAGACTTTCGGGCAATCCATCTGGCTCGACTACATTCGCCGCGACCTGCTGAAGGGCGGCGAGTTGCAGCGGCTGATCACGGAAGACGGCTTGCGCGGGATGACTTCGAATCCCGCGATTTTCGAGAAGGCCATTGCCGGCTCGACCCAGTATCAGGATTTTCTCGACTCGCTCGCCGGCCGCGCCGACCTCGACGCCAAGAGGCGCTATGAACTGCTGGCCATCCGCGATATTCAGGATGCAGCCGACTTGCTCGCGCCCGTCTACCAGAGCACGAAAAAGCGCGACGGTTACGTGAGCCTGGAAGTATCTCCCTACCTCGCGCACAACACCAG
>CAVZUP010000206.1:0-30658 GCA_963778255.1 uncultured Acidobacteriaceae bacterium
GCAGGCTGCGGAAAAATGGACTCCGCGACTTAGATTCTCTTCAACCTCAGTGGTTTTGTGATTCGGGAAGGGTTGTGGCTGCATCTGCTGGTGTCCCGCAGACTCATTTTCGGGCCTGCGAGCACACTGCAACCTCGGCTCACGGCGCTAGAATCGCCAGATTCCTCATACGGACTAAGTTGTAGGCCGCGGCTGCGAAGGTGAAGACCCATCCGACCTTGAAGATTCCACGATGCCGAACTTTCCGCAACAGCGCGATCGTCTTCAGCCATCCGAAGCATTCTTCGATACGCTTCCTCTTCCTCTGGCTGATGGCGTATCCGGTGTGCTGCGTCGTGCGCGCATCAATCGCACTCCCACCGCGTCGCTCCAGATTTTGAGCCACGTGCGGCGTGACCTTGAGGTTGCGGCACTCAGCCACGAAGTCCGCCGTGTCGTATCCCTTGTCGCCTCCGACCGTGACCTGTTTCGTGCCAGCGATCTGTTCCAGCATCAGCAGCGCCGCGTCGCGCTCCGCCGTTCCGTTGGCCTCGAACACCTCCGTGTTCACGATCAGTCCGTTGCGGTTCTCTACCAACAGATTCCCGTTATAACTCAGCTTGGCTTCCTTGCCCCTGCCTTTGCGTGCCAGCTTCGCATCCGGGTCCGTTTTCGATTCGTGCGTTTGGTTCGACCGCTTCTCCCCATGAAAGTCTACTGTCGCATTGCCAGGATCGTCCGGCGGAGCCGGAGGCTTACCATCCTTTCGCTGAAAACTCTTCAGACTCGCCCATGCTTCCAGCAATGTTCCATCCACCGTGAAGTGTTCGTTCGAGAGCAGGTCCCGTTCACGAGCTTGCTGGAGCACAGCTTGGAAGAAAGCTACGGCGATGTCCCCATCGAGCAGACGCTCGCGATTCTTGGTGAACACCGTCACGTCCCAGACGGAGTCATCCATGTTCAAGCCTACGAACCAGCGGAACAGCAAGTTGTAATTGAGCTGTTCCATCAGCATCCGTTCGCTGCGCACCGAGTATAGCGCTTGCAGCAAGAGGGCTCGCAACAGCTTCTCCGGCGCAATCGAAGGTCGGCCAGTTTTGGCGTACAAGCGATTGAATCGAGGTTGCAGCTGCTGGAGTGCTTCATCTGTCATGGCTGGCAGCGAGCGTAACGGATGGTCCCTGCGGAACTCGCTGCTAAAAATTGACAGCAACCAAACACGTCCCAACTGCTGCTCGTCTTTTCCACGCATGCTTTCTTCTTATCAGTTTGTGTTGTGGAAGCAAGAGAGTTTTCTGGTACGCTGCTGGCGTGGCGAGCATAAGCCCACAAATGATGCACCAGCAGCACTCATAATGGGTGCCGGGTTCCTGGGGATCCCATCCACCACAATATCTGCTCAATTACGCCAGGGCAAATTTGGATCGTTTTGCCGACAGCTGGAAGCAGGGAAGCTGGCACCCGTACAAGTGCCCGATTGGGGACTGCGTCTCGCGGGGATAATTGTGATCGCGGGGGCTACGCTCTTCTTCGGCATCGCTTACCTCGCTCTACATCCTTAGCCAACGCTCGTCCTGGTTCATTGTCCCGAGGTAGGCCACCGATCGGAGCTTTTCCGCAACCTGGTAGCGCATTGTAAGCCTACGAGAGAAAACGAATTGATCTCCGAAATCAATCTATTCCAACCACCCTCAAGGCGGCAAGCCTGCTCGGGCAAGTTCGCCATTTGATGCCGCACGAAGCCGCACTTCTCTCTTTTTTTACGCCTCACTTTCGAAAAGGAGCCTCAGCGCAACGTGGTGTCGAATAGCTCGTATCCCCAAAATCGAATGATAGCGAATGGCCGCACGCTGGGGCGCTATTCACCTTTAGGAGGCAAAGCCGTGGCCGGAAGTGGCCAAGAATGCTTGAATCTGCCAACAGGGCGCACCTGCCGGAATTTCCGCGCTAGTGATGGACTCGGTACCGCATTGATTTCCAGTTTCCCCCGCTTGGGGATCAGCGGAGTTGCGCCGTGCCTTTCTCGCCTGCAAAGACCTTCATCCTCTACCACGAAGTAGTCCATCTCTAAACACCAGAGAGAGTTCGCTATCTATGGGACCCGCGGCCGCGGACGACCGCCCGTATCGCGGAAGTAAATCGAGAAATCAGCTCACGCTTCTCTGACAGGCGGTGGCTGGCGGTTCCGATGAGCCAGCTCCCGGCTTCGGGTATGCGCAATTCGTGGAAGCGAACGCCGGGTACATTCATTCTGATAGCTGCGCTCGGAACCGGCGGCACCGCCCAAACCGGAACGCACAAAATTGAGAATCGTAAACATCTCGCTTGCTTCTTGTACGATGTGCGGTGTGAATCCAGCGCGGCGGCATCAACCCAATACGTGGTCATGGAACATAGCGGACGTGGGCGCGGAAGAAAGATGAATGGCTCCTTGCGCATAGTAGCCAATCCTTCTTTCGGCTTGTAGGCAACCGATGGCGGAGCCGCCAGAGCCAGCCGTTCACGAAACAGAGAAATGCTTTGCAATTCCGCATGCGCAATCGGCAGACGGAGAATCCCAATGTCTAGCGTGCCGTCGAGGAGAGCGGCAACTTGCGAAGGAGTCGACATGTCGCGCATCCGCAGTTCGATATGGGGATAGGCCTTCTGAAAGCGCAGGATGGTGCGCGGCAGAATCTCCGAGACAGCTGCGATTCCGAACCCAACATTAAGCGCGCCGGCCCGGCCGTCCGCGGCTTCGCGCGTCAGGTTCATCGCGGAGTGGGCGTCGGCGACAAGTTTTGCCGCTAGTGGACGCAACACCTTGCCGGTTTCCGTCAGTACGACCTTGCGGCGGGTTCGAGCGAACAAAGCACCGCCGGCCTTGTCCTCCAATCGCCGAATCTGCTTGCTCAACGCAGGTTGGGACAGGAACAGCTTCTCCGCAGCTTTGCGGAAGTGCAATTCGTCCGCCAGCGCCAGGAACGAACACAATCCCGCGATTTCCATATACATGCTGCAAAGTTATCACAGAGGTCATAGCAATTCATTGGACGAAACAATCAAGATTGCTGATCATCGGCATAAGGGATTTATAGCCGCCCACGCAGGGCATATCCCAGGCCACCAAGACAGCGACGGATAGAATCTCATGACCTTAAGCCTGAAGTATCCAATGGATCCCCAAGCTGGCAGCGTACCAGTGGGCAGAAACGCACCGCGGCGTCGTCCAGTTTCACCGTGAGCGATTCCCGGTGCAGATGCTAACCAACGACGCGGTCGTCGTGCGTCCGTTGTATGCAGGTATTTGCCGGGCCGATATTAAAGAAGTTTCGGGGTTGAGAGAGATGATTCCCGGGACACGGCACCTCTTTGGCCACGGAGTGATTGGCAAGGTGGTCTTTGCCGGCGCTGCCACAGGTTTTGAGGAGGAACAGACAGTAACCCTGAACCCGAACGCGGAGTGTGAAAGGACCACGGCCTTTGGCAACTATCTCGTGGCGCATGGCCCGCAAGAGGTTCTGCACCAGGCGGTGGTGAGAATCCCGGAACATGTGAGCCTGGAGCCGCCCTGGCTCCCCGAACCGTTTGCCTGCGTGATTCACTCCGTCGATGGTCTCCTGCTCGCGCTGGGAACAAGTTCGCTTGCGGGTGTCGAAGTAGCGATCGTCGGCGCCGGTAACGCTGGCATCTTGTTTGGCCTCTACTGCCAATACCTTGGCGGGCGAGCCACATTGTTCAACCGGTCGCTGCCCCGCCGTGAGTTCGCTCAGAGACTTGGCAGCTTCGCGGACGACCGGATCTGCCCGCTCGATTCCGCTCGGGACGGCGCGTTCGATGTTGTGGTCCTCGCGACGACTATTATTGACGAGGAAATTCTCAGGATAGGGGAACGGATAGTCTCGCCGTGTGGTGCGCTGTTATTGTATGGCGGAACTTGGTCGAATTTGATTCGGGATGGTCATGATCTGAACCAAGTCCGGCGAACGGGAAGCGCCGTGTCACTGGTGTCTCAGGGCAAGGCAATTCGTGTGGTTGGCGGCTACGGATGCACTGCCGGCGATTTTGCCAAGGCGATTGCTTTGTATGCGGAGCAACCCAGCGTCTTTCCTCTAAACCGCTTCATATCGGCCACGATTGGGTTAGACGATCTGCCGAAGACCATCACCGGGATGGCATCGGGCGCATTCGATCCGCCCGGAAAAATTCTGATCCGTATCGCCGAGAAAGTGGAGGTTGGCAAATGAGCGCGGCTCGGGCCGTACTTTGGGACATGGATGGAACATTGATTGACTCGGAGGAATTCCACTGGATTTCCTGGCGAGACACCATGGCGCATGAGGGCATTGCCATCACTCGGGAGCAGTTTCTTGCCTCGTTCGGTCAGCGCAACGATTCCATCCTCCCCCGATGGCTGGGCGCCGCGGCAACTCCCGAGCGCACGGAGAAAATTGCCAACGCCAAAGAGAAACTCTATCGTCATCTGGTTCGCACCGAAGGCATTTCTCCGCTGCCTGGCGTTGCCAGTTGGCTGCGCCAGCTTCATTCGCAGGGATGGCTTCAAGCCATCGCCTCTTCGGCACCGCGGGCGAATGTTGAGGCAGTCCTTGAGGCTCTGGCGGTTGCTCAGTTTTTCCAGGGCATCGTCTCCGCCGAAGATGTCCACCGGGGCAAACCAGACCCGGAAGTGTATCTCACGGCAGCCGCGCGGGTCGGTGCATCGCCGGACCGGTGCATTGTTGTCGAAGACGCGGTTGCCGGCATCGAAGGAGCGCGCAATGCCGGCATGCGGAGCATCGGCGTAAGTCCCAACGGTAAGCAACTGCCCGCCGATGTGGTGGTTCGATCCCTTGATCTGCTGGATTCGGACGCTTTCGAAG
Source organism: uncultured Acidobacteriaceae bacterium (assembly GCA_963778255.1). Classification (GTDB taxonomy): domain Bacteria; phylum Acidobacteriota; class Terriglobia; order Terriglobales; family Acidobacteriaceae; genus Acidiflorens. The sequence goes on from CAVZUP010000206.1 coordinate 4,839, forward strand.
CACTCTTGCTAGCCAGTGGCTGACCCGCCCACAACCGGTAGTCGCATCGCGATGAATCTCGACGTGAATCTTACTGAAAACTGGCGGAAGCGTGTGTGAGTCGAACACACCGGCGACATCGGAGATGCCGCCCGCCGGTTTTGAAGACCGGGACGATCACCGGACCGCATGCGCTTCCGCAGTCTCCAATATAAACAAGATGGGCGGTGTGGGGTCTCAGGTCTGTGACCATTTTTTCACTCCTCGCGGTTTGCCTGAAGGCACCCTGATGCGAAGGCGGGTGGCCAAGTTCTGCCCTGGAGTATAACCCGGGCCGTGAAGTGTAAGAGACTGGGGGTGCGCCACTTCTCGCGTTTGAGAAGTGGCCCTCCAACTGCGGCGATCATACTCTTTCATCACCATCGACCGGTGTGCACCGTCACCGCGTCAAAACGCTTAGGGCCGCTATCCTGAGGCCTATGCGGCGCAAACTAAATCGCTACTACGGTAGCGGAGACCTGCATTTCATCACCGGCAGTTGCTATCGGCGACAGCCTCTGCTCGGCACGTCACAGCGTCGCGATCTGTTTTTGACCGTGCTTGAGCAGATGCGCATTCGCTATCAGTTCGTGGTGGTCGGTTATGTGATCATGCCCGAGCACATTCACCTCCTCATCAGCGAACCACAAGAGAAGGACCCTTCGACCGTAATGCACGCGCTTAAGCTGGGATTTGCGCGGCGCGTTCTTTTCCAGTCAAAACCGCAGGCGAAGCGTCGCGCAAGAACGGCCCAGACGGACTTGTTCGACCACGCTGCGCAACACGTCTGGCAGAAGCGTTTTTATGACTTCAACGTCTGGACGGAGCATAAGCGCATCGAAAAACTCCGTTACATGCATCGCAATCCGGTGCAGCGTGGCCATCGCGACCCCTGAACTCTGGCGCTGGAGCAGCTTTCACGCCTACTTCCTGGGCGAGGTCGGACCCGTCACAATCAACGATTGGGAAGTTCTGAAGATGAAGGTTCGTCCACCGGCCGCGTAAGAGCCCAAGAGGTTGGCGCTCGGAAGGCCCCCTTCTCGATAAGCGCGAGAAGGGGGGCACCCCCAGTTTCTTACGTTCCACGAGATCGGGTTATACTCCGGGGCAGAAGTTGGCCACCCGCCCACTGGCACCGAAGTACGCCTATCAGTGATGGCCATGCTGCTCGTTCATGGCTGCAACGAACTCATCGTCGCGCTGAGTCTGTGCCTGAGCCAAACGGTCGAAAATGCCCGGCTCGTTGCGCAGGACCTCGCCGCCATGTTGCTTAAAGAGACCGGCTAAAACCCTAAACCAGTTCTCGACCTCGACCTCGGTATTCAACGCCAACTTCTCAGGAAAGGTCCGATACTGCTGATCGCCATACAAGAACAAGAGGTCCTGTATAGAAAAGTGCTTCTTTTCAGCCGATTCAGGTCCAAACTGGCATGACATCCACGGGCTGTTGGCACATACCAGTTCCAGGTAGACCGCGCCTGAAGAGAATTCCAGACTTGTGGGCTGTTCCTTTGTGATCGAGAAGCGAAAATCCGTCTGCAAAAATTGGAAGCAATCGTGAGCGATTCTCAAAAAACCGAGATGCCCGTCCTTGGGCGGCTGCACGCTTTCCACAATCTGCAGGATTTCTCCTCCCGTACTCAGCACCGGACCGTAGTTGGCCTGCGCTTCTGCGGGTTTTGTCCGCAGAAGCCCCTCCAGTTTGGCCAGAAGTTCACGCTCCCCGCGTACACGCTCGGGATAGTTTACTTTCGTGTTCTTTTGGAGAACCCAACGACCTAATTGGCTCCAATAAGAAGCGGCCTCGTAAAGATCATTCACGAACACATCCAACCCTCGCTGCGGCTCCAGTTGGGGCAGATACCCTTCGAGTTTGCTAACCGCATTGGATAGTGATTCGCTCATTTTTGAGGTTGGACCTCTTGAATTCGGTTCCGGTCCCTGACTTTAAAAGACCGCGACTCAGGGGGGTCTCGAACCCCAGGTCCCGCTCAAGCCCAATTTCTGAAGAACAGTGCCTGCTTGGCGATGGGCTCGGTGCGTCCGGTCAGGCTGGCCATTTGGTTGGCGCTGAGCGGCGTGAAGTCGCGCGCGAGTTGGACGTTTTCTTCGAGCTGGGCGATGGAATCGCATCCGATGATTACGGTGCTCACGGGCAGGCTGAGAGTGAAATACATGGCCTCTTTCATGGCCAGAACGCCGGGTTTGGGAGCGGGCTGATTCCATCCGGAATCGTGGCTTTTGTCCGGTTGCCAGGAGTTTAGGATGCGGCCGCGGGCGGGAATTTTCATGCCGATAATGCCCATTTGTTTATCGACCGCCATGGGGAGCAGTTTCTCCTGGAAGCTGCGGTGGTGCGGGTCGGCGGCGTTGACAGCCATCAGGATCTGATCGAAGTCGAAGCGGCGGAGGCACTCCATGAGCACTTCGGGATCAGAGTGTCCGGTGACGCCTAGATAGCGGACCATCTTCTGCTCGCGCGCCTGGAGGAGAGCTTCGAGCGCGCCGCCTTTGCCGAAGATTTTGTCGACGTCGTCCTGGCTGTCGATGTGGTGAAGCTGCCAGGCGTCGAGATGGTCGGTGTTGAGCAGTTTGAGCGATTCTTCGAGCAGCGCGAGCGAGCCGTCACGGGTACGGTCATGCGTTTTGCTGGCCAGATACACCTGGCTGCGGCGATGTTTCAGTACCTGGCCGAAGTGGCGCTGGCTCCAACGATCTTTGCCGCCATACATCGCGGCGGTGTCCACGTAGTTGACGCCGAGATCGAGAGCGCGCTCGATGATGGGCACGGCCACGGCTTCGTTGTTCGGCTGCTCGATGGCGGCTTGTCCGCCGAGGCTGAAGATGCCGGGACGATGGCCGGTGCGCCCGAGGTTGCGAGTGGGCATGGCTCCGGCGGTCGCGGGATTCAATGGAGCGGTGGCGTTGGTATCGGCTGTCGCGCCGGACGATGCCGATGCGGTTTCTGGAAGCAGACTTCCGGCGAGCGCTCCAGCGGTTACGGCGCCGGTGCTTTTGAGAAAATTGCGGCGGGAAGCGGTGGCGTTCTGCTCATCACGACGAGGGCTCATGGCTTTCTCCTCATGGCGCAATCGTAGACCGGCCAGCGCTGCGTTGGCAATCGGTTCGCTGACGCTTCGGCGGAAATTTGCCGACAGGAAGAGGAAGTATTTCGGCTGCGGCGCGAGATAATATTTCAGGCACGGTTACTTCGTCAGGGAGGTCCCTCATGATCGAGCTATCGACGATCCAGCTATCGACGACCCAGCTATCGACGATCCGGCTATCTATGGTTCAGGTCGATGTGTTCACCGATCGAGCGCTTACCGGCAACTCGCTGGCAGTGTTTCTCGACGGACGCGGCCTTAGCACGGAGCAGATGCAGGCCCTGGCGCGGGAGATGAATCTCTCCGAAACAACTTTCATTCTTCCTGGGGAGGCCGCGGCAGAGAAGGATCGCGGAGTGCGCGTGCGCATCTTTACCGTGCAGGAAGAACTGCCCTTCGCGGGACATCCCACGCTGGGCACGGCTTTTGTTCTTCGCGGGCAGACCGGTGCCGCCGAAGTCCGGCTCGATCTTAACGCGGGCACCGTGCCCGTGCGCTTCACCGAGGAAACAGGGCACCCTGTCTTCGGAGAAATGACGCAGAAGAATCCTGAATTTGGCGCGACTCACGATGCTGGCGCCGTCGCGCGCCTCACTGGACTGAGCGCGGGTGATTTCGACGACTCCGTGCCCATCCAGACCGTTTCCACTGGCATTCCTTTCACGATTGCAACGCTGCGCTTGTTGAAGACTCTACAAGAGCTTCGCCTCGACTTTCCGGGCGCAGCGGAATATCTCGGGCGCAGCGGCGGCAAGTTCTTTTACTTCGTCTGCCGCGACGCCGTTGATCCGAAGGCGCGGCTCCACGCCCGGATGATTTTTTACGGCGGAGACGATCCCGCCACGGGCTCGGCCGCGGGATGCTGTTCCGCATGGATGGTGGCGCACGGCGTGGCCGCCAGCGACGAGCGGGTTTTGATCGAGCAGGGCACCGAGATGCAGCGACCCAGCCGGATTTTTGTCCGCGCTGCGAAACAGGATAACCATGTGGTCAATGTGCGTGTCGGTGGAAATTGTGTGGAAGTTCTCCGCGGCGAAGTCTCGATCGCGATCTAACAGTGTGGAACCCCGCAACAGCAGCGGCTTTCAGCGTGATGCCAGAATTTCTCCCGCACGGTAGTGCCATTGGCGAGCGCGGCACTTTACCGGCGGTTGGATTCTATTTAGCATTCAACGTCGCTCTTCAAGAAAAAGAAATCAGGTATCGAATTCAGAAAATATTTGTCACGACAATCTCCCGGTTAGGTCAATGAAGCCCAAGAAAACGATTCTTTGTGTGGACGATAACGAACAGGCGCTCTCCATTCGCAAAATCCTGCTGGAAACGCGGGGCTATCGTGTGCTCGCCTGCAACAGCGGCGAACAGGCCCTTGAGGCCTTCCGTCGCGGCGGCGTGGACCTGGTGCTCACCGACCTGATCATGCCGGGTGTGGATGGTTCGCGGCTGATCGAGGAAGTCAAGAACCTTTCGCCGCAGACTCCGGCGGTGCTGATCTCCGGACGAACCAAAATCTACGAACGCGAAACGCTGGCCGACGTTTTTCTGTCCAAGGGAATGTACGAACCCGCGGAACTGCTGGAGCGCATTCGCCTGTTGCTGGTGCGCAAGCGCGGTCCCAAGCGACAGGTTGAACTGCGCACCGCTGCACCGGACCTGGGACAGGCCAACGTGGCATGAGCGCTGCATTGCCTCGATTGCCAGTGTTCCTGTGATATGGTTTTTACTGGATGCCGGCCTTCATCGAAGCCAGGGAACTGCGTAAAACCTACCGAGTGGGCAAAGTGGATGTGCCCGCCCTGCGCGGCGTTTCGTTCAGCGTGCAGAAAGGCGAGTTTGTCACCATCGTGGGCCCGTCGGGCAGCGGCAAGTCCACGCTTTTTTATCTACTGGGCGGATTGACTCGTGCCGACTCGGGCAGTGTAATCATCGACGCTGTGGATTTCGCCACGCTTTCCGACGGCGAGCGCACCCGATTGCGCAAGAGCAAGATCGGCTTCGTTTTCCAGAAATTCAATCTTCTGCCGACGCTCAGCGCCCGTTCGAATATCGAAATCGCGGTGGACATCGCAGGGTTAAGCGCTCCCGACCCCGCATTTCTGAAGAAGATTACCGGGATGCTCGGCATCGCGCAGCGTCTGGAGCATCGTCCCAACGAGCTTTCTGGCGGCGAGCAGCAGAGAGTGGCGCTGGCCCGGGCTCTCATCAATCGCCCGGCTATTGTGCTCGCCGACGAACCCACCGGCAACCTGGATTCGAAAAGCTCGGGCATCGTTCTCGAGATGCTGCGCCAGTCGAACAAGGATCTAGGGCAGACCGTGCTGATGATCACGCACAATCCCGAAGCCGCCGCGTATGGCGACCGCATCGTCCACATGCGCGACGGGCAAATCGTTGCGCCGGATGAAGATCCGCAGTGGTCGCCGCATCAGCCGGCGGAACACTTGCAGCCCTGAACGCCGGGTTTGCTCCGTTGGGAGGCCGTCGTTTATACTCATACAGTTGGGCGGGAGTAACTCAGTGGTAGAGTGCGACCTTGCCAAGGTCGAAGTCGCGGGTTCAAATCCCGTCTCCCGCTCCAATCCTTCTCGACTGGCAAATCCCTAGCATCTCGCGCTGGCAATCATTAACGCTGCCGATTGCCGTTGCGCTGTATTCTTTCTTCGGACCCAAGCAGGCTGACGCAAAGAGTTGAAACGGAAGGATCATCCATGACTCTTCGGAAGAGACTACGAAAAAGTTGTCCACGACTGCCATCCCTCTGGATCGTGGCATTGTTTTTGGTTGCGCTGCACCGCGGCATTTTCGCCCAGGCGCGCCCGGCCGACGCTCCTACTGCTGGCGACAATCCCCTGGTCATCGACCAGATTTGGCAGAAGGCGGGCGCGAAGTATGACGCCGCCCGAGCAGCGGTTCTCGAGAACGTCGATCGTATAAACAACGAAGGGCCATTTCGTCCCGATTGGGAGTCACTTCAGAACTACAAGGTCCCCGAGTGGTACATGGACGCGAAATTCGGGATCTTTATTCACTGGGGTGTTTATTCCGTTCCCGCCTTTGGCAATGAGTGGTACCCACGGTCGATGTACGTCGAAGGGTCGGAAGAGTACAAACACCACCTCGCAACCTACGGCGCACAGGATAAGTTCGGCTATAAGGACTTCATTCCTTTGTTCAAGGCGGAGAAGTTCGATCCAGACGCTTGGGCTCATCTTTTCAAGGAATCAGGCGCAAAGTACGTCGTCCCTGTTTTTGAGCATCACGACGGATTTGCCATGTATGACAGCGGCCTTTCTGACTGGACTGCTGCAAGAATGGGGCCGCGTCGCGATCTGATGGGTGACCTCGCCCAATCCGTGCGCGCGGAAGGAATGCGTTTGGGGGCCTCTTCTCATCGTGTGGAGCATAACTTTTTCCTGGGAGTGGGCCGCACCATTCGCTCCGACGTCAACGATCCGAAATACGCTGCCTTTTACGGGCCGGCGCACACCTGGATGGAGAATAAGAACGGCACGCCCCTTGCCAACGACTTTACTTTTGTTTCCAAGGCCTGGACCGACGACTGGTTGGCACGGTCGGCGGAAATCGTACAAAAGTACCACCCGGAGATCATGTATTTCGATTGGTGGATCGGCCAACCCTCAGTCCGCGACAACCTGGCCCGATTCGTTGCGTTCTACTACAACGCGACTATGAAGAGCGGCGGGCCGGTGGGCGTGATTAACTACAAAGATTATGCAATGCAGGAGAGGTCAGGTGTCCTGGACGTGGAGCGGGGACAACTCGCAGCAATTCGTCCGCTGTATTGGCAGACCGACACCTCCATTAGCAACAAATCCTGGGGTTACATTGAAAACGACACGTTTAAGTCGCCCGAGTTTGTGATTCACCAGTTGGTGGATGTCGTGAGCAAGAACGGTAATCTGCTGTTGAATATTGGCCCACGTTCCGATGGCACCGTCCCCGAAGCCGCGCAGAACGTGCTGCGAGAGGTCGGCGCCTGGCTGAAGGTCAACGGCGACGCCATCTATGGCACTCGGCCCTGGAAGGTCTATGGGGAAGGGCCGACGAAAGTGGCCGAGGGCGCCTTTCACGATACCGACACTCTGCCTTACACGGCGGAAGATTTCCGCTTTACGAAAAAAGAGCACGTGCTTTACGCGATCGAACTTGGGTGGCCCTCCCATCCAGAGATCGTGATTCATTCGTTGGCCAAGGGCGCTCTCGATGCCGGCTACAAGATCAGGACGGTTGTCCTGCTAGGTACAGACTCGGAGCTGGCGTTCGAACAGCTGGATGATGGATTGCACATTCAGGTCCCAGAAAAGAGCCCAGGAAAATATGCGTATTCGTTTCGCATACGGCTCAATTAGGAATCCGATGCGGCTTCGGAGACCTGCTCAAACAGGCACGAAAGGTATAATCTAACCAGAGCAAGCCCTGCCCCCGGCGAGGGCTTTTCGTTTTGGCGTGCCAGTTTACGGGTGTTCTCGTCGACGATCCGGCGCGGTAGCCAAGTGGTAAGGCCGAGGTCTGCAAAACCTCTATCGTGAGTTCGATTCTCACCCGCGCCTCCAATATCCTTCCGCACAAGTCTGTTGCAAGAAAAGGGCGGAGGCACGGGCGTCCCGCCCCCGTCCCTCCACCGCATGACTTATCAACGCTCTCCGTAACTACATTCTGACGCACACCGCCTTGGTCTGCGTATAAAGATTGAGAACATCTTTGCCCATCTCGCGTCCCCAGCCGGACTGCTTGTAGCCGCCGAAGGGCAGGGCCGCGTCGAAGATGTTGTAGCAGTTGATCCAAACCGTGCCCGCGCGCAGCAATGCTGCTGTCCGGTGGGCTTTCGCGATGTCGTGGGTCCAGATGCCCGCCGCCAGGCCGTAGATGGAATCATTCGCCCGAGACAGCAGTTCTTCCGGATTGTCGAACGGAATCGCGGCTACCACCGGCCCGAAAATTTCTTCCTGGACGACCTTCATGTAGTCCATGGTGTCGACTAAAACCGTGGGCTCGACGAAGTATCCCGGACCGCCGATTTTGCGCCCGCCCGAGGCGGCTTTGGCGCCCTCGGCCATGCCGATCTCGAGGTAGTTGCAGACGCGCTGCAACTGTTCTTCGGAAACGAGCGGCCCCATGTGAGTTTTCGGGTCCAGCCCGGACCCCACCTTGATTTTCTTTGCCTTGGCCGCCACGCCTTCGACTACTTGATCGAAGACCGGACGCTCGACGTAGAGGCGCGAACCGGCGCAGCAACATTGGCCGTGGTTGAAGAAAATCGCGCTGGCTGCGCCGCCGATTGCCACATCCAGATCGGCATCTTTGAATACGACATTCGGCGATTTGCCGCCGAGTTCGAGAGAAACCTTTTTCAGATTTCCGGTGGCCGCATGGACGATCAGCTTGCCCACTTCCGTCGATCCGGTAAACGCAATTTTATCGACCAGATCGTGCGCCGCCAGAGCCGCGCCCGCAGTCTCGCCGTATCCCGGGACGATGTTAACCACGCCGTCGGGGAATCCGGCTTCCATAATCAGTTCGCCCAGACGCAGCGCGGAGAGCGGCGTCTGCTCGGCCGGCTTCAGCACCACCGTGCATCCGGAGGCCAGCGCCGGCGCCAGCTTCCACGCCGCCATCAGCAGCGGAAAGTTCCACGGGATAATCTGGCCGACCACTCCGACCGGTTCGCGCAGCGTGTAGGCGTGGTAGTTCACGCCGGGTGTATAGGGAACGGAGAGCGGAATCGTCGTGCCTTCGAGCTTGGTCGCCCATCCCGCCATGTAGCGGAACATGTCGACGGCCAGCGGAACGTCGGCGGCGCGCGCCACGGTGAGCGGTTTGCCATTATCGAGTGTTTCCAAAGTCGCGAATTCTTCGATGTGCTGTTCGAGCAAGTCGGCCAGTTTCCACACCAGCCTGCCGCGCTCGGAGGCCGTCATGCGTGACCACGGACCGCTGTCAAACGCTTTGCGCGCGGCCTGCACCGCGGCATCGATATCCACGCGATCGCCTTCGGCGACCTGCGCCAGAACTTCTCCGGTGGCCGGGTTGTAGGTGGGGAAAGTCTTACCGGACGCGGCATTGACCCACTTGCCGTCGATGAGCATTTTGCGCGGCTTCGCGATGAAGTCGCTGACACGGGAATCAATCTGGATCGGGGAAACAGCGATGCCCATAGCATCCTCCTAGAGAGCTAGATCGAACAAGAAAGGTTGGTTGCGGCGAAACGACCCTGGGAAATACTAGTCCCGCCGGGTGGGGAAGGCAAGGCGTTGAATCATTGGGTAGTGGCTCAATCTGAATTTCCCTTGAACGCGCTAAACATCTCCCGTGTTGCCCAGATGAAGAACACGAGCGGGAGCACCAAAGCTGGTCCCCTGAAGCCCATGCCTTTGTACCGAGCGGTCGCGATCACAAAAATCAGAAGACCCGTCCAGAGCAGGGAGCAGATGGAACCAGCGACAAACGACATCAAGTAAAACCACTTCATGCACCTGGATTTAATAGTCCCACCCTGCGAGCTGTGACTTTCAATGACGCAATGTCTCAATGCCTGAATGATTCAATTGCTTCATTTGATTTCCTTCATCGTCAGCAGCGTACCGTAGTCGTGGCCGGAAGGATCGACGGCGCGCGCGACCACTCCAGCAAAGGCGTCGCGGAATTCCGGGAACTTTACCACCAGCGCCTTGATCACCACGGAATTTTCCTGAAATGTGTGCGCGGTATCCGATACATCGGCGGCCTGATACTTCACCACCACATCAAGATCGTTACCCACGGCGAGGGGGAAGATTTCACTCAGATGATAGACCTTGCCGCCGGCGCTCAAATCGATGGTTTTCCCGTCCACTGGCACGTCGGAGGGTTGTGCTGCCTGGGCCTCGTCGTAGAGTTTGTCGGTGATGAGCGTACTCATGAAGTCCACGGGAGTGGAGAGGGCGATGGCGTCGCGGTAATACAGCCAGGCGTTGTGGGACTGCGACTTGGCTGCGAAATCGCGGGCGCGCTGGGCGAACCATGCCGAATCGTGGCCTCCCGTCTGGGAGGATCTGGCGTAGAAACCTGCCAGCTTCCACTCGGCGCCTACCTGTTGCAGGACGAGCGTCAGCGTCATCACGGCGGGGCCGCCGTTCACGTCGAGAATAGCTAAGCCGTACTTGCCGGGTGGCAGATCGGAGAGGACAAACACCGCGCTATCCCTGGTCTGGCCCGATTTTCCAAACACGCCGCACAGAAACTCGGCGCGTGGCAACGTCTCCGGGCCATCGGCGGTCAGCAGAAACGGCGGACGAACCGTGGCTTGCGCGCCGGTGAACGCAGCCTGGTTTTGTTTGACTGCGGCTTCAATGCCGGAAAAACTGGCGGCCACGGCAGCAATGGAATTCTGCTTCAAGCCAGCCGTATCGCCGTGCGCCGACATTTCGAAATAGTGTTTCGCCGCGGTCTCGAGCGCGGTTCGCACCGAGACGTCCATATCTGGGGCGCTCTGGCAAATCTGCGCCTGGGACGCCGCCGCCAGCAACAGCAGACACAGCCATCGCCGGCAACGCCGTCGATTCCGGGATGCTGGTTCCGCAGCTATGGCCAAGGCAAAGGCCTCCGCTCGCATTTTACGCGCTGCACGGGCCAATGGGGCATGCCGCGATAGTCCCCGGGCTGGCGAAGGTTCTTCCCGCGATAGACCTTTGGTCATCAACCGCAAGAAGCGCAGTCCTTGGACGTTCTATAAGCGGTGGTAAAATCAAACTGGGCGCAGTGGCTGCTGAACCTTCGGCCATTTGCGAAAAACGGGGACACTCTGATGCCGCGCACACGCAGTTGGATGGTATTCGGACTTTTGCTGGCAGTTCCCGTCCTGCCGACCCAGTGCGCCGAGGCTCAATCTGAGGCACAGCCTGCTACCCCGGTTGTGACTCCACACCACAAGTCTCATAAAAAGCAGAAGGAGCTCGTGCTTCCGCCGCTGCCAAGCGGTCCGCTAAGTCAGTTGCCGATGGACCAGATTCCGGCATCGCCCGCCAAGATCAGCTATCAGGGCGGGTTGCTGACCATTTCGGCGCAGAATTCGAGTCTGGGCGAAATCCTGCGCGATGTGCGCAAGCTTACCGGTGCTACGATTGACATTCCCCAGGGATCGGGCGCCAGCGAGCGCGTGGTTGCGCACATTGGACCGGGAGCGCCCCGCGACGTTCTGGCGGGACTGCTCAACGGTTCGCCTTTCAATTACGTGATGCTGGGTTCAGCGTCGGATCCGAGCGCGGTTTCGAGTGTAATTCTCATGCCCAAGTCATCGGCGGCGGGCGAGACCCAGACCGCAGCGAACGTGCCGGAAAACAACTCGGTGCCGACGCCTCCCGGCCGCTTTGCTCCGCCTGTGCCGTTTGGCCAGAACCGTGTCCCGCAGCCGGGAAACGGGCCGCCGGGGGATGCACAAACGGCAACCGCCGCCGACGAGAACAAAGACGATGACGACAGCGCCGACGACAGCGCCGACGATCAGGCCCAGCCCGGAGCGCCTGGACAACCCGACACGACCGGCGCCAATGCTCAGGAGCAGCAGCCGGATTCAAATCAGCCCAACGCGGGGCCGAAGAGTCCGGAGCAAATTATGGATATGCTCCGCCGACAACAGCAGCCGGGCGGAACTGTCATGCCGCAGCAGCAGCCACCGCCGCAACAGTAGGCAGCGCATCTCGGGGCGTCCTGGGACACTCCCCTACCCCATGCATGGAATGGGGGGGTGGGCGTGCGTTTAGTCGCCGCTGGCGTGGCTTTGGTGCGTTGCTAGTCTCGCCAAGGCTGGGGAAGGTCGAGAGGGGTTCACGGCAGCTAATACGCCGTTAATGGCGCAATATGCGCCGAATACGCCGACAACCACGGTTAGAATGGCAGTACTGCTGACTATAAAACCTACGAAAAGTGCGTTCACTTCAATGATCCTTACCAGAAGCCGCGCCTGAAATCGCGCGGCTGCAAATATTCAACTTTATCCGCATTTGACCCCCGCAGCTGTTAACAAATAAGATACGGGAATCAAACTGCGTATCTCCACTCTCCAACATTTCCTGGGACCCGTCCACGTTACGGAAGTCCATAAAGTACTGTGTAAATGGCCATTACCCGGATTTCGGTGCGCGGCGCGCGCCAGCACAACCTGAAGAATATTGACGTCGAGATTCCTCGGAACACCTTGACGGTCATTACGGGTCTGAGCGGCTCCGGCAAATCCTCGCTCGCTTTCGATACGATTTATGCCGAAGGCCAGCGGCGGTACGTGGAAACGCTCTCCGCCTACGCCCGTCAGTTCCTCGATCAGATGGAGCGGCCTGACGTCGATTCCATCGACGGGCTCAGCCCCGCGATCTCGATTGAGCAGAAGACCACCAGCCGCAGTCCACGCTCGACGGTTGGCACCATCACCGAGATCTACGATTACCTGCGCCTGCTCTACTCGTCGATTGGCATTCCCCACTGCCCGAATTGCGGCAAGCCCATTGCGCGCCAGTCGGCCGAGCAAATCGTGCAGCGTGTCATGGCTCTTACGCCCGACGACCGGGTCATGATCATGGCGCCCATCGCGCGCGGGCGCAAAGGCGAATTCAAGAAAGAGATGGAGAAGCTTGTGCAGCATGGCTTCTCCCGTGCCCGCGTCGATGGCGAACTGGTGAACCTCGAAGATGATCTCGCGCTCGATAAACGGAAGAACCACACCATTGAAGTTGTCGTGGATCGCCTGCTGGTCAAGCCCGGAATTGAACACCGCCTCGAACTCTCGGTGGGGCTGGCCATGAAGCTGGGCGGCGGCCTGGTGCTGGTCGCCGTCGTCAACGGAGAAGAGACGCTTTACTCGGAGCGTTTAGCCTGTCCCGACTGCGGCATCAACGTTCCGCAGCTGGAGCCGCGCTCGTTTTCGTTCAACAGTTCCTATGGAGCGTGTCCCGAGTGTCACGGCCTGGGCAGCCGCTACGATCTTGATCCCGGAAAAGTGATTGTCGATTGGTCGAAGCCGATTCTGGATGGCGGCCTCGGTCCCGGTTCCTCATCGCAGAATCTGGTTCGGAGCATTCAATTGCTTGTGCAAGCCTACGGCTTCGACCTGTCGACGCCGTTCGAGAAATTTCCCGACAAGATTCAGAACCTGCTGTTGAACGGCGAACCGCAGCGCGGAGGCAAGACTGGTTTTCTTGGGATTCTCGGTCACCTCAAACAGAATCTCGAGTCTTCCACTTCCGATACCTATCGCGAATATCTGCTCGATTTCATGTCGGCCACGGAATGCTCGGTGTGCCACGGCAAGCGTCTGCGCCCGGAAAGCCTGGCCGTAAAGGTGAACGGCATGTCGATCGCCGATTTCACCAGCCTTCCGATTGCGCGCGCGCTCGATGCCGCGCGCAAGATCAAATTGACCGGCAGGGAACTGACCATCGCCGGACGCATCGCTCACGAAATCACGGAGCGTCTCGAATTTCTGCACAACGTCGGACTCGGCTACCTGCAACTCGGCCGCTCGGCCGCAACCCTCTCGGGTGGAGAAGGGCAGCGCATCCGGCTCGCCACGCAAATCGGATCGAAACTGCGCGGGGTTCTCTACGTTCTGGATGAACCTTCCATCGGCCTGCACCACCGCGACAATGGGCGTCTTCTCGCCGCGCTGGAGAATCTGCGCGATCTCGGCAACACGGTGCTAGTCGTCGAGCACGATGAAGAAACCATTCGCCGCGCGGATTACGTCATCGACCTCGGCCCGGGCGCTGGCCGTCATGGCGGCGAACTAGTCGCGAGCGGTACGCCGGCGGAAATCATGAATTCGCCCGCCTCGCTGACCGGCGCTTACATTTCCGGACGCCAGAAGATCGCGACGCTTTCCGAGCGCCGCAGTCCGAATGGAAAAGCCGTCACCGTTTTAGGTGCGCGCGCGAACAATCTCAAGAATCTCGACGTAGTGTTTCCCCTCGGCGTGATGACGGTTGTGACCGGGGTTTCTGGCTCCGGCAAATCGACCTTGGTGAACGACATTCTTTACCGCGCCCTGGCCCGCCAACTTTATCGTTCCCGCGAAGAGCCCGGCTCGCACAAAGCCATCACCGGAGCCGAGTTGATCGACAAGGTCATACGCATCGACCAGTCGCCCATCGGCCGCACGCCGCGCTCGAATCCGGCGACTTATACCGGCATCTTCGCGGCTGTTCGCGACCTCTACGCCATGCTGCCCGAATCGCGCGAGCGCGGATACAAGCCCGGGCGCTTCTCCTTCAACGTTGCTGGCGGGCGTTGCGAAGCCTGCCAGGGCGAGGGGCAACGGCGCATTGAAATGAATTTTCTACCCGACGTCTACGTACAGTGCGAGGTCTGTGGCGGACGCCGCTACAACCACGAAACGCTGTCGGTGCACTACAACGGTTCCTCCATTGCCGACCTGCTCGAAATGCCCGTGTCCGACGCGCTCCAGATTCTCGAGAACATTCCGCAGGTTAAGCCAAAGCTGCAAACGCTGGTGGACGTTGGCCTCGGATACATTCACCTTGGTCAATCCGCAGTCACGCTTTCCGGCGGCGAAGCGCAGCGCATCAAGTTGGCTCGCGAACTCAGCAAGCGTCAGACTGGAAAAACCCTTTATCTGCTGGATGAGCCGACAACAGGATTGCATTTCGACGATGTGCGCAAGTTGCTCGACGTTCTGCACCGGCTCACCGATCTCGGAAACACGGTCATCATCATCGAACATAATCTGGACGTGATCCGCAACGCCGACTGGATTCTCGATCTCGGCCCCGAAGGCGGAGAAGAAGGCGGCCGCATGGTCGCCCAGGGCACGCCCGAGCAGGTCGCGCGCGTGAAAAAGTCTTACACGGGACAAGCGTTGACCGCATATTTCAATGGGGCGGAGAAAAACGGGCCCGAGAAAAATGGTTCTGCAAGAAACGGCTCGGCAAGAAATGGCTCGGCAAAGAACGCGCTCGCGCCTGCCAGCACAGAGGAGATCGCGTGAGTTTTCCCGACGATCGCCCGGAGGCGTCAACACCGCAATTAGAGCCTGGGGATACGCCAGTGGAGGGACGAGCATCCTCGCTCCTCCCCGCCGACCTCGTCCCCGCCCCGCCGCCCGATCCGGAATGGAATGATCCGGCATGGAATGGCTGGGATGTTCTCCGCTTGGTTTGCCTCACCATCGTGGCGCTCTTCGTCGGTGTGTTTGCCGTATTGCTCGCTGCGCACCGGTGGGTGTACCCGCACTGGAGCTTCGGCGAAGTTGCTCGTGTCCCGATGGTTGTCGTCGTCGGCCAATCCGTCGCCTACCTTCTGATTCTCATCTACATGTATGTTCTGGTTACGCGCGAGCGCGGCCGGCGCGATTTTCTCGCAGCCATCCACTGGAACTGGCCTTCCCATGTCGCCGCTTATGTAGCGACAGGCTTTGCGCTTTCTGTAGGTTTGCAAGGTCTGGCCCATCTGTTGCCGATTCCGAAAGAGTTGCCGATCGACAACTTTTTCCGCACGCCCGCCGAAGCCTGGGCGCTCAGCATTCTCAGCGTCACCCTCGCGCCCTTGATGGAAGAGCTTTTCTTCCGCGGATTTCTTTATCCCGTGCTGGCGCGCCGCCTCGGCCTGCCGATTGGCGTCTTGCTGACTGCACTCGGTTTCGCCCTGCTTCATGGGGCGCAACTGGGCTTTTCCTGGGGACCTGTGCTCGTGATTTTTCTCGTCGGCATGGTGTTGACGATGGTGCGCGCCAGAACAGATTCGGTGGCCGCCGGCGTCCTTATCCACATGGCCTACAACGGAACCATCACCGCACTGATGTTCGCCGCCACCGACGGATTCCGGCATCTGGAGAAACTGAATCAGTAGAGCGATCAGCGATCAGTCGTCAGCTCTCAGTGAAGGCAAGCATTTGGAAAACTGGTAGCTAACAACTGCCTTTCTGCTATCGTAGAAATTTATGTCAACCGCACGACAAGAATTGCTGAAACTGCTGGCGCAGAAATCATTTCGTCTGGGCGAATTCAAGTTATCCTCTGGCGGCACCAGCGACTATTACATCGATTGCCGCACCACCACGCTCGATGCCCGAGGGGCGCAACTGGTCGGCCAAGTTTTTTTCGATGAAATGCGCGGCCAGGGCTGGCACGCGAATGCCATCGGCGGACTCACCATGGGCGCTGATCCCATCGTTGTGGCGGTGGCCGTTACCAGCGGAACGCTGCACGGATTCCTCGTGCGTAAAGCCGAGAAGCAGCACGGCACGGGCCAGCGCATCGAAGGTTTCCGGGAAAAAGGCGCGCGCGTGGTGATTGTGGACGACGTGTGCACCACTGGATCCTCCACCGTGCAAGCCATCGAAGCCGCCCGCGAATTTGGCTTCAAAGTCGTGGGCGCGATGTGCCTGGTCGAGCGCGAAGATGCCCAGGGCCGTCCCAGCGTGGAAAAGGCGGCTGCGCCTGCTTCGTTCATTTCGGTTTTCACCGCCAACGATGTGCGTCGTGAGCATGTCGCGCAACACGAGGCCGCCGCCAAGTGATTCCCGACGGATACACCGACCTCGCTCCGGGAAAAATTGCGTCGGTCGTGACTTATCTCGAAATGCGAGAGCGGCCTCTACTGGCCGACGCCGCCTCCGGTGAAGTTCAGTTGCCGCGGGTGCGGAATCCGCAGCTAGATTGGTATCGTGCGTTGTACCGGCGAGCCGGCGCGCAATGGTTTTGGTTCAGCCGTTTGGAGATGACGGACGAGCAACTGGCGGAGGTCTTGAGCCGCTCCACCACCGAATTGTTTGTGGCGGAGCGCGAGGGCAGCGAGATTGGGCTTGCCGAGCTCGACCGTTCCGACCCGCCAAACGTGGAGATTACGAGCTTCGCGCTCTTTTCCGAAGCGATCGGCAAAGGTCTGGGACGCGCCTTCATGACGCAGTTGCTCGACCGGGCTTGGGACGCCTCGACGACGCGGGTCTGGTTGCACACCTGCACGCTCGACGGTCCGACGGCACTGAGTTTTTATATGAAGTGCGGCTTCCGGCCCTACAAGCGGGCGATCGAAGTGGCTGACGATCCGCGCCTTCGCGGGATTCTGCCGGAAGATGCCGCGCCACAGGTTCCGATTATCCGCTAATCGAATTATCCGTTAATCTTAAGAGACGGCTTTGACCCTTACAACCTTATGATTCAGACCTTGGAATGGACTCCTGGCGGCGTAGTCTTTATCGACCAGACGAAGCTGCCCACCGAAGAAGTATACGTAACCTGCACCACACACCAGCAGGTGGCCGACGTGATCCGCAACATGGTTGTGCGCGGAGCGCCAGCCATTGGCGTCGCCGCTGCCATGGGCATTGCGCTGGGCGTGAAAAACTCCAAAGCCGACAATCTCGCGGATCTCAAGAATGACTTCAACCAGATCTGCGCGATTATCGGCCAGACCCGGCCCACCGCGGTGAATTTGTTTTGGGCGATCCGGCGCATGACGGAGAAATTTGAAACGCTGCGCTCACGGCCCATCGTCGAAATCCGGCAAGCGCTGGTCGAGGAATCCCAGCGCATGCACGCCGAAGATATCGCTGCGAATCAGGCCATGGGACGCCACGGCGCAACGCTCATGCCGTCAAGCGGAGGCGTGCTCACCCACTGTAATGCCGGAGCGCTAGCGACGGCCGGTTACGGCACTGCTCTCGGCGTGATCCGTGCGGCCGTCGAGGCGGGCAAGAAGATTCACGTCTACGCCGACGAGACGCGTCCGTTCCTGCAAGGCTCGCGCCTGACTGCGTGGGAGCTGATGAAAGACGGCATCCCGACGACGGTCATCTCCGACAATATGGCCGGAGTCATGATGCAGCAAGGCAAGATCGGAGCCATCGTTGTCGGCGCCGACCGCATCGCCGCCAACGGAGACGTGGCCAACAAAATCGGAACGTACACGGTAGCTGTACTGGCGAAAGAACACGGTATCCCGTTCTACGTAGCCGCCCCGATTTCTACCGTCGATCTCGCCACGCCCGACGGCAGCAAGATTCCCATCGAGCAGCGCAACGCCAGAGAAGTCACGCACATCGGCGGGAGGCAGATGACACCCGATGGAGTCCAGATTGAGAATCCGGCGTTCGATGTGACGCCGGCGAAATACGTTGCGGCCATTATCACTGAGCGCGGGATTGCGCGGGCACCGTATGAGGAATCGCTAAGCGAGTTGGCGCGGCAGGTTGAGAAACCTAGCTGAATGTAAACTACGACCACGATGCAAGATGCAACCGAGGGAAACGTTCAGGCGCAAGAGAAACCAGTGCCCCACTCCGGTGTCGGCTGGCAGATTCTTTGGTTCCTGCTCCATCTGGCTGCGGTTTACGTGATCGTGGAATTCTGCACGCCGTGGCTGGCCGGGTGGACACGAGGAGAAGTGCTGCCAATCTTACAGCATCCTACGTCTCCGAGCAGATTTGAGTTTCTCTTCTCCCACATCGTTGCGTTCAGCTTTATCCCGGCGTTCCTGTCCGGCTTGATTAATGCCAGATTCAAACACAAGGCCGCACAGTTTGTCTGGCTTCTACCCGCCGCGATTCTAGCGTACAAGATTGCAACGTTCCCGGCCCCGTCGGTGTTGCAAAGTCAGTTTCCTGCGGCATTCCATCAGTACTTTGGGGGCGGATTCATGGTTCCAGAATTTCGCGATTGGCACGATTTTTGGTCAATAGCGGGTTCGTACGATATGAAACGGGGCATGGCCCAGCTAAGGTTCACCGGGCCCTTCTATGCAGGGGTTGGGTATAGTTTCGCGGCGTGGATAGGCCGTCGCACCGAACTGAACCGAAAAGTGGCAGAAAAAGTCAGAAGGTGGGAAGACTCGAGATTTGAGGATCATTCTAGCAACGGCTAACGGTCATAAGAATTCATGCGCATCATCATCGCGGGCGGAGGCACTGGCGGGCACGTGATTCCAGCGCTGGCCATTGCTCAGCAACTCAAGAAGCAGTTCGACGCCGAGGTTTTGTTTATCGGGACGGCGCGCGGCATTGAGACGCGCCTCGTGCCGCAGGCGGGGTTTCCGCTGGAACTGATTCAGGTCGGTGCGCTGAAAAATGTCAGCCTGATGACGCGCTTGAAGACGATGTTTGACTTGCCGCGCGCGATAGCAGCTTCTTCGCGGATGCTCTCGGAATTCGATCCTGAAGTCGTGATTGGGGTCGGAGGCTACGCTTCCGGGCCGGCGATGGTGGCTGCGATTCGGCGGCGACTTCCTACGCTGGCCTTTGAACCGAACGTCGTGCCGGGATTTGCAAATAGAATGATCGCGCGTTGGGTTTCCGCGGCGGCGGTCCATTTCGAGGAGACTTGCCAGTACTTTCCGCACTGCCGGGTGACGGGCGTTCCAGTGCGCTCGGCATTTTTTTCGATTCCACAGAAAACTGACGGGCCGCCGACTTTGCTGGTCTTTGGAGGCAGTCAGGGCGCGCGCGCTATCAACCAGGCAATGATTGAATCGCTGGCCGGATTGCGCGAAAAAATTCCGGGTATCCACGTCATTCATCAGACAGGGCAGCGCGACTATGACCATGTGCTGGCCGCATACCAACGCTCCGGAATCTCGGGTGAGGTTCACAAATTTATCGACGACATGCCGGGCACGTTCGGCCGCGCCGATTTGCTCGTCTGTCGATCTGGAGCCAGCACCGTGGGCGAGATTACGGCGGCAGGTAAGCCAGCGATTTTTGTGCCGTTCCCGGCCGCGGCCGACGATCATCAGAACGTGAACGCGCGAGCGCTGGAACGCGTAGGCGCGGCGGTAGTGGTTGAAGAAAGCAACCTGGGCGCGGCGTATCTGGTCGAAACGGTTGCGGCTTTGATCGGTGATACGCGACGGCTACAGGGTATGTCCGCGGCGGCGAAATCGCTGGCGCATCCGAAGGCTGTCGAGGAGATTGCGGAGATGGTGAGAAAGCTAGCCAATCCGGAATGAGATCGTGAGACACCGAGCGCGCCAAGAAATTCAAAAGATCTGGTTAAGGTTTTCTCGGGGCTCTCGGCGTCTCGGCGGTGAAATCGTCTATCATCATTTTTCATGTTCGCCAAAATTCAGCGTATACATTTCGTAGGCATCGGCGGCATCGGCATGAGCGGCATTGCCGAGGTGTTGCTGAATCTCGGATATCAGATTTCCGGCTCCGACCTTAGAAATTCGGCGGTTACGCAGCGGCTTGCCGGGCTGGGCGCGGTCATATTCGAGGGACATGCTGCCGCCAACATTTCCAGCGCGGATGTTGTGGTTACCAGTTCCGCCATCTCGATCGATAACCCCGAGGTTGTCGAAGCCCGGCGCTTGCACATTCCCGTGATTCAGCGCGCCGAAATGCTGGCCGAGCTCATGCGGCTGAAATACGGCATTGCGATTGCCGGTATGCATGGCAAGACCACCACGACTTCCATGGTCGCAGCGGTGCTGGCTGCGGGAGGGCTTGATCCTACGGTCGTGGTCGGAGGGCGCGTCGATGCGCTGGGCTCGAACGCGCGCCTTGGAAAATCGCAATACCTGGTGGCCGAGGCGGACGAAAGTGACCGCTCGTTTCTGAAACTTTCCCCAATTCTCTCGGTGGTCACGAACATCGACCGCGAACACATGGACTGCTATCGCGACATGCGTGATGTCCGGCGGACATTCTTGGAATTCATGGAGCGCGTGCCGTTTTACGGCATGGTCGTCGGATGCAATGACGATGTGGCGCTCCAGCGCTTGTTGCCGCGCGTGCATCGCCGCGTGACCACCTACGGAACCAGCCAAGGTTCGGATTTCCTGATCCGCATCGGGGCACCGCAGGGGGCTGGAGAGCACAGCCCGCTGATCCGCTTTCACGTGACTTATAAAGAGAAGGATCTCGGCGAGTTCACGCTGCATGTACCGGGCACGCACAACGTGCTGAACGCGACCGCGGCCATTGCGGTCGGCACCGCTCTCGACATTCCCGCGGACCAGATCCGCTTGGCGCTCGATGGTTTTCGCGGGGTGGATCGCCGCTTCCAGTTGAAAGGGAAGGCTGCGGGCGTCAGCGTGATTGACGATTACGGGCATCATCCTACGGAAATTCGCGCGACGCTGGCGGCGGCTCGTCAGTGCGGATTCCACCGCGTGCACGTGATTTTCCAGCCGCACCGCTTTACCCGCACTCGCGATCTGATGGATGAGTTTGCAACCGCCTTCACCGACGCCGACACGCTCTGCCTGGTCGACATTTATCCGGCAAGCGAGAAGCCGATCGCAGGCATCACGGCGGAGGCGCTCGTCGGCCGCATTACAGGGGCAGGGAAGCGGGACGTCGCGTATGCTGCTTCGTTTGCGGACGCCGTCACGATGGTCGCTTCGCTCGCCCAACCCGGTGACATGGTGCTGACCCTGGGCGCGGGTAGCGTCTCGCAGTTGGGAGCCATGATTCTGGAGAAGCTGAAGACCGCGGCGAATCCAAAGCTGCCGTGATCAATTTGGCACTGTCTCATTTCGCGAAAACCAGTTATAGTAATTTTGCTCAGCGGTTTTCTGTCGACAACTGAATCGAACGAGTGGCGCGGAAATCAAGTTCTACCGCCGTACAGGAAGAGTTGTATCCGCTTCCCGACGAAGTTCCTCACCACGAGGCTCACGAGCGCGAGCCCTTCGACGACGCACGGCTCGTCGATCTCGAAGCGGAGCAGGAATCCCCTTTTCTGCGCGGACAAAAGCGTGTCTCTGTCCGGCGCGCATCGCTTCCCAAGAAGACTGCGAACCGCTTGCTGTGGGCCGCGCTGGCGCTCGTCGCCTTGGCGATTCTGGGAGCTGCCGGCCTGGGCATCTATCGTTACGGCGAGCATTCCTGGCGTTTCCGCATCGATTCCAGCGATCAAATCGAAGTCAGCGGCGCCGAGCACTTGTCGCACGCGCAAATCATGGAAGTGATGGGCGGAGATATCGGCCGCAACATCTTCTTCGTCCCGCTCGATCAGCGTAAAGCACAACTGGAGCAGATTCCGTGGGTAGAATCTGCCAGCGTGATGCGCTTTGTGCCCAATCGTTTGCGCATTGAAATTCATGAACGCACGCCGGTTGCCTTTGCCCGCATCGGCTCGCACATCTCGCTGATCGATGCCGGGGGCACGCTGATGGAACTGGCCCCGGGCAGCAAACACAAATATTCGTTTGCCGTGATTGCGGGCATGAATGCGGGCGAACCGCTCTCCACCCGCGCCGCGCGGATGAAAAATTACAACGAACTCGTGCGCGAACTCGATTCGGGCGGCGCTCATTATTCCCAGGAACTGAGCGAAGTGGATGTCAGCGATCCCGACGACGTGAAGGTGCTGGCCGGCGATTCGAACGGTGAAGTGCTGGTGCATCTCGGCTCGGGGAATTACCTGCAGCGCTACAGAACCTACGTGACGCATGTGCAGCAGTGGCGGCAGCAGTTCGACAAGCTTGAATCGGTGGACTTGCGCTACGACGGCCAGATCATCGTGAATCCCGACCTCGCGGGGATGACGCGGCAGCCCTCCTTGACGCCAGCGGCAGCCAAGGCGGCGGTGGCAGCGGGAGTGAAAACCGCGGCAATTGTGAATTACGAGAAGTATGTGACCCCTCCTGCGCCTCCGGCTCCGGCGAAGAACGAAGCGAAGCCCAAGGCGAAAGGCGCGACGAAAGCCGCTGTTCATCATGTTGCGGCTAAACCAGCTTCGGTCAAACGAGCTGCTGCGAAACCAATGCCGGCTAAACAAACTCCAGTCAGCCAAGTGCCAGTTAGTCAAGCTCCAGTCAGTCAGCCCGCGGTGAAGCCGAGTGGAAACACGCCACCGGTTGCATCCGCGAAAAGTACGGCGCCGCCGCATCCGGTCGCAGCACCGCCGGCAGTTACGCCAACGTCCGGTGCCGTGGTCACGGGACAGAAGAAACCGAGCGCTGCTATTCGTAAGGAGACTCCGCAGAACTAGCGATCATCATTTATGCAGAGCGTTATCTATGCCGAATCATGAGCCCAACTTCATTACCGCCATTGACGTAGGCAGCGCCAAGACCTCCGTCCTTGTAGCTGAACTGACCGAGAACGGACTGCGTTATCGCGGCCACGGCATCAGCGAATCGCGAGGCCTGCGCAAGGGCGTGATCACAGAACTCGATAAAGCCGTCGGCAGCATTCAAAAAGCGGTGGAACACGCGGAAGACGTTGCCGGCATTCCGATTGAACATGCGCTGATCGGCATTGCGGGCGCGCATATCCGTGGGATGAATAGCCACGGTGGGATCACCTTTGGCGCTCGGTCGCGCGAAATTGGCCGTGAAGAGATCAAACAAGCCGTCGATAAGGCGCGCACCGTGCCTTTGCCCGCCGATCGCGAGATTCTCCACCTGCTGCCGCAGGAATTCATCCTCGACGATCAGCCGGGCGTGAAGGATCCAACCGGCATGATGGCCACGCGGCTGGAAGTGCGCGTGCACATTGTGACGGCCGCTTCCAGCGCCACCCAGAATCTGGTGACCGCCGTGAATCGGGCGGGCGTCCACGTGGACGACACCATCTTTGAACCGCTCGCTGCCGCGGATGCCGTGTTGCGGTCCGACGAACGCGAATTGGGCGTTTGCCTGGTTGATCTCGGCGCAGGCTCCTGCGATCTGATCGTTTTTCAGCAGGGCGCAGTCGCGCACACGGCGGTGATTCCCATCGGCGGCGACCACTTTACGAGCGATCTTTCCGTGGGCATGTGCACTGGCCTTGCGGACGCGGAGACCCTCAAGAAAAATTTCGGAAATGCAGTTCCAACGCTTATCCCCGAGGGCAATGAAGTCGAGGTGCCGTCGGTGGGAGATCGTCCCTCGCGCATGATGTCGCAGCGCATGGTCGGAGAAATTCTGGGGCCGCGCGCTTACGAACTTTTTGAGCTGCTGCGCGACAACCTGCGCCACGCCGGGGTTCTGGAGCACTGTATCGCGGGACTCGTGTTAAGCGGCGGAGCTTCGCGCCTGCCCGGCATTC
Organism: uncultured Acidobacteriaceae bacterium; assembly: GCA_963778255.1. Taxonomy (GTDB): domain Bacteria; phylum Acidobacteriota; class Terriglobia; order Terriglobales; family Acidobacteriaceae; genus Acidiflorens. The sequence continues at coordinate 28,938 of CAVZUP010000206.1, forward strand.
TAGACGTGGCGGAATCCGTGCTGCGCAAGGCCGCGCGCCTCGCCTGGCCAACTCCGATGGCAAAGATGCCGTCATTTATGGCCGAACCCGAGTTCTCCACCGTGTTGGGAATGGCGTATTACGGTCATCGCGCCCGCCTGGCTCGCGGCTTGCAGGAGCCAACTTTCGGTTCGCGCATGAAGGCGCTGTTCGCAAGAAAGGGCGCATAGAGGATTGTGCTGGTGGAGTTGGCACTTACTGAGAACTGGCAACTGAGACTGACTTACGAGGTGAAGCATGGAAGACAACGGACTCCGCATCTGCTTTAACGAAGAAGCGCGCAATGACGCTCGCATCAAAGTGATCGGTGTTGGCGGCGGCGGCAACAATGCGGTCAATCGCATGATTGATTCGGGGATGGAACACATCGAGTTCATTGTGGCCAACACCGACCTGCAGGCTTTGCGGATGTCCCGCGCCGCCACCAAAATTCAACTTGGAGTCAAGCTGACCAACGGACTCGGGGCGGGCGCCAATCCGGAAATTGGCCGTAAGGCGGCGCTCGAAGACTCGGACAAAATCATCGAGGTTCTCGAAGGCGCGGACATGATTTTTGTCACCGCGGGTCTCGGTGGAGGCACGGGTACCGGCGCGGCCCCGATCATTGCTTCGCTGGCCAGCGAAATGGGCGCGCTTACGGTCGCGGTGGTGACCAAGCCGTTTGCCTTTGAAGGCAAACGCCGCATGCAGCAGGCGGAGCGCGGAATTTCCGAGCTGATGGAATCCGTCGACACCACCATCGTGATTCCTAATGAAAAGCTGCTTGCGGTCGCCGAGAACGCGGGCTTCTTCGAATCATTCCGCATCGCCGACGACATTCTTCGCCAGGGCGTGCAGGGCATCTCCGACATCATTACGATCCCCGGCATCATCAACCGCGACTTCGCTGACGTGAGGGCCATCATGGCGGGCATGGGCTATGCCGTGATGGGCACGGCCACTGCGTCGGGCGAACGCCGCACGGTGGAAGCCGCGCAGCGGGCGATTGCATCACCGCTGCTCGAGGCGGGCGCGATCGACGGAGCGCGCGGAATCTTGATCAACATCACGGGTTCGAACTCGCTGAAGCTGGCCGAAGTGCAGCAGGCTTGCACCATCATTCAGGGCGCGGCTCACGAAGATGCCAACATCATTTTTGGCGCCGTGCTGGACGAGAAGATGAAGGATGCGGTGAAAATCACGGTGATCGCTACTGGATTCAAAGAATCCGAGATGCGCCGTCCACGGCACCAAGAAAATTACGATCCGGTGATCATTTCGCGAGAAGTTTCGCGCCATGTTTCCCATCAGCGCGATCGCTTCCAGGAGCCCGAACCGATGGCTGAACCCGAGCCGGTTTTCGAGCCCGAGCCCGCCTTCGAGCCAGAACCAGCCGCGTTTGCAGAAGCGGAGCCGGCCGCTGTGTCGCACGCAGCAGAAGTGATTTCGCTCGATGCCATGCGGCCGGATGCTCCCAACTACCAGGCGGAGGATCTCGATATTCCGGCTTTCCTGCGGAAACGCAGCGAAGCCATGTAGGGAAATGCCAGGTTTTAAGGTTGCAGAGTTTCAAGGTTTCAACGTCGATTTTCACCGAGGTTCGGTTTTCCCTTGAAACCTTCCTCTTCCATGACTACGGTGTACAACCGCATTGCCGGACAAAGCGTGGAGCGCCTTGCGGCCCTGAGCGATGGCATTTTTGC
>CAVZUP010000207.1:0-8128 GCA_963778255.1 uncultured Acidobacteriaceae bacterium
CTAGTCAGCCATTACGGTTCGAGTCCGTCGTCCTCCGCACGGCCCTCGACCCTTTGTACCTGCCAGTCGAGTTGCGGCGAGTGCTATAATAGTCGTGTTTCGCAGGTGGCGTACCAACTGGCAACGTTACGAGCCCCGGATGACTACCGGGGCTTTTGGTTTTTGCGCGGAATCCCGCGTTTCGAAAGCCGCAAATCGTGGGGCGCCGGGCGGTACTATGATGATTGTGTTTGACAAATAGCGTACTTACTGGCAAGTGTGCCGAGCCCCGCCTGACTAGCGGGGCTTTTGAATTTTCGGGCAGCGCACAAGTGAAACCAGAAGCTGCGGATTGTGCCGTGGCCACTTCTCAAAAAGCATGAGAAGTGGCGCACCCCCACTCAACGGAAGTCAGCGTCAAAGACGGACAAAATCGTATCGCGCACTCAGATGCGGGCCACCCGCCCTTTACAATCGTGTGCGGGCCCGTGTCAACTTGTAGAGGAGGCGATCGATATGGCGGAGGCCGCTGCGGGGGACAGCCCGAAGTTCGACTTCATAACCGACGTGGGTTTCAGAACGTCCCTTGAGTCTGACTACCGTGAGTTACAGCGCTGCCTCGACAACGGAGCATGGAAGGCCGTGCATGTGCTGGCCGGAAGTGTGGTGGAGGCAATCCTGACCGACTACTTAATTGGCGTTGGTTATGACAAGAAGAGTGGGAAGAAACCGCTCGAGATGGAGTTAGGACCGATCATATCGGCATGTAAGAGCGAAAAAATAATTACGGAGCGTACAGCCGACCTCTCAAGCGTGGTTAGGAGCTATCGCAATCTGATACACCCCGGCCGGGTCATCCGACTCAAGGAAAAAGTTGACAACAAAACGGCCGCCATCGCGAAGGCGCTGGTGGATGTTGTTGCGGACGAAGTTGCGGCAGCAAGAGCGGTTAGCTATGGGTTCACAGCCGAGCAAATCGCGAACAAGATCGAAAAAGATCCATCTGCTCTCGCTGTTCTCGCCCACTTCTTGAAGAAGACGAACGAGCGCGAACGCGAGCGACTAGTTGCGGATGTCTTGCCGGGCAGATTTTTCTTTGCCAGGGAATTCGGGGACGAAACGAGCTCCAGTGACTACGGGAATTGTTATCGACAAGCGTTCGATACCCTATCAGAAGGGAGCAAGATAGACGCCACCAAGCGCTTCGTGAGGATCCTCGAGGAAGAAGCAGGCGACTACGTTCTAGCGTATGAAAACCTGTTCTTCCGGGCGAGCGACTTGGGGCACCTCGATCAGAATGATGCGGCGATGGTGAAGGCGCACCTCCTTTCCAGGTTGGAAAAGGAGCAGAGCGTGGCCTTACTGAATGTCCTCGAAGGCTTCGGGCCGTTCCTGCGTGAGGGCGAGATAGGACGGGTCGTCAGCGCGTACGCAAAGATCATCGTGCACGGAAAATCTCAGTCCCTCATCGCGAGCGCAAGCTATCTACTCTACATGCTCCACGACGAGACTGCCGACGAGGTCCAGAAGCAGCTTGGGGAGCGGCTCGACACTTGGATAAGCTTGGCGGAGAGGAGGGGGATGAACGAGCAAAAGGATGCACTCGAGGGAATAAAATCGAGTTGGACATCAGAGATACCCCTCTAACTCGGGCCTCCTACCAGCCTCTAGTCTGCAGCATCTGCGATTCGTCCAGCGTAGACACCGCCAATCCCTTCATAGCTCCTGCCAGGTCCTCGCTGACTTCGAGTAACACTTTAGGATCTTTGTAGTGCGTAGCTGCCTGCACAATTGCTTTCGCGCGCTTCTCGGCTTCCACGGGGTCAGCGAATTCGGTCGAGTTCTTCATGAAGATACCGCTGCCTACGAATACGGCTTCGGCTCCGAGCTGCATTACTAGCGAGGCGTCGGCTGGAGTGGCGATTCCTCCGGCGGAGAAATTGGGCACGGGGAGCTTGCCGTCGCGCGCCACCATTTTTACTAGTTCGTAGGGAGCTCCATGCTCTTTGGCTTTGGCGTAGAGTTCTTCTTCGCCGAGGACGGTGAGAATCCGCATCTCCTGCACGATCTGGCGAATGTGGCGGACGGCGTGGACCACGTCTCCGGTGCCGGCTTCGCCCTTGGTGCGGATCATGGCTGCGCCTTCGGCGATGCGCCGCAGAGCTTCTCCCAGGTTGCGCGCGCCGCAGACAAACGGAACGCTAAACGCGTGCTTGTCGACGTGATGCGCTTCGTCGGCGGGCGTGAGCACTTCGGATTCATCAATGTAGTCGACGCCCAGCTCTTGAAGAATTTGGGCTTCCGCAAAATGACCGATGCGGCACTTCGCCATGACGGGAATATCGACCGCTGCCATGATCTCGCGAATGATTTTTGGGGAGGCCATGCGCGCCACTCCGCCTTCGGCGCGGATCTGCGCGGGGACGCGCTCGAGGGCCATGACGGCTACGGCACCGGAGCGCTCGGCGATCTCGGCTTGCTTGGCGGTGGTAACGTCCATGATCACGCCGCCCTTGAGCATTTCGGCGAGCCCGGTCTTCAGGCGTAGGCTGGTGTTGTGTCCATTGTTCTGCGACATAGGTCTACTCTCTTCTCTTCTGCATCTTGAAGGATGATCGTCGGCGCGCCGCAGCGCGCCCGAACCGGGAGCATACGCGGGAAACTCGGCGTTCCCCGCTCCTGAGTTTCATTTTACAGCCCGTTCACGATTCGCGGTACCCCTCGCCGGCTAGCGGTCGACAAACTTGGCGAACATGCGGTGCGGATCGATGGCGATGAACAAGCCCTGGCTGCGCGCCAGCACTTCTCCCTTTGCGTTCAGGATCTCGGCCATGTTGATATGCTTGCGGCCCGTGACCTTGACCTCGCGCGATTCCACGCGCAGCGGCCGGTTCAGCGGCACCGGCTTCAGGTAATTCACCGTGATCTCGGAAGTTAGCGCCACCACGTGACGCAGCTTGTTGACCTTGCCCATGGCTTCATCGAGGATGGTCGCAATGATGCCGCCGTGGCAGTGACCGGGAGGTCCGGTGTAGCGCTTGCCGAGGCGAAAGCGGCAGACGAAACAATCGCGCTCTTCGTCGTAGGTGAAGCGCAGCTTCATGCCGTCGGGGTTATTTTTCCCGCAGGCGAAGCAGTAATTCTTTTGCAGCTTGATGTAGCGCGTGTCGTGTCCAGCTTCGGAGCGAGGAGCTTTCGACTTCTTGGCAGCCATCGGAAGATTCTACCGCGAACCGGCATGGGGACTGGATATTCTGTCGCCGAGTTATGCCGGATCGATATATGGTCATATTGATATGACCATGTCTGTTATAATCTGTCCATGAAGAAAATTGCAGCGGGAGAATTTAAGGCGCGCTGCCTTGCGCTCATGGAAGACGTGCGTTCCACGCGGGAGCCGATCATCATCACGAAGCGGGGGAAACCGGTCGCGAAGCTGGTGCCGGCGGAGAGCAAGAAAAAAGACGATTGGATCGGCAGGTTGAATGGCAAGATGCGTATCGTGGGTGACATTGAATCCCCTGTCGTACCGCTCGAAGACTGGGAAGCGCTACGGTGATTCTGCTCGACACTCACGTAGTGGCATGGGCGGCGGATGACCCAAAGCGACTCTCGCGCGATGCTGCCTCGGCCATTCGGCGGGCACGCCGTGACGGGGGACTTGCGGTCTCGGGAATCACATTATGGGAACTCGCTCAGTTAGTGGCGCGCGGCAGGGTGCAGGTCTTCGGTTCGGTCGAAACATCCGTTAGGGCGTTGATCGAGGACATGACAGTCATCCCGATCACGCCGGAAATCGCAGCATTGGCGACCCAGTTCCCTGACGATTATCCACAGGATCCGGTCGACCGGCTGATCGGAGCGACGGCGCGGGCGGAGGGGATGACACTGGTTACGCGCGACGAGCGCATACGGCGGAGTCCGCTGCTAAGGACGGTGTGGTGATGGCATTAGAGGAATATACTTATTCGCAGAGGTAACTCCATGGGGATGCTTCTGCTGGCCATCTTTGTCGTTGGCTCGATCGCGTTCAGTTTGTGGGCGTGGAAGAGTTACGACGCACTCTCTCAGAAAGAATCTGTCGACCAGGATGACCCGACGTCACTCGTTATTGTTACCGTAACCACCCTCCTCGGTGGATGCATACCTGAGGTACTTCGCCATTACACGAAATGGCCATTTACCCTACGGATCGGCCTTTCCGCGGCCTTTATTCTTGTCGCTCAATATCTTGTATTCCGAATCCTCAATAGAGTGCGCCAGAAAGGCCCGGACGGGCCAGAGGCGCGTCCCCACACAAGCGCTGCTTAGTCGTAATACTCCAGCCCCAGATGCGTAATCAGCTCTTCGCCCTTCAAATGCCGCAGCGTGTTCTTCAGCTTGATGAGCTGAATGAACAGATCGTGCTCCGGATACAATCCCGGCGCGGTCATCGGCGACTTGAAGTAGAAGCTTAGCCATTCCTGGATGCCCAGGCGGCGCAACTCTGGTGTGCGCTGCGCTAGATCCATGAAGAGCACCAAGTCGAGCACGATCGGCGCGGCCAGAATTGAGTCGCGGCACAGGAAGTCGACTTTGATCTGCATCGGATAGCCCAGCCATCCGAAGATATCGATGTTGTCCCATCCTTCTTTGTTGTCGCCGCGCGGCGGGTAATAGTTGATGCGCACTTTATGAAAGATATTGCCGTAGAGCTCGGGATACAAAGCCGGCTGCAAGATGTGTTCCAGCGCGCCGAGCTTTGATTCTTCCTTGGTCTTGAACGAGCCCGGATCGTCGAGCACTTCGCCGTCGCGGTTGCCCAAAATGTTGGTCGAATACCATCCGCTCAGCCCGAGCAGGCGCGCCTTGAACGCGGGCGCGAGCACGGTCTTCATCAGCGTCTGGCCGGTCTTGAAATCCTTGCCGCAGATGGGAACTTCGCGCTCGCGCGAGAGTTCGAACATCGCCGGTATGTCGACCGTCAGATTCGGCGCGCCGTTGGCGAAGGGCACGCCTTCCATCAGCGAAGCGTAGGCATAGACCATCGACGGCGCGATGTTCTTGTCGTTCTGCAGCATCGCTTTTTCGAGCGACTTGACGCTCTGGTGAATGGCCGTTGGCTTGATGAAGCTCTCGGTCGAAGCGCACCAGATGGTGATCAGTCGGCTGGCCTTGCTCGACTTCTTAAAGTCGCGGATGTCCTGGCGCAACTGCTCGGCCAGGTCCATCTTGTTCTTGCCCTTCTTAACGTTCGGTCCGTCAATTTTCTTGACGTAGTTGTGATCGAACACGGCCTTCATCGGAGTGATGGCGCTGAGGCGGCCCTTGACCTTATCGAGCAGGTCGCGTTCCAGCACGCCAGCGTTGCGGGCGGCGGCGTACATGTTGTCTTCGAAAATGTCCCAGCCGGTAAAGACCAGGTCATTCAGTCCGGCGAGAGGAACGAAATCCTTGATCTTTGGCGAGCGGCCATCCGTACGCTTGCCCAGACGAATCGTTCCCATCTGGGTAAGTGAACCGATGGGATGCGCGATTCCCTTGCGTACCGCTTCCACGCCGGCAACGAAAGTCGTCGCCACGGCGCCCATGCCGGGGATCATTACGCCCAGCTTGCCCTTGGCGGGCTCGATCGCGCTCTCGTGCGCGGCGCCTTTGGATTCTGAATTTGAGGATTTCACTTCAACCAATTGCTGCAGAGTTTTCTTGAGGGACTGCTTTACCTTCGCCATATTGTTGGCTGCTTCCTTATAGGAACCGTGGGATGTATGCGTACCGGTAATGGTCGCTCACCGGGCAAGCTTTTTGCAAACGCACGCGCCTGAATCCACAGGAAAACCACCTGAATGGCGTCTACAGGGCATTGGGTGGCATTTGCCATCTCGGCTACGCTTCTCTACAGATTCGGCGGATCGATTTTTTTCGTTGGACTCTGGCGCCGAATTCCTTCAGAGTATGCCTAGTTCGGAGCCTGCTAAGCGCCAGGCTTCCCGAACCTGACGTTTGCCTCCAGCCTTGTACGCTCGGATGCAAATCCGCTGACCTCGTTGTTCTCCGACTTCATCGAGCCCACGCCATCCGTTTGCAGTGTGGCCGTGTGCTCCTTACCACCGAGAACAGGAGACCGAAATGAAAACGATTCGCAACTTCGCATACGCCGCGGTATTGGGCTTGAGTCTGTTCACCATTCAGCCGGGGCTGGCCGCTGCCGAGGATCCGCACGGCAGCTTCACCTTGTCTCACGAAGTGCACTTCCGCAACACCGTCCTGAGTCCGGGAGAATACTCCTTCTCCATTAAAACCGAGAGAGGGTTCAGGGTTCTCACCTTACAAGGGATCAACGGAACGCGCACCGACGCCATCCTGCTGGTGAAAGACGTTGATACGCCCAGGGCGGATGAAACCAGCAGCTTGATCCTGGTCTCGCACGACGGCCAGAGTTTTGTCAGCGCTCTCGAGCTTCCCGCCTACGGCATGACCCTGCGCTTCGCAATCCCGCCGGAAAGCGCATCGCAGTAGGGGCGCCATTCGGCTGCGGACGGGCCACATCCCATTCGCAGCTGACCTGCCGGGAGCAGATCTCATCGCTGTCTGCTCCCGGCATTTAATTGTCAGCGGGTCTTATAACTCTGTCAGTCCGCGCGAGGGCCGCGCGTGTTCTCTCTTACTTCGCTGCTCAGAATAATGGCCTCCGCAATTTCTTTCATCGCCTTGCGTTTCTGCCGGCTCTGTTGCTGCAGGGCCAGATAGGCCTTCTCTTCGCTCAATCCCAATTCGCGCTGCAGAATCCCCTTGGCGCGCTCCACCACTTTTCGCGTCTGGAGCTGGTCCGTCAGGTTGGAATTGATCTCCTCCATGCGCGCGAGTTCAATCTCCGCGCCCACCAGAAATCCAATCGCCGAGATCAGCCGGATCTCCTTTTGCTTGTAGATGTGCGGACGCCGATGCTGCAGATTGATCGCGCCGACGACGCGCCCCCGGCACAGCAGCGGCACCGAAAGAAACGCTTCATAGCTGTCTTCCGGCAGCTCGTGGAAAAACTGAAAACGCGGATCCTGCGCCGCCTTTTCCGCAATCGCCACCGGTTCGTGATGTTCCGCCACCCAGCCCGTAATGCCCTGCCCCACGCGCAGTTTGAGACGGTCCACCGCGTCGGGATGCGCATTCTTCGAAGCCCGCAAGACCAGCTCTTCGCCCTCGAGCACATAGATGAGGCAGGAATCGCACTTCACCAGCGCCGAGGCGAATTCCACCACCCGGTCCAGCACTTCGTGAAACCCGGCCACCGCCAGGCGGCCACCAATCTCGTGCAGCAATTCGACAGGAGAATCCTCAATACCAATCAAGCTATTCATGCTTTTAGCCTAACGGCATTTCGGGAGCGCGTCTAACGCCAAATTTTGATGGCTGCCATAAAGGATTTCTTCGGGCGATTCACTAAGTTTTTACATCTTTATTCGACCGCGAGGCATCGCAAGAGATTACTTTCCGTCCAGATCCATATTCTTGACCGGCAAGTCCCAATGCGCGTCGAGGATCTCAAACCGTCGCTGCTCTTCTTTTGCATACGTGGCCTGGTCCGGCCAAAGCTGCTTCTTCAGCGCGTCTTCGTCGAACGGCTCGTTAGCCGCGGCCGAGTTCTTGAAGACGATGGTCACGCGATAATCCCAGCGCCCGTCTTCGGTGGTGTGGTAGCGGGGCTGGTCCATCCAGACCTTGATCATGCGGCCCATCTCCACCTGCTTCTTGAGCAGCGGATAGTGGTTTTTCTTGAAGAGCTGTAGAAATTCGTCGGCATGTCCCCACTTGGTCTTGTAGTAGTACTCGATGACAAAGGGCTTGCCTGTTTCCGCGGCGGGTTGAGCTGGAGAAGATACGGGCAGCAAAGTCAAGAACAACAGCAGAAATCTCAATTTCATTGTGTCTCCATCTTTGGCGATGATTTCTCAGGCGAAGATTGTCGCACAAGTCAGCAAAGGTAGACGAATAACGCCAAGAACCGCGATTCATCCTTGTCCAACAATAACTTACGGAGAGCTTCCTTCCCCAGGCGCTCAGCGCCAAGGCCGTCGCTGGCGCCCGAATCACGCGCCGGTCCAGCTAATGCCCGCTAATGCCCGTTCTTGTCCGTTGACGGTGAGGGAGGTTTTACGCAAGATGCGCAGAGCGT
>CAVZUP010000208.1:0-55067 GCA_963778255.1 uncultured Acidobacteriaceae bacterium
TTGCGGAAAAACTCCGATCGCGTGGCCTACCTCCGGGACAGTGAAGCAGGACAGAGCGTTGGCTAAGGATGTAGAGCGAGGTAAGCGATGTAGAAGAAGAGCGTAGCCCCCGCGATCACAATTATCCCCGCGAGACGCAGTCCCCAATCGGGCATCTTGTACGGGTGCCAGCTGCCCTGCTTCCAGCTGTCGGCAAAACGATCCAAATTTGCCCTGACGTAACTGGGCCGCAGAATCATGGTCAATCCGAATGCCAGGAACCCGGCACCCATTATGAGTGCTGCTGGTGCGTCGTTTGGGCTTATGCTCGCCACGCCAGCAGCGTACCAGAAAACTCTCTTGCTTCCACAACACAAACTGATAAGAAGAAAGCATGCGTGGAAAAGACGAGCAGCAGTTGGACGTGTTTAGTTATATCAGTCCGGAGCAGCGAGTTCCGCAGGACCATCCGTTACGTTCACTGCGAGCCATGACAGATGAAGCACTCCAGCAGCTGCAACCTCGATTCAATCGCTTGTACGCCAAAACTGGCCGACCTTCGATTGCGCCGGAGAAGCTGTTGCGAGCCCTCTTGCTGCAAGCGCTATACTCGGTGCGCAGCGAACGGATGCTGATGGAACAGCTCAATTACAACTTGCTGTTCCGCTGGTTCGTAGGCTTGAACATGGATGACTCCGTCTGGGACGTGACGGTGTTCACCAAGAATCGCGAGCGTCTGCTCGATGGGGACATCGCCGTAGCTTTCTTCCAAGCTGTGCTCCAGCAAGCTCGTGAACGGGACCTGCTCTCGAACGAACACTTCACGGTGGATGGAACATTGCTGGAAGCATGGGCGAGTCTGAAGAGTTTTCAGCGAAAGGATGGTAAGCCTCCGGCTCCGCCGGACGATCCTGGCAATGCGACAGTAGACTTTCATGGGGAGAAGCGGTCGAACCAAACGCACGAATCGAAAACGGACCCGGATGCGAAGCTGGCACGCAAAGGCAGGGGCAAGGAAGCCAAGCTGAGTTATAACGGGAATCTGTTGGTAGAGAACCGCAACGGACTGATCGTGAACACGGAGGTGTTCGAGGCCAACGGAACGGCGGAGCGCGACGCGGCGCTGCTGATGCTGGAACAGATCGCTGGCACGAAACAGGTCACGGTCGGAGGCGACAAGGGATACGACACGGCGGACTTCGTGGCTGAGTGCCGCAACCTCAAGGTCACGCCGCACGTGGCTCAAAATCTGGAGCGACGCGGTGGGAGTGCGATTGATGCGCGCACGACGCAGCACACCGGATACGCCATCAGCCAGAGGAAGAGGAAGCGTATCGAAGAATGCTTCGGATGGCTGAAGACGATCGCGCTGTTGCGGAAAGTTCGGCATCGTGGAATCTTCAAGGTCGGATGGGTCTTCACCTTCGCAGCCGCGGCCTACAACTTAGTCCGTATGAGGAATCTGGCGATTCTAGCGCCGTGAGCCGAGGTTGCAGTGTGCTCGCAGGCCCGAAAATGAGTCTGCGGGACACCAGCAGATGCAGCCACAACCCTTCCCGAATCACAAAACCACTGAGGTTGAAGAGAATCTAAGTCGCGGAGTCCATTTTTCCGCAGCCTGCTAAGTATGCCACGATGTTAGATGTAAGTTATCCACAGAATCGACAGGAGCGCTGAAGAATAACACTCGTGACTTACACCGCTAACTCGGGTGTCCACGTTCTCTCCGGCCTGCGCCAGTCAATCCCTTCCAGCAGCATCGCCAGTTGCGCCCGCGTCAATGCCACCGTGCCTTCCGTGGCTTGCGGCCAGATGAAGCGTCCCCGCTCCAGTCGCTTCGCGAACAGACAGAGCCCATCGCCATCGGCCCACAAAATCTTGATCGTATCGCCGCGCCGCCCGCGAAACACAAACACATGTCCGGAAAAAGGCTGCTCTTGCAGCACCGTCTGCACTTGGGCGCTGAGTCCTTGGAATCCCCGCCGCATGTCCGTCACCCCGGCGGCAATCCAGATGCGCGTCCCCTTACGCAGTTCGATCACCGGCGCAAACTCTCCAGAATCGCCTGCACCAGAGCCCGCTCTGCGCCCCGCTCCACGCGAATCGACGCCCGGCCCGGTAACTCGATGTGGATCGCGCCCGATGGCAATCCCAGTTCTGGTCCCACCGCTCGTCCCCGCTCCACTCGGCCCTTGGAATCCACAGCCGCCATCACCACCGGCAACAGCGAGGACGTGCCTTCTCCGGCCTCCACCAACTCGCCCAGACGATAGGCCCGCCGCCACTGAAACACCTGATGCGAGTTCACCCCTTCCGCCTGTGCCACTCGCGCCACGCTCGCCCCGGCCTGAAGCGTCAACTCCACAATCCGCCGCTTCTCCGTCACCGAACGCCGCACCCGCACCACGCTCGTTTCCATGCCCTCATCGTGGCAATCCTGCCAAGCCTTGTCGAGGTGGGATCACCAGACGCTTACCCTTCAAGCACAAGGCAACAAGGTTATCGGTTGCAGAGTATCGTCGGCGACAGATTTCAACAATGCGCTAGCAACAAACGGTTTTATCGGCGGTGGCATAACTTATTACGGACATAGCGGCCCTTACCTATATAGTTCCAACCCAAATATAGTGCTGAGTATTCTTGCGATTGGCCAGGCGGCGGGCGGCGACACCAACTTGTCATACCTCAACATTAACGAAATATGTCCGTCAGGCTGCAGCAGCATACTTGGTTCGAACATTACGCTAGCGATAAATGGATGTAGGGCGGGTGTGGTCGTGGCAGGCAACCCGAGCGATGCCACCGGGATTTCCACCACGCCTATTGCCAAAGTACTGGCAAGGCAGCTCCAAATAAAGGTAACGGGATACATGGTTGGAACTTATTTCAGCCTAAACAGCGCCGCCAATGCCACAAGCAAGAACTGGTTGGGAGAACCAAATCCCCTCCCGACGAGCACGCCAATGTATTTGATTCCAGAGGGACCGCCAGGCAACAAGCCGCTACCGAAACCATTCTGTGCTATAGGGAGTTGTCCGAATTGAACGTGCAGGAGTAGCGTTAATCGGGGGTGTGCTTTGTGCACAGGAGGCAGGAAAATGAAACGGATCGCGAGTGTTGGAGTCACCCTGATGTTGTTTGTTGCAGCGCTGTCTGCTCAAGCCACACAACCCGCTGAAGTAGGAAACGAACCCATCCAAGGAAAAACGCGCACAGAAGTGGTCGACGATATATGGCGTATGGCCACACAAGGTGAACTCTTGACGCCCGAGGGTTGGTCTAAAGCCTGCGGATTCTACACGAATCCGACTCCATTTTCCGGGAACAAGGTGATCCTTATCATGTCTAACGATTGGGGTCCATCATATGAAGATAGATCGAAGGACGACAGTACCGATGTGGAGCTGGGCTACGCTGGTATGGGGAAGATCGATTCTGCGCTGCGTTACACGCCTCCGCCGAAAACGGAATTCATTAAGACGGGATTGCTGTACCATTTGGTTGCCGTCCCCGCGTACTCGAAGATGTACGGCCCCGACGGGAAAACGTTGGTCGAGAAGAAGCCCCTAGGATCTCGCTTCTGGCAAATCCAAGGTTCCCCAGGCCCTCCGTGGACAACCGTGAATACGGCAATCCGGTACGTGCTAGAAATGCGCGAGAACTCCGCAGATCCGGCCATCAAGAAGAACGCTGACCAGACCATAGCCAAACTCCTGAAGTTGCACTGATGGGAGGAACGCATTCCAGTTTGAGCAACGTCTGTTCAACGGTTCAACGCACTGCTGGGTGGGGGGGACGAGCGAGGAAGGTAGCTCCCTAGAACTGCTCACATTTCGCGTCACCTTCAGCTCTGAAGATGGAGTGCCCGTCCAAGCCTACTACCATTTTAGATTCTAACTTCGCCCATTGATTATGTGGCGCGGCTTGCGGGTCTCCGCCTGATGATCGCTTCGGACAGCTGCCGACGCCACATAACGGCCTGCGCCACAGAAGACCTGTTATGTGGCCGACCGCATAAGAGATCTGACCCGCCGAAGTCGAAGGCGTCGAAAGCACCCGTGCCCATGCATCCGCTGTTGGCGGCGCATCTTCTTGCCTGGCGCAAGGAGACGCTTTATCCCGGAGACGAAGACTTCGTGTTTCCCAGTCTTCGCCTGAAAGGGAAGAAGCCGCCCGCAGCGAACATGCTGGTCGCGGATTACCTGAGAGTGGCGGCGAGGAAGGCGGGAGTGGTCGCTCCACCGCGTACCTTCGGTTTTCACACTTTCCGAAGGACGCTGGCGTCGGTGCTGGTGAAGATGAAAGTCGATGTCAAGACGGTGCAGGAGATCCTGCGGCACCAAAACTTGAAAACGACTCTTGAGATCTACGCCAAGTCGATGTCGGAAGACAGGCTGCTGGCCCAGGGAATGTTTCTTGAGCTGCTGTTTAGCCACAAGAAACCCGAGCTACTGGATGGCGTTGTGTTGGAGCAATAGCAGCAACTGCCGGTAAACTGCCGGTAATATGAAGAATGGAAAGTAGAGCTAACTGCTTTGAAATGTGGTGGCCAGGGACGGAGTTGAACCGCCGACGCCAGCCTTTTCAGGGCTGCGCTCTACCACCTGAGCTACCTGGCCACTTCTGATCCACACCGTTGTCCGCAAGACCACTTGCGGCCGATTGGGCCGTCCACCGTGCGCTCTCACTAGGCGGGATGCCGCGAGGCAAAACAGCCGATGCGCTGGGACCGTGCGGAACTTACAAATTATAACAACCCTCTGCCATTCCTCAAAATGATGGCGGACGACTTTCGCCGGGTTCTGCAAATTGAACCTGTTCTCCTGCATCTTCCTCAGGACGAGAGCTTTCCACCAGGCACGCCATTCATGATTGCCAGCGCGCAACGATTGGCGCCAAACCAGTATGGAATCTCGCGATAGTCGCGCACGTCAAACACAGCCAGGTCGGCGTCCTTCCCCGGCTCCACGCTGCCTTTGTGTTCGGCCAGGCCGAGCGCCCACGCGCCGTTGATGGTGGTCGCTGCAATTGCCTCCGCCGGCGACATCTTCATCTGCGTGCAGGCCAGCGACATCGCCATCGGCATGCTCAGCGTTGGAGATGAGCCCGGGTTGTAATCTGTGGCGAGCGCCACCGCCACGCCGGCTTCCACGAACCGCCGCGCGTTCGGATACCTCGCTAACCCAAGAAAATAATTCGCTCCCGGCACAAAAGTCGCGACCGTGTTCGACTCCGCAAGAGCCGGAAGATCGGCGTCATTCACGTAATCCATGTGGTCGAGCGACGCGGGCCGGTAGCGAAGCAGCGGTCCAAGCCGGGTTTCGCTGAGCTGTCCCACATGTGCGCGGACGGCAAGCCCGTGCCGTTCCGCCGCCGCGAAAATCTCCGCCGTCTCAGCAGCGCTGAAGGCGCCGCGATCGCAGAAGACGTCCACGAACTGCGCGAGCTTGCGCTTCGCCACCACCGGCATCATTTCGTTGCAGACGAGCGCAACGTATTCCAGCGAGCGCCCGCGATACTCGGGCGGAACCACATGCGCTCCGAGAAAAGTGGGAACCACGGTCCCCGGCCACACGCGCGCCGCCGAGCGGATCGCTTCCAGCGACTTCAACTCCGATTCAAGGCTAAGCCCGTAGCCCGATTTGGCCTCAACGGTAGTGGTCCCATGACGAGCTAAATCCGCCAGCACCGAACCGACCTTCTGCACCAGTACGCTCTTGCCGGTCTGGCGCACGCCGTCAATGCTCGATCGAATTCCACCTCCCGCCGCGGCGATCTCTTCATAATTTGCGCCGGAAATCCGCTTCTCAAAATCCACCAGTCGCGGATGCACGAACACCGGGTGAGTATGCGAATCGACAAAGCCCGGCAACACCACGCGCCCGCCGCAATCAATTTCGGTAACTTTCTTGCGATTCTTCTTCCGCCAGGGATCGCGCAGCGCGTCTTTCGTAGTGCCCACCGAAACAATCTTGCCGCCGAGGCAAAGCACCGCAGCGTCTTGAATGATCCCAAGCTCGGAAAGGGAAGCGCCGCGTCGCGGGCCGTCTGTCTCGGAGTGCAGCGTGAGAAGCTCTGTGATGTTGACCAGCAGCAGAGCGCTCTGGGTTCGGCGATTGAATTTCGCTGATAAGGTCACGGCTAGAGCAGTTTAACAAGTTCGACGGAAACGACTCTCTGATTGTCTGAATATCGGACATATTGTAAAATCAGACATTAGGGGGAGTAGGCATGGAATCAGCGAGAGTAGGGAAGCGTGGTGCTATCGTTGTGCCCGCCCGGCTGCGCAAGCGTTTTGGCATCGAGGAAGGCACCATGGTGACTGCCGAAGAGCGGGACGATGGCATCCTGATTCGCCCTGCCGTGATCGTTCCGGTGGAGCGTTACAGCCCTGAGCGCAAAGCGGAGTTCCTCCTCTCCACGGCCACCACCGATGCCGATTATCGTAGAGCTCGAAAGGCGGTACGGGAACTCGGTCTTGACCCCGATGACATTCCGCACGCGCGGCCTGCCTAGTGGATCGCCTGTTTCTTGACGCCAACGTTCTCTTCTCCGCTGCCTACCGGCCCGGCGCGGGCTTGCTGCAACTCTGGAAGCTTAATAATGCGGTCTTGTGCAGTTCACGCTATGCGCTGGAGGAAGCGAGAATCAACCTGTCGGAGGAAGAGCAGCGAACGCGGCTGAGCAGGTTGTCGGGAGCAATTCGGCTCTTCGATGCAGAGCAACCGAAGCTTCCAGGCGGAATTTCTCTTCCTGAAAAGGATGCGCCGATCGTACTGGCTGCCATCGCCGCGCGAGCCACTCATCTGCTGACCGGTGACGTGAAGCACTTTGGGCAGTACTTCGGCAGAAAAATCGAGGGCATTTTGATTATTCTACCGGGACAGTACCTCAGAATCAGAACGGGAGAAATTTGACGCTCAGGGTGAAGTGGACACCTGTATCTTCACCAGGTCGGATAATATCCAACGGCTAACAGCCAGAAGCTATTTCCCCATCGGCACTTTCACGCCCGTCTCCGCCGCAAACTCCTTAGCCTCGTCATACCCCGCGTCCACGTGCCGAATCACGCCCATCCCCGGATCGGTAGTCAGCACGCGCTCAATGCGCGAAGCCATCATGTCGGTGCCGTCGGCGACCGTAACCTGCCCCGCGTGCAGCGAGTAGCCAATGCCCACCCCGCCCCCGTTGTGGATCGAAACCCAAGACGCTCCCGCCGCCGTATTCACCAGAGCATTCAGCAACGGCCAGTCGGCCACCGCGTCCGAGCCATCTTTCATACTCTCGGTCTCGCGAAACGGAGAAGCCACCGACCCGCAATCCAGGTGATCGCGTCCAATCACAATCGGAGCCTTGATCGTGCCCTTCTTCACCAGATCGTTAATCGCGAGCCCAAACCGCGCCCGCTCGCCATATCCCAGCCAGCAGATGCGAGCCGGCAGCCCCTGGAACTTGATGCGCTTCCGAGCCAGTTCAATCCAGCGCCGCAAGCTGCGATTCTCCGGAAAAAGTTCCAGCACCAGATCGTCGGTGACCGCAATATCTGAAGCCTCGCCCGAAAGCGCCGCCCACCGGAACGGCCCACGCCCTTCGCAAAACAAAGGACGAATATAAGCCGGCACAAATCCCGGAAAGTCATAAGCATTCTTAACGCCGCGCTGAAACGCAAACGTACGAATATTGTTGCCGTAGTCGAACGTAACCGATCCCATCTTCTGCAGCCGGAGCATCCCTTCCACGTGCCGAGCCATCGCATCCAGCGACCGCTCCTGATAAGCCTTAGGATCGTTTTTTCTCAACTCGACAGCCGCCTCGAACGTCATGCCGTTCGGCACATAACCGTTCAGTGGGTCGTGCGCCGAAGTCTGATCCGTAAGAATGTCCGGCACCACGCCGCGCTCGGCCAATTCCGGAATAATATCCGCGCAGTTGCCCACTAGCCCAACCGAAATATTTTCTTTTTTGCGCACAGCATTCTTAAGAATGCGCAAAGCCTCGTCCAAAGTGGTGACAAGAAAATCGCAATACCCGGTCTTAAGCCGCTTCTTGATTCTCTCCGGATCGACATCAATCCCCAGAAACGCCGCGCCCGTCATGGTAGCCGCCAAAGGCTGCGCTCCACCCATGCCGCCCATGCCGCCCGAGACAATCAGCTTCCCACTGAGATCGCCCCCAAAATGCTTGTCGCCCGCCGCGTTGAACGTTTCGTACGTGCCTTGCACGATGCCTTGTGAACCGATGTAGATCCACGAACCGGCCGTCATCTGCCCATACATCATCAGCCCGGCGCGTTCCAGTTCGTTGAACTTCTCCCAGTTAGAAAAATGTCCGACCAGATTCGAATTCGCAATCAGCACTCGCGGAGCATACTCATGCGTCTTGAACACGCCCACCGGCTTCCCCGACTGCACCAGCAAAGTCTCGTCGTTCTCCAAGGCCTTTAACGCCCGGACGATGGCGTGATAGCAATCCCAATTGCGCGCGGCTTTGCCGGTCCCGCCATAGACGACGAGATCCTGAGGCCGCTCGGCAACCTCCTCGTCAAGATTGTTCATCAACATGCGCAGAGCCGCTTCCTGCTGCCAACCCTTGCAGGAAAGCGAGTTGCCTCGTGGCGCGCGAATGCGGGCGTAAGAAGATGTTGAAATTTCGGTATCTACTGGCATGAGCATATGGTAGTTCGGAAGGCGTGGAATCATCAATGAGGGTTAGTTCCACGTTTCGCGATCTGACAACCAGTTCCCCGACGGTGCCCTATTCGAGTACTTCCACAGTGCTCGAGACCGCGGCGGTTCCATTCAATCGTTTGTCGCGAATTCATCGTGCGCTCAACAACGAGTGCAAGATACACATATCTAACCAACTATCGCCGCTAATAGATTGATTCTATTGGTCTTATATTCTCCAAACATTAACACCTGTGTTAAGCCTCGTTAACACGGCACGACTAATCTCCAGTTTTTGCACCATGTGATGGAGTTATTCAGCGGTCGTGGCCAGCGTCGATGGCGTTGTTGATTTGACGTGCCTCTCCATTCATCACTTCAGGCGACCTGCTTAAATTCATACGCTAAGGACACCAGCAATGAAACTACGCAAGCACTCTACCGGGTTCTTTCTCACGAATTCGCTCTCAACCACTCACACATTCCGTCTGCGCACCCGGAAACTTCTTGGGAAAGCCGGTCAACTCTTATGTCTTGTTGGCATCATCCTGTGCCTTGTGACCTTGTCGCTGGCACAAGTGGATCGAGCGGGATTGAATGGCTCAGTGACTGACCCCTCAGGGCGCGTTCTGCCGCAGGCCCATATCACTGCGGTGCAGGGCGCTACCGGACTGCGACGGGAAACCACGTCCTCAAGCAGCGGAACCTATGACATTCCCGAACTGCCGGTGGGGGTCTACACGATCACGTTCGAGCACGAGGGGTTCAAGTCGCTCACCTTTGTTGATGTCGAGGAGGTCATCGGACGCACGCGAACGCTCGATGTGACTCTGCCAGTTTCCGGGCGAGACGAACGCGTGGAAGTGCCCGCCAGTTCGGCGCTGATCGACCGCAACACCAGTGCGGTGACCGGTCTGATCGAGAAAGAGCAAGCGAATGAATTGCCGCTGAACGGCCGCGACTGGGCCTTGCTGACGGCCTACGTCCCCGGTGCGATTGACACCGGCGGCGGCAACCAGCGGTCGATTCGGTTCGCCGGACGGGGCCTCGACGACAGCAACTGGACCTACGACGGGGTGGACGCAACCAACGTCGTGAATCAGACGCAGCGGCCCTGGGTGCGGCTGGCGATTCCGCTGGACGCGATCCAGGAGTTCCGCGTCGATTCGCTGACGGCATCCGCCGAGGAAGGCGCTACCGGCGGTCCACAACTGGATGTCACCTCGCCTTCGGGCACAAACCGCTTCCACGGGAGTCTCTTCGAGTACTTGCGCAACAACGTTTTTGACGCGGACGTGCCGCAATGGGCTTCCAACGGCGAAACGCAGCAACCGCTTCGTTTGAATCAATTCGGTGGATCGGTGGGCGGGCCCATCAGGCGGGATAAGACGTTCTTCTTCCTCTCTTCGGAAGCCTACCGGCAACGCTGGGGCTATCCGGTGAGCGGGGACGTGCCGAGCGCATCGCTTCTGGCAACGGTTCCGACCTCGTCGCCGGTCTACCCGATCCTCAACGCCTACCCGGGAGCAGGTCCAAGGGCGTTTCTTACACCATGGACGCCGATCACCGACCCCAACGACCCACACTACCTGGACTATGACCTGCTGACCTGTTCCTGCACTCAGGTGGTCAACGAGAGTTCGGTGATGCTGCGTCTCGACCAGCATTTCTCGGCCAAGACCACGGGCTTCATGCGCTTCAATTACGACCGGTCCGTCGATACGCAGCCGCTTTCAGCTGCTGCAACGGACTTGGACCAGAGGGTGTCCACGCCGGTCAACGGCGCGCTCGAATTGCTGCACATCTTCAATCCCAACCTGGTGAATGAGGCCAAGTTTGGCTTCAATCGCGCCACCTCCAACAGTTACAACATCAATAAAACCGGCCTTCTTTATCAGATTGCGGTCTCCACCGGTCCGGGACCGGGATTCATCACCCAGAACTACAATTACGACAGCATTTACGTGGGTAATTCATTTTCTGGGATCGACAACCTGACTTGGATTCACGGCCGGCACACCTTCAAGTTTGGATCTGAGGTCCGCCGCATTCAGTTGAATCAGGAATACGGAGAACACGGAAAAATCACGTTTTCCACGATTGAGGACCTGGCGGCGAATGATGTGAAAAAAGCCACCCTGACTGGCGCCTTACCGGTCAATCACTTGCGCAAGAACGATTACTTCGGCTACGCGCAGGACGAGTACAAATGGCTGCCTAACCTCACCCTGAACCTGGGCGTCCGCTATACCGTCTTCGACCTCTTCAACGAGGCGAACGGCCTGGCTAACCCATTCGATTTCTCCACCTGCGGGGCGCAGGGATTCTGCGGCTTAGGCGCCAGCTTCGGGCAGCAGAACTACGGCGATTTCGATCCCCGCGTGGGCTTTGCCTGGTCACCACGGAAGGGCGATCAGACGGTGATTCGAGGCGGATTCGGCACTTACCACGAAGACGGACAGTTGGACGATCAGAATCTGCCCGCCAAAAACGAAGTGCCTTCCTATGCGGTGAAAGGCGGTTCGTATCCGATCGACTTTACCAACCCCGGAACCCTCTCGCCGAACGCCGAACAACGGAACCGCAAGGACTCCTATGTGGAGCAGTGGAGCCTCTCGGTGCAGCAGGAGCTCCCTGCGAACTTCATAAGCACGTTCTCCTACCTGGGCAGTCACGGCGTGCATCTGCTCGAAACCAACGTCGTAAACCTGATCGATCCGGCGACGGGGAATGCGCAATATCCAGCCTTTGCTCCGGCCATTGGCTGGCGCGGCTCAGTGGGCATGAGCACGTACAACGGTCTCTCGGTGGGGTTGCGGCGTTCATTCTCCCACGGCCTTCTGGTGGCGGCCAATTACACCTGGTCGCACGAGATCGACAACGGCTCCAACGGCAGCGGCGATGGCGATGAAATATCGCCGCAGAATCCGTTGTGCCAAGCCTGTGAAACCGCCAGCGGCGCTTGGGATGCCCGCCATGTGTTCAACGCCAATGCGGTCTACCAACTACCCTTCGGGCAGGGCAAGCCGCTGCTGCATGATGGCAGGATTGCAAACGCTATCGCCGGCAACTGGGAACTGACGACCACCGCTTTGGCTCGCACCGGCTTCCCGGTGAATGTGCTGATGCCCAGCAGTTATACCGCGCCGGACGGGGCCTCCGGCACCGAGCGTCCCGATCTGGTTCCGGGCGTTTCTCTCACTCCGCCAGGAGGCAGAACCATCGCTGAGTGGATCAATCCAGCGGCGTTTGCGACCCCGGCTGGGGAATTCGGCACCGCGCCGCGCGATCTCCTGCGCGGACCGGGCACCTGGCAGATCGACATGGGTTTGGCGAAACACATTCCGCTAACGGAGCGCGTAGGGATGCAGTTCCGCGCTGAATTCTTCAACATCTTCAATCACCCGCAGTTAGGTCAGCCGCAGTCCACCTTCAACCCGGCGAACACCAACGGCTTTGGCAGCATCATCAATACAGTGAACTTGAACACGGCAATCGTAAACCCGATCACCCCGGTGGGCTCGGGCACTCCGCGCGAGATTCAGCTCGCGTTGAGATTTTCTTTCTAGGAGATCTGGCTAGAAGATCCAGCTAGGAGATCCAACGACCCGCGCAGGTCCCCTCGGAGTTGGGGACTTGCGCGAGGTAAACAAATTCACCGAAAGAAAAGCGGTTCACCTGTCGTTGTTCGCGACCACAGGAGGTTTCCGTGCGAAGTCTGAGTGCATTTATTCTTCTGTTTCTCGCCAGTTTCGTCAGCGCGCAGTCCCTGCCTGATTTCACCGGGCATTGGACCGAACAACGGCAAGAGAAGACAACCCAAGACAAGACAAGCTCCGGGATGCAGCGCCATCTCGAAATCGAACAGAATGGCCGAAACCTGCGGGTGAAAACCGTAGTTACCAGTTCCAAAGGGACCAGGAATCTCGAAGTGAAGTATGAGATTGGCGGTCCGGAAACTAGCTACACCGGTCTCGACGGCGACCAATTCCGCTCAGCCGTTCGTTGGGACGGCAACGCCCTGGTTTTCGACATCATTGAGCACGAGGACGGAAGCGAGCTCCCTCAGAAAACCGTCTGGACTCTAATAGGGGATGGAGATGTTCTGCAAGTGGACAGAACTATGACAAAGTCCACGAAAACTTCGCATTCGTTGACCACATACGTTCGACTTAATAACTAACTGGAGAAAAGGCCTCGGTGAATCGCTGAAACCGTGTGCCCGCATCGAGAGGTATATTTCGAGGAAAACTCACTCCCATTCAATCGTCCCCGGAGGCTTAGAAGTAATGTCATAAACCACCCGATTCACCCCACGCACTTCATTCACAATCCGATTCGAAATCGTCTTCAGCACCTCATAAGGCAGAGGAACCCAATCCGCCGTCATGCCATCTTCCGAGTGCACCGCTCGGACCGCGCACGTATAAGCGTAAGTCCGCTGATCTCCCATCACGCCGACCGACATCACCGGCAAGAGCACAGCGAACGACTGCCAGATCTTCTGATACAGCCCAGCCTTCTTGATCTCGCCCACGACAATCTCGTCGCACTCGCGCAGCAAGTCGGCGCGTTCTTTATTTACTTCTCCCAAAATCCTAACCGCCAGCCCCGGACCAGGAAACGGCTGCCGCTGCAAAATCTCTTCCGGCATGCCAAGATCGCGCCCAATCCGCCGCACTTCATCTTTGAACAAATCCTTCAGCGGCTCGATCAGCTTGAGCTTCATCTTCTCTGGCAATCCGCCCACGTTGTGATGCGACTTGATCACCTGCGACGGCCCGCGCACCGAGCGCGATTCGATCACGTCAGGATAGAGCGTCCCCTGCACCAGCCACTCGACATGACCTTCCTCTTGCAGAATGCGATGCGCCTCGTCGTCGAACACCTCGATGAATTCGTTGCCAATGATCTTGCGCTTAGTCTCCGGATCGCTGACGCCCGCCAGTTTCTTCATGAAACGATCGGTGGCATCGACCGCGACCAGGTGGAGTCCAAGATTGTCGCGCAGGTTCTGCTGCACTTTCTCGAACTCGTTCTTGCGCAGCACGCCATTGTTGACGAACACGCAAGTCAGCCGCGATTTCCCGGAAGCATCGCCCGAGTCGTTGCGGAGGGCCCGATCCACCAGCACCGCCGCGACGGAAGAATCGACTCCGCCCGAAAGCGCGCAGATCGCCCGCCCGTTGCCCACTTGCTGCCGAACCTGAGCGACGGTCGCGTCAATAAAATGTTGCGGCGTCCAAGAAGCTTTCGCCCCGCAGATATTCACCGCGAAGTTGCGCAAAATATCCGACCCCAGCGGCGTGTGATGTACCTCAGGATGAAACTGCACTGCCCACATTCTTCGTTCGGCATTCTCAATCGCGGCAACCGCATGAGGAGTCTTCGCCGTCAGCCGAAAGCCCGGAGGCAGTTCCTCCGCCGAGTCGCCATGCGACATCCAGACCGCAAGCTCGTGAGGCAGCCCCTGAAAAAGCTGCGAGTCTGCGTGCTGGATCTCCACCTGAGCGTGCCCGTACTCGCGCTTCGCGGCTGGTCGCACTTTCCCGCCCAGCGCGTACACCATGAACTGCAGCCCGTAGCAGATGCCAAGCACCGGAATGCCCAGCTCGAAGACGCTCTTGTCGGCCAGAGGCGCGTCTTTGTCGTATACGGAAGATGGCCCGCCCGACAGAATGATCCCCACCGGAGAGTAGCTGCGAATTTCTTCCCGGCTGGCATTAAACGGCAGCACGACCGAAAAGATTTTCTGTTCGCGGATGCGGCGCGCAATCAGCTGCGAATACTGCGCGCCAAAGTCGAGGACAACGATGGATTGGGTTTCCACGGATGAGTTTCTCAGATTGGGATCATTTAGTCATTCAATTATTGAGGCATTGAATCATTTCGGCATTGAGACATTGAATCAATGACCACCACATCAAGTGATTCCAATGCTTCAATGACGAAATGATTCAATGTCTCAATGACGTTACTTGACCACAATATTCACCAGCTTCTTCGGCACAACAATGACCTTCACCACTTGCTTGCCCGCAAGCGCAGCGCGCACCTTTTCGTCGGCCAGCGCAGTTTCTTTGATTTGATCTTCGTTAGCCGCTGCCGGCACAACCACAAGCCCGCGCAGCTTCCCGTTGACCTGCACCGGAATCTCGATCTCGTCCTCCGCCGCCAGCGCCGCATCGTACTTCGGCCACGGAGCTTTCAGCAGATTGCTAGTCTCGCCGGCCATCTCCCACAACTCATGCGCCAGATAAGGAGCCATCGGAGCCAGCAGCAAAGCCATGTTGCGCTGCACCTCGCCGACCAGCGATGCGGGAACGCGTCCGGCGGCAATCGCCTCCTCCGCGCTATAGATTTCGTTGACCAGTTCCATGATGGCCGCGATGCAGGTGTTGAAGTGCCATCGCCCCTGGAAGTCGTGACTGACGCGCTTGATGGTCTGGTGCAGCTTGCGCTGAAGCGCGCGAGCCTCGGGCTGCAAAGCCGTCTCCGGCGCCGCGCCAGATTCCGGCGCTACTGGATTCCGCAAATAGAACCGGTACACGCGCCCCAAAAATCGCTGAATTCCCTCAATCCCCGTGTCCTGCCAATCCAAATCGCGATCCGGAGGCGCCGCAAACAAGCTGTACAGCCGCGCCGCATCCGCCCCGTAGCGCGCCACCATTTCATCCGGAGACACCACGTTCCCCAAATTCTTCGACATCTTCGCGCCGTCCTTGATCACCATCCCCTGCGTGAACAAGCGCTGCACCGGTTCGTCGTTTTTCACCAGTCCCATATCGCGCATGAACTTCGTCCAGAAGCGCGAATAAATAAGGTGGAGAATCGCATGCTCCACACCGCCAATATATTGATCGATCGGAAACCAGTAGGCGATCGTCGCCGAATCAAACGGAGCCTTGTCATTCTTCGCGTCGGCGTAGCGGTAGAAATACCACGACGAATCGACGAACGTATCCATAGTGTCGGTCTCGCGCCGCGCCGGCCCGCCGCACTTCGGACAAGTCGTATGCAGAAACGACGGCACGTTGCCCAGCGGCGATCCGCCTGCCAGCGTCACCTTCACATCCTCGGGCAGAATCACCGGCAAGTCTTTCTCCGCCACCGGTACTACACCATCCTTATCGCAATACACCATCGGGATCGGCGTGCCCCAGTAGCGCTGCCGCGAAATTCCCCAATCCTTTATGCGGAACGTAACCGTAGCCTTGCCAAAGCCTTTTTCCTCAGCGCGCGCCGACATCTTCGCAATCGCTTCTTCGCAGCTCAGCCCGCTGAATTCGCCCGAGTTCACCAGAAAGCCGTCCTCGGTTGTGAAGGGCAGTGCCGGTTCCGCCATCGTTTCTTCCGGATCACTCGACTGCGGCAAAATCACCAGCCGGATCTCCAATTGGTACTTCTGCGCGAATTCGTAATCCCGCTCATCGTGTGCCGGAACGCTCATGATCGCGCCCGTGCCGTAGTCCATCAGAATATAGTTGGCCACCCACACCGGCACAGCTTCGCCGTTATACGGATTCTTCGCATAACGCCCGGTAAACACGCCGTGCTTCTCAATGTTGCCAATATCTCCCGCTTCTTTCGCGCGGCGCTGCTCGGCGATCAGCCCTTCCACTTGCGCGCGCAGTTCGGCATTGCGCGCAATCATATCGGTGACGATGGGATGCTCGGGTGCCAACTGCACCGAAGTCGCTCCATAGATCGTGTCGACGCGCGTAGTGAACACCGTGATCGTCGATCCCGCCGGCCCCACCGTTCCGCCCAAATCGAAATCGACCAGCGTGCCCTCGCTGCGTCCAATCCAGTTCTGCTGCATGATCCGGACTTTCTCCGGCCACCCCGCGAGTTTCTCCAGATCGCGCAGCAATTCGTCCGCATATTTCGTGATCTTCAGGAACCACTGCTCCAGCTCGTGCTGCTCCACCGGAGTATCTTCATGCCGCCAGCACATCCCACCGACAACCTGCTCGTTCGCCAGCACCGTAGCGCACTGCGGACACCAGTTCACCTTGCTCTTCTTGCGATACGCCAATCCCGACTCGTAGAGCTTCAGAAAAAACCACTGATTCCAGCGGTAATAATCCGGCAGACAAGTCGTAACCTCGCGCGACCAGTCATAGGCGAACCCGAGGCGCTTCATCTGCACCTTCATCGCCGCGATGTTCGCCAGCGTCCACTCCTTCGGTGGAGTGTTGTTCTTGATGGCCGCATTCTCCGCCGGCAGCCCGAACGAATCCCAGCCCATGGGATGCAGCACGTTGTAGCCGTTCATCCACATGTAGCGGGCCAGCGCGTCGCCAATCGAATAATTGCGGACGTGTCCCATGTGCAGCGCACCCGAAGGGTAGGGAAGCATCTCCAGAACGTAGTACTTCGGTTTGGTGGAATGGGCCTCGGCGACGTAGAGCGTGGCATCGGCCTGCCAGCGCTCAGTCCACTTTTGCTCGATGCGCTGTGCGTCGTAACGCTCGTCGCGTGGGGCGGGGACGGCTTTGTCTTCCTGTGGCATAGATTAAGGATCGTTCGGTAAAGATAGTTCCGTAATGAGTGATCGTTAACGGGTGATCGTTAATTTTACAGCAGGCGGACGCCCATTACCCTAGGGGACAGGGCCATTACCTTTGTTTTTGACTTCCCTGGGTCCAGCGCCTACCATAGCCCCACAAGGTGGGGACTGTTCCAACGGCTGCAGGAAGCCATTTTGCACTGGCGCGAGGCATACTATTGTTTACGCCACATCCCAATCTGAGCGATGAAGTAAACCGCAACCTGATCGCGTCGGAGATCGAGGGTGGCGTGTTCCTGGACCAATTGCAGCCGTACAGCGTACTGCAGATCCAGACGCAGCACCGTTGCTACACGGCCGTGATGCTCGGAGAAAACCAGGCGCTGATCTCTGGCCATCCCGAGTATTGCCCCGAGCCGACCCTGGTCGCCATCGCCGGATCGACCTGGGGCGGCTCGATGCTCAAGCAGCATTTCGTAGGCCGCGGAATGCACCTGGAATTTTGTCATCCGCAGTATCCCACCCCAATTGTCACGTCTCGCGTTCAGGAAATACGCGAGTGCATCGAGCAAGCCCCCGTTCTGAATCAAGCCGCCCCGCCAAGCGAGCCCGAGTTGCTAACTCAAATTCCCCTGGTTACCAGATCTTCTCCCGCTCGCCGTACCTCCATGGCATTAGAAGCGACGCTTTCGGACCCCAAGCTGTAAGTGCATCCCCCCGCCGTTTGCCCCATTCCACCCCAGCCGCTAAACTTAATCTTTCGGAGTTCCCTATGCTAGTCGTCATGCGGGCGCAGGCCACCGAAGAGCAGGTTCGCGCCGTTTGCCAGAAAATCGAAGCCCTCGGATACCGCGCCCACTCCATGCCCGGAGCGCAACGCACCGCCATCGGCATCACCGGCAACAAGGGCGAAGTCGACTCCGGATCGCTCGAAGAAATGCCCGGCGTGCAGGAAGTTATCCGCGTCTCCAAGCCCTACAAGTTGGTCAGCCGCGACACCAAGCCCGATAACACGGTCATCAAGTTCCCCAACTCCTCCGCCACCATCGGAGGCCCCGACCTGGCCATCATCGCCGGCCCCTGCGGCATCGAGAGCCGCGAACAGGCCTTCATCATCGCCGAGCGCGTAGCCCGTGCTGGAGCCCAGTTCTTTCGCGGCGGCGCCTACAAGCCCCGCACCTCGCCATATTCTTTTCAAGGCATGGGCGAAGAAGGCCTGAAGATCATGGCCGAAATCCGCAACCGTTTCGGACTGCTCATCGTCACCGAAGCCGTAGACTACGAATCGCTCGCCCTGGTCGACGAATATGCCGATGTAATCCAGATCGGCGCCCGCAACATGCAGAACTTCTCTCTGCTCAAGCGCGCCGGACGGGCCCGCAAGCCCGTTCTGCTGAAGCGCGGAATCTCGGCAACGCTCGAAGAATTCCTCATGGCCGCCGAGTACATCATGAGCGAAGGCAATTACAACATCGTCCTCTGCGAGCGCGGAGTCCGCACCTTCGCCGATCACACCCGCAACACGCTAGACCTAAGCATCGTCCCCGCCGTGCAGCGCCTGAGCCATTTGCCCATCGTCGTCGATCCCAGCCACGGCACCGGCAAGCGCAACAAAGTCACGCCACTCTCCCGCGCCGCCGTCGCCGTCGGAGCCGACGGCCTGATCGTCGAAGTCCACCACGATCCCGACCGCGCGTTGTCGGATGGCATGCAATCCCTCTACCCCGATCAGTTTGACGCGCTCATGGTGCAGGTCCGGCAGATTGCAGCGGTGCTGGGACGAACCATACCAGCGTCCAATCGCGTTTCTGCCGAAGCAACGACCTCCGCGGATTGATGCGAAAAGTTCTCTTCATCGCCGTCGTAATCCCGCTAGTTCTGGCCGCCGGCTGGTACTACTTTCACGAGCGCGCGCTCCCCGGCTACGGCCCGCTCTATCGCGAATACGCGTACATATCGAACGGCAAGAGCAACACGGTCACGGTCATCGACCTGCGCAGCTTTCGCCCCGTGCGGACGCTTCAGGTCGGGTCCGACCCCACGGGCATCACCGCCAATCCCAAGCGCAATGAAGTGTATGTCGTTAACACTGGCTCCTCGAACATCAGCGTGATCGACGCCGAGCAAAACAAAGTCGTCGCCACCATCGGAGTCTACGGCCGTCCCTTCTTCATCGACGTCTCACCCGACGGACGCCGCGCCTACGTAGCCAACTCCGGTTCCAACAATGTTTCGGTTCTCGATCTCGACCAACGCGCCGTTGTGGCGACGCTTCCGGTCGGAGGAAGTCCAGGACTGGCGCGCGTTTCGCCCGATGGATCGACCGTGGTCGTCAGCAACCGCGCCGATAATTCCGTTTCCATCATCGATACGGCGCGCCTGGCCGTGCGCGCGGCCATCAACATTTGCCTGCAGCCCGAGGACATCGCCATTCTTCCTGATTCCAGCAAAGCCTTCGTTTCCTGTTCCGGATCGGGCCAGGTCGCCAGCATCGCCCTTAAGAATGAAACCCGGGAGAAAGAAGCGCAGAAAAACGGAACGCCGGATAACGAGACTCAGAGCGACAAACTGCTGGCGCTGCTCGATGTCGGGAAATCTCCCGTCAGCCTGGCGCTCAAACCCGACGGCGGAGAACTGATCGCTTTCAATTTCGAGGCCGGCAGCATCTCCATCATCGAGACCACGGCCAACGAAGTTTCCGGCAGCTATCTCATCGGAGCGCAGCCCACGCGGGGTGTGGTTTCGCTAGACAATTCGCGCCTCTACATCGCCAACTTCGGATCGAACAACATCGCCGTCTACGACATCGACCTGGGCAAGATCGTCGCATACCTGCCGGTCGGAACGCATCCCGACGCCCTAGCTCTTTCGCAGAGCCAGAACTATCTGCTAGTCCTCGACTCCGGCTCCGGAGACCTGGCCGTAATTCAAAAGCGCCAGCCCAAGAAAAAATTCGAGCCCTCGGAATATTCCTTGCTGACCATCATTCCCGTAGGCATGCAACCCAACCAGATCGTCGTGAAGTCGTTTCGCGCAACGAAACTAATCGAAGGCCGTTAGGCTGCCTGAGAAATATAAGGTGTCTTGAGAACTGAGGGTACCCCATCCTTGCGGGTTTTTTGCGCAAAGCCTGCCCTGAGCGGAGTCGAAGGGGTGGGACCCACGGTCGCGTCCGGCTAGGACACACCTCTTTTATGCGGGCGCTCGTCGACAGTCGCAAGGTGGCGCCGCTAAGTGTTTCTTTAGCCTCGTCCGGTGCCTAACTCTTCTTCCCAGTCACGGCGTAGAACGCGGTGGCTTCCTGTTCCACGTCCTTGCTGCCGCACTTGGGACACTTCGCGTCGGCTTCGTGTTCTTTCAGGGTGAGAATCAATTCGAAGGTTTCGTGACAATCGTGGCAAACGTAGTCATACACGGGCATGGAGACCTCCCGCTCGATTGCGATCACGAGCTACGGAAGAAATTGTAGCCCCTACGCCAGCCGCTTGTCTGTGAGCTATAAGCAAGAGCCAAGAGCTAAGAGCCAAAAGCTAAACGCTGGAAGCCGTCTTCCGAAAATGTTCAAGAATGGCTTCAGCCTGCGATTTCGTAACCACTGCGGAAAGCGCCGCCACGTCCGCCTGCTTCACCGCCTGCAAGCTGCCAAAATGTTCCAGCAGCCGGCGGGTAGTTGATTCGCCCACGCCGGGAATTTCTCGCAACTCGGTAGCCCGGTCGCGAATCTGCCGCCGCTTGCGATGGAAGGTCACGGCAAAGCGATGCGCTTCATCGCGGATCATCTGCACCAGATGCAACACCGGAGAATGATGGTCCAGCACCACGGGGTCGTCTTCCTGTCCATAGACGTAGATGATCTCCTCGCGCTTGGCAATCGACGCCAGCGGCTGGTTAATAATTTCGAGAGCCTCCAGCGCCTGCGCGGCAGCGTGCAACTGCCCCAATCCTCCGTCGATCAGCACGAGGCTGGGCATGTTTTTCTTCTCCTGCTGCTGCCGTTGATAGCGCCGCGTCACCACCTCGCGCATGGAGGCGAAGTCATCCACGCCCTCGACCGTCTTAATGATGAACTTGCGGTAGTCGGACTTCTTCATCTTGCCGTCTTCCCACACCACCATCGAGGCCACAGTCTCCGCTCCCTGAATATGCGAAATGTCGAAACACTCGATGCGCTTAGGCGCGTCGGGTAGGGATAAGGCCTCTTGCAGCGCTTCCTGAATAGCCTTGGCGTTAGGCTTCAGCACGCGGAACCGCTGATCGTAAGACTGCTTGGCGTTGGTGCCAGAGAGATCGATAAGCTCGCGTTTCTCTCCGCGCTGCGGAACGGTGATATGAACCCGTGTGGCGCGCGTCCCCTCGCCCGCGAGCTGTTCGCTCAGCGCCTCCTCAAGCTCTTCGCGATCTTCGAAATCAACCGGAACATAAATGTTGCGCGGAACATAAGGCTGGCCAAGATAGAGCTGTTTCAGCAGAGCGGAGAAAAATTCTCCGGGATGAAATTCATCGGCCGCGGAACGGTCGGTGACGCCCGTCGCGCCACTGTCATGTTCGTTTGTCAGTGCGGCGAATTCCGGCAAGTCCTCCCAGAAAAATTCCCGCCGATCCAAAACCTTCCCACCGCGCATATGGAAAAGGTTCACCGCCAGCATCTGATTCTCGTAGTGATAGCCAAAAACGTCGGCGTCGTCGCCCTCGGCGGAGGCAATGCGCTGCTTCTCCTGCAACTGCTCGACGGTGGAGATCAAGTCGCGATACCGCGCGGCGCGCTCAAACTCCTGCGCCTCGGCGGTTTCCGCCATGCGCTCGCGTAGAGAC
The DNA here is from genome assembly GCA_963778255.1 of uncultured Acidobacteriaceae bacterium. Taxonomy (GTDB): domain Bacteria; phylum Acidobacteriota; class Terriglobia; order Terriglobales; family Acidobacteriaceae; genus Acidiflorens. The sequence goes on from CAVZUP010000208.1 coordinate 21,970, forward strand.
TTGACCAGGTCGGTCTGTCGCCCTTCAAGAAAAAGCTTAACGTCGCGCACCGCCTCGCCGTAAATCTCGGACGTAGTCAGTTCCGTTACGCAAGGACCAAGGCAGCGCTTGATGTAGTACTGCAAACAAGGCCGCGGATGATTGCGCGTCAGATCCACCTTGCAAGACGGGACCATGAAGTGGCGATGAATGAGATCGACAATGCGATAAGCAAGGTTGGCAGGGAAGTACGGCCCGAAGTAAGCGCTGCCATCCTTGCGCAAGCGCCGCGTGACATACACGCGCGGAAAGCGCTCGGCCAGAGTCAGCTTCACATAAGGGTAAGTTTTGTCGTCGCGCAGCAGGATGTTAAAGCGCGGCTTCTTCTGCTTGATCAGGTGATTCTCAAGCGCCAGCGCTTCCTTGTTATTAGCCACGACGATGTAGTCAACGTCGACAGCCTCGCGCACCAGTGTGCCGGTCTTCGCATCCTCCCAACGCCCTTCGTGGAAATAAGAAGAAACGCGCGAGCGCAGGTTCTTCGCCTTGCCAACGTAGATGACTTCGCCCTCGGCGTTCTTGTAAAGATAAACGCCAGGGGAAGTGGGCAGGCTGCGGATTTTCTGGGGGAGATCCATAGACCAGGGCTCTGGTCTCAGAGAAGCCTTGCCAGGCGGTGACTTGGTCTTGCTGAAACCTAAGACCTGATACCTGAGACCTGCGGTTTCCTACGCGCTCCATCCCCGTACAAACTCCACCAGACTCCGCAGCGCAATTCCCGACGGACCTTTAGCAATCCACGGCTTGTTCTCTTCCATCCAGGCCGTGCCCGCGATGTCGAGATGAATCCAGGGCGTATCTTCCGCGAATTCCTTCAGGAACATAGCCGCGAAGATGGCGCCACCGTAACGGCTTCCGGCGTTGACCATGTCGGCGATGTTCGATTTGATCAGTTCCTTGTATTCATCATCCAGCGGCATCCGCCACATCTTCTCACCCGCCTGCTGGTTGGCCGTGGCAAAGCGCTCATACAGATCGTCGGTGCTAGCAAAGATTCCGGCATTCACGTAGCCGAGGGCCACGACTATCGCTCCGGTCAGGGTCGCGGCGTCGACCAAATGTGTACAACCGAGCTGGCGAGCATAGCAGAGCCCGTCCGCCAGGATGAGCCGTCCCTCAGCATCGGTATTGATAATTTCAATCGACTTGCCCGACATGGCAATCTGCACGTCTCCCGGCTTTTGCGCCTTGCCGGACGGCATATTCTCCGTGGCCAGGACAACGGCCGTAACCTTCACTTTCGGCTGCAACAGCGCGATGGCGCGCATGGCGCCGATCATGGTCGCGGCTCCGGCCATGTCGTATTTCATTTTCTCCATGCCGTCCGCGGGCTTGATCGAAATGCCGCCGGTGTCAAACGTGACGCCTTTGCCCACCAACCCAAGGTGTACGTCCTTGGCCGCGTCTGCCGGTTCATAGCGCAACACGATCAGCGCCGGAGGTTCGTCCGATCCCTGCGCGACTCCCCAGAACGCTCCCATCTTCAGTTCTTTGATCTTGTCCGCGCCGTAGACCTCGCACTTCAGCCCAACCTCAGCCGCCATCTTCTTCGCGCGCTCGGCTAGGATGGTCGGGGTCATCAGATTCGAAGGCTCATTGACCAGGTCGCGCGTGAAGTTCTGCGACTCGCCGACGATGCGGCCGGCATGCAGCGCGCTCTCAAGGGCTTTACTGTCGCCTTCCACGACAATGGTCAGCGAGTCGATTCTCTCTTTGTCCTTATCCTTACCCTTGCGATCGCTCTTGTAATAGCCCGGATCGAAGTCGCCAATGGTCGCGCCTTCCACAATGGCGCGGACACCATCAAAAGCAGACGTAACTCCGCCAAGAACAAACGCAAAGCTGTGGACGCTCTTGCCTTTCAGCGTCCGCACCGCCGTGCCCGCAATCTTGCGCAACTCCGCCGCGGAAAACTTTCCCGCCTTGCCGCCGCCGATCAAGAGCAGGCGTTTCGCCTTCAATCCGGCAGGGTTATGCAAGAGCGTGGTTTCGAAGCTCTTGCCCGTGACTTCGCCGCTGGCGATCACCTCTTTGGCAGCATCGCGCACAGCCGCGTCAGCGCACTCGACCGAGGGCGCGGGCTTGTCTTTTTCGCCGCGGTCCAGCACCACAGCGACCAGGCAATCGGTTTCCAGTAGCGACGGGGCAGAGGAAGAGAGGTTCGTTTTCATGATGGAGTATGTCCAGTATCCACGGTTGAAGGGGGTACGCGCAACTCTGCGGGGCGGGAGCGCTCTTAGTTCACGGTCCCCGTGCCCGTCAGGATGGCGGTTGCCGTCCCGCCGCCGTTGTTGGCCACGTTGAGCTTGCCGTTGCGCGTGCCCTTCTTGGTGGGATTGAACGAAACGTTGAGCGAGCAACTAGTCCCGTTGGCAAGCGTCGCGCCGCACGTGTTGGCGGAGATCGTGTAGTCGGCAGGCGTGACCGCAATGTTGATGGCCGTGAGATTCACCGTAACCGCGCTCACATTCGAAATCGTCACCAGCTGCGGCGCCGTCGCCTGCCCCACCGTTTCGGAGCCGAAATTCAAGGTAGCGGGCGAGAGCGCGATCGACAGTCCCGTCCCGCTCAAAGTCACCTTCTGCGGATTCGTGGGAGCATTGTCCGTAAATTGCAAAATACCCGCATTCGCACCTTTCACCGTCGGAGTAAATACCACCGTGACGGTGCACTCGTTGCCAGCGCCGAGCTGCAAGCCGCAGGTATTGGACTGAATCGCGTAATTGCCGGTAATCGCAATGTTCGAAAGATTGAGCGTCGCCGTTCCGTTATTGCTCAGCGTCACCGGCAGGGAACTGGTCTGGCCCAGCGGCGTCGAGGGGAAAGCGAGCTTCGTGGCCGAGGTCGTCGCAGTTGCGCCGCTGCTGCCGCAGTTGGGAAAGATGAAATTCGATATGCGAGTGTTCCAGTTGAAGCTGCCAGTCGACTCGATATACTCCTGCGTATACCAGAACGTGCAGTCGTCCGCCGGATCGACGCTCATAGCGCTGTAGTCTCCCCAGCGGTTCTGCCCTCCGGTCTGCGAACCCGATCCGCTTACGATGAGCTGTTCGCCTTCCATGCTGCCAGCCGTATCGGTAGCAACCCGTCCCGTAAAGTAAATCGAGGGATAGACGGAAGTGCTGGAAAGGCTGTACCCAACCGCCATATCGCCCGCCTGATCCATGGCCATGCTGCCCATCCACCGCGTATTCGAGTTGGGTTTGAACGTCCCCTGCTGGAACACGGTCGGCGTTCCATTCGGACTGCGCACTTCGTACCAGCGCAGGCCGCTGGTAATGGAATGGTTGAAGACCAGCGATTCAACTCCATCAGGAAACTGGCGATAAGCCAGCCGATACATCGCACGGTCGCCGAGCGCATCCAGCAGCTGCGTCGTCCCCGGCTGCTTCACGCAGGAGTGCAGGCAGAGCGGGGTGAACGACGCCACCGGAAGAACCGTCGGCCCGGTGAAGGTCGAGTTCGCCGGCGTGGTGAAGTCCACGTGAAACGCCCACAGCTCGATTACGTCCTTGCCGAAATTCATGAAAAAAGCCGGTTCACCCGCGGCCGGCGGAATGGTCCCGTCCATGTCGGAAGGCAATAAGCTGGCCACCGTGTAAGGCTGCTGAAAGCAGATAATGCTGGCGCTATTTCCGGCCAGCATCGCGTTGCGGTCGAGGGCGCAGGCGTTAGCGCCGGCAAAGTCGGTGCCGTCCAGAAAGACGTTGAACGACATGTAATAAGCGTCAGGCCACACGCCTAGTTTCGGGTAGTCGGAGTAATCCGTGTCCCCAAAATTGAAGGCGTACCGGTTAAAGGTGCCGGTAGCATCGCTCGTAGTCGAGACGGCGACGCACTGCAGGTAAGGCAGCGTGCTGATGGAGAACTGGGTGAAAATCCAGCGCCCGGCCAGCTTGTCATACTGCACGATGGGATCGCCATCGTTGTTCTCTTCGCATCCGCCGCCAAAGCCCGCCCACAGCGCGTTGCCTTGCGTCGGACCCGCAACGAGCGCGCCGGTCGCTTTGTCGAACACGGCAAACTCCGCGTTCACCCACTGCACATATTGTGTGGCGCCCACCGCTCCATTGGTATCGGGAGGAGTGTATTCCAGCAAGAATCCATGCTCCGCCGCGCCCAGGCCGTCCATATTCATCCCGAGGTTCGCGGCCACCGGAGGCAGCGCGTTCTGCTGTAAAGCCAGGTCGGGCAGATCGTACTCAGGCGCATTATTGGGGGGAGCCGTAGGCAGGATTTTCAGCATCCGCGGCGAGAAGCGGTGCGGCTGCGCCGGAGTCATGCGATCCAGCTCAGCCAGCGGCGCGGAGATATCATGCTGCACTTCGCGGATCACCCGCACCGTGTCCTCGCCAAAAGCCGAGAGCGAAGAAAGGAGCATCACGATCGCAGCCAGCGAGAAAGGCGCGGCAATCCGTCGAATGCTAGCGTGAGTCAGGTGCCTGGTCATATTCCGAATGCCGGCGCAGGGGAAGGTTACAGATCGCCGTAGTATAACTGTTTTCTCCTGAGAATTGACGCATTTTACGTTAAGCACCACCACCGCAGGTCGCTGAACAAGCGGTGAAAAGGCAAAGCCAGAAAAGGGAAGGGCACGAGTTTACTCGTGCCGTTAAGTCGTAAAAATGTGTCCGCGCTTCAGCGCCTGAGGCGTGCTCTTTTCTCCCCTCTGCGCCCTTTCCCGCAGCCAGTCTGAGATTTGCACGCCAAAGTCCACTTGAGGGGTCCTGAGAAAGGGCACTATGCAAGCCGGCCAGCCGGGCAGTGCAATTCCTTGCACATCATTTCCGGCAGCGCGGGCGCACCAGCCGTCTTACGATTTCCGTCCCCGCGAGATGGCGTCGCGGGCTTCCTTGTCCGCCGTGCGGCGGCGTTCGGTCTCGCGCTTATCCCAGAGCTGTTTGCCCTTAGCCAGCGCCAGCTCGACTTTGATTTTTCCATTCTTGAAATACATGCGGGTGGGAATCAGCGTGAGTCCCTTCTGCATGGTCTTGCCAATCAGCTTGCGAATTTCTTCTTTGTGCACCAGCAGCTTGCGCGTGCGCAAGGCCGCATGATTGGCGGAGTTGCCGTGATCATACGGCCCGATGTGGCAGTTCAGCAGCCAGAGCTCGCCGTCCTTGAGCAAGCCGTAGGAGTCCTTGAGATTGGCCGACCCGCCCCGAACCGATTTCACTTCGGTCCCGGCAAGCACCACTCCGGCCTCGAATTTTTCTAGCAAGAAGTAGTTATGGCTCGCGTTCCTATTGACGGCAGCGTCCTTCTCCCCCGAGGCGGTGGGCTGGCGCCGAGGGTTCTTCTCCCGATTGGGCTGGATTTGGTGAGTCGTCTGCTTGGCCATAGTGCTGAAAAGATGGTGCTGAAAAGATAGTGCCGAAAAGATGGTACTGAAAAGAAAGTATCACGAGGCAGGTGTCAGTGGCAGGTGTCAGGTCCTGGGTCTCAGATGTCAGAAGAAAGCAGCGCATCCCTTCCGGGAGCTCCACCAAGTGTCTTTCCCGAGACCTGATGCCTGAAACCTGACGCCTGCACCTGAAAGGTCAGGTACTAATGAGTGTAAACACCGCCCCACCAATCACTTCGGGTGCCAGTCGTGGCGATGCTATAATCCGAGTTTCCAGGACTTTTTTCCGGGTTGCGGCCCTTTCGGGCCCGGCCAGTTGGCTTGTTCGGGTGTTTGGATGAGTCTGGACGGGCGTGGGCCCCGGCGAGAGAGAATCTTAATGAGGACTGCTTGATGAGACGCCTGATCCCTCCAGCTCTATTGGTGCTTCTGCTGCTTTGCCCCGGGCTTCCGGTGATTGCCAAGAGCGTCGATTCCGCCAAGGCGGCCTTTGACAAGGGCCAGGACGCCGAGGCGCGCCAGAACTACGAACAAGCCTACGACTATTTCAAGCAGGCCTACAGTCTCAAGCCGAAAGACCTGAAATACCGGACCGCATTCGAGCGCACCCGCTTCCTCGCGGCCTCGTCGCGTGTGCACCGCGCCCAGATTCTGCGCGATAACGGCAAACTCGACGAGGCGCTGGTGGAATTCCAGAAAGCGGTCGAAATCGACCCTTCATCGTTCATCGCGGTGCAAGAGATGAAGCGCACGCAGCAGATGCTGAAGGAGGCGCAGGCTCCGCAACCGCAGGCGGTGGCTCCAACGCCTTTGCGCAGAAGGCTGGAATCGGCGCAAGGCCCGGTGGAACTGGCGGCGATCTCAAACCTGCCCATCACGCTCAAGGTTACCGAGAAAGCCAACGTGATCTACGAGACGGTGGGCAAGCTGGCCGGCATTAACGTGCTCTTTGATCCCGATTACACGCCGAAACAGGTACGCATCGAGTTGAACGGCGTGACTCTTCAAGACGCGCTCGAGATTATTTCGTTTGAGACCAAAACCTTCTGGCGTCCGGTAACCCCGAACACGATTTTTGTCGCGCAAGACAATCCTGCAAAGCGGAAAGAGCTGGAACAAAACGTCATCAAAACTTTTTATCTTTCCAACCTCTCCCAGCCCACCGAGTTGCAGGATGTAGTGAACGCGATGCGCAGCATCCTCGAAGTCAGCCGCATTCAGCAGCTGCCCTCGCAGGGAGCCATCGTGGTGCGCGGCACGCCCGATCAGGTGGCGCTGGCGCAGAAGCTGGTGGACGATCTCGACAAAGCCAAGCCCGAGGTGCTGATCGAGGTCGCGGTCATGCAGGTGAGCAAGGATAAGTCGCACACCCTGGGCATCAACCCGCCGACCAGCGTCACGGTGGCGTTGCAGCCCAATGTGGGCAGCACGACCAGCACTACCAGCACGTCTTCGACTTCTTCCTCCTCTTCATCCAACGGCCTCAGCCTGAATACCATCGCCAACCTGAACGCTACGGATTTTCAGGTCACCATTCCGTCGGCGACGGCTTCGGCTTTGATGAGCGACACCGATACCAAGATCATCCAGAATCCGCAGATTCGCGCGCTCGACGGGCAGAAGGCGTCGCTCAAGATCGGCGACCGCGTGCCCATCGCGACCGGTTCGTTCTCCTCGGGCATTGGCAGCATCGGCGCCGGCGTCAGCCCGCTTACCAACACGCAATTTCAATACCTCGATGTCGGCGTGAACATCGACATCACGCCGCGGGTCCATGCCGGACGCGAAATTTCGTTGAAGTTGACTATGGATGTCTCGGCCGTGGATTCCTACGTCAACATTGGCGGCATCAGCCAGCCGGTGATCGGCCAGCGCAAAATCGAAAACGAGATTCGGCTGAAGGACGGAGAAGTCAGCCTGCTCGGCGGTATGATGGAGGATTCGCGCACCAAGTCCCTGAGCGGCATTCCGGGACTGGCCTCGCTCCCCATCCTGAAATATCTGTTCGCGCAGGATACCAGCGACCACTCCACCAACGAGATCGTCTTCGTGCTGATCCCGCATATTATCCGCGGGCCTGAAGTACCGTCTGGCAGCGCCGATATGCTGGATGTGGGCACGGCCAATGCGCTGTCGCTCAGGCGGAACAACAGCAAGGTGTCTGCGCCTGTAACGGCGCCCGCGCCGGTTTCCGCGGCTCCAGCCTCCCCGGCCACATCGTCCCAGGTCGCTCCGGCGGCCCCGACGCAGGCACAGGTGGCGGCGCAACAGACGCCCACGGTTCCGGGCCAGGCGTTTCAGACTATGACCCAGCCAGCGCCCAAACCGACGCAGCAGAATCAGGCTGCCGCCGTGGCAGCGCCGGGACTTTTCCAGTTCGATCCGCCCACTTTGACTCAGCCCAAGGGCTCGACCTTTACCGTGAACGTCGTGCTCTCTGGCGGACAGAACGTGTACTCCGTGCCCGTGCAATTGAGCTACGATCCCAGTCAATTACAGGTAGTCACTGTTTCGAACGGAGGATTTCTTTCGCAAGACGGTCAGGTGGTGGCGTTAGTGCATCGCGACGATCCGTTGACCGGCACGCTGCAAGTGACCGCCACGCGGCCTCCAGGCGCAGGCGGAGTTTCCGGACAAGGCGCGGTCATGGTGCTCACCTTTATGGCCAAGGGTCCGGGCCAGTCGGCGCTGACCATTACTCGCGGCGGAGCCCGCGATCCCGCGATGCAGCCCATTGCTATGAGCGGAGCGCAAGCGGCGATCACAATTCAGTAGCTAGCGTGAGATGCGGGAGCCATGAATCGGTCGATACACATAGCGAAGGCAAAGTCGGCGCCAGCCCGCCGCCAAACCGGCTTTACCCTGATCGAGCTGATCGTCGCCACCGCGATCCTCGCCATCCTGGTGGGCATGGCGGTTCCCATCGCGAAAAACGCGGTGGCACGCGAGCGCGAGCACGAACTGCGCTACGACCTCTGGATGATCCGCGACGCCATTGATCGCTACAAATCCGCCAGTGAACTGGGCGCGTTCCAGATCAAACTGGGCAGCGAAGGCTATCCTCCCGATCTCGACACTCTCGTCACCGGTGTGGATGTGGCCGGCAAGAAGCTGAAATTTCTCCGCAAAATCCCAGTCGATCCCATGACCAAGGGCGAATGGGGAATGCGCTCCATGCAGGACGACAAAGATTCGACTTCCTGGGGCGGCCAGAACGTGTTCGATGTCTACACCAAGTCGGACCAAACCGCTTTGGACGGCACCAAATACAAGGACTGGTAGATGAAAGTCAGGTCCAAAGCCCGCCGTTCCAGCGCCAGCCATCGCGGTTTCACCCTGATCGAGATGGTGGTGGTCATCAGCTTGATTCTGATCCTGCTGTCGATCGCCCTGCCCATGTACAACCAGAGCATCCTGCGCGCCAAGGAATCCAAACTCCACCAGAATCTGACCACGCTCAACAAAGTCATCCAGGAATATTCGCTCGACAAGAAACAAGCTCCGCAACGCCTCGAAGACCTGGTGCCCGGATACCTCAAGTTCATTCCCGACGACATCACCGGCAGCGCCGACACCTGGAAGATCATCCAGGAAGATCCGCAAAATGCCTGGGATCCGAACCAGACCGGCATCGACAGCGTGCAGAGCGGCTCCGACGAACTTTCCAGCGACGGCTCTCCTTACTCGAGCTGGACGCATTAACCGCGAAATGAAACGCACAGCGACACGACGCGACCGCGGATTCACCCTGATGGAGATGATGGTGGTGATCAGCATCATCCTGATCCTGCTCGGCGTCGCCATGCCCATCTACAGCCACAGCCTGGTGCGGGCCCGGGAAGACAATCTGCGCAAGAACCTGGAAACGCTGAACCAGCTCATCTTCGAATACACGCAGGACAAGCAAAAAGCTCCGCAGTCGCTCGACGATCTGAAGTCGCAGAAGTACATCGACGAAATTCCCGAGGATATCACCGGCAGCAATACCACCTGGGTGACCGAGCCCGCCGACGGCGTGATCACATCGTTAGATCAAACCGACACCGACGGAATCATCGGCGTCCACAGCGGTTCCAGCGGCACCGCCAGCGACGGCACCGCCTACTCCAGCTGGTAGACAAAGTTCTCGGTTCCCAGTTCCCAGTAAAATCTCTTCGCTTTCGACTAGCCTGCCCAGGGGGCACCCAGCGCGCTATTGACCGTGGTTTCGTAAGAGATCAGCCTTTTGTGAGAACTGAGAACTGCTTCTGGAGGTTCACGTGGATTTCCTCAACCGCCTGCAGCCGCTGGCGCTGCTCGTGTTGCGGCTCGTACTGGGCGCGATCCTGATCGCGCATGGTTATCACAAAGTGTTCGGCGGATTCCATCACCACATGGATATGGTGGCCTCGCTCGGCCTTCCGCGCTGGCTGGCCTACCTCTCCGCCGGCACCGAATTCTTCGGCGGGATCGCCGTCATCCTCGGACTCTTCACCCGCTTCTTCTCGCTAGCCATTGCCATCGAGATGGGAGTGGCCATCTGGAAAGTGCATTTCAAAAGCGGTCTTACCGGCCCCAACGGATTCGAATTCCCGCTAGCCCTCGCCGCCATCGCCCTCGCGTTGCTGAGTTTCGGCGGCGGCCCCTGGGGATTCAACTTCAGCAAGGGCGGAGGCCGGAAATCTCGTCCGGCCGGATAAACAATCCAGTATTCATTCAGCCATAAATATGGTAGAAAGAATGTGTGCGGACTACCGTGGACATTCCCGATTCCCTTTATCGTGACCTGAAAAGCAAAGCTGCCGGGGAAGGGCGAAGCGTAAAAGAACTGATTCTTCGCGGCGTCGAAATCGAGTTACAGCTGACCCCCAAACGCCGACGCCGCCCGGTGTCACTGCCCTTGGTCCGCTCCAAGCAACCGGGGACGGTTGCGCTCGACAATGACAAGATCTTCGAGATTATTCCTTTTCCCTGATGTCAATGTCTGGATCGCCCTCACGTCAGACCGGCATGCCCACCATGCCATCGCGGCGCGTTGGTTCGCGACTCTGGGCGAGGACGCGCGTCTCTGTTTCTGCCGGATCACACAAATCAGCCTTCTGCGGCTGCTTACGACACATGCGGTGATGGGTTCGGAGGTCATGACCCAGGCAGAGGCGTGGCAGATCTACGACCGGTGGCTTGATGATCCGCGCGTTGCCTTTCTGGATGAACCTCATGGGCTGGAAGAGGCTTTCCGCGACTACGCCCGACGCCGAATTCCAGCGCCTAAAGAATGGGCCGACTCGTATCTGCTGGCGTTTGCTGCCGTATCCGGCTTAAGGCTGGTCACCTTCGATCAGGCACTTCGTAACAAAGCGAAGAGCCTGATCGTCTTGAGCTAGTTGCTGCCGCACGTGCTTCAAAACTCCGCCAGCTCCTTCATCGCCCGGAACAAATCGCTAGACTGCGGCAGAATGGCATCCTCCAGAATCGGCTGATAGGCAACGAAAGTATCGGTCGCCGCCACGCGCTTTACCGGCGCATCGAGATGATGAAACAGTTGGTCGGCAATCCGCGCGGCAATCTCGGCCCCGTATCCCCAGCTTAGCGAGTCTTCGTACGCAATCAGCGCGCGGTTGGTTTTCTTCACCGACGTGGCAATCGCATCCCAGTCAAACGGACTCAACGTTCGCAGGTCGATCAGTTCAACGCTGACGCGATGCTCGCGCTCCAGTTTCTGCGCCGCCTGCAAAGCCCGCGGAACCACCGCCCCATACGTAATGACCGTGAGGTCGGTCCCCGGCTGCACGATCCGCGCTTTTCCGAACGGGACCATGTAGTTCGGGCCCGGATAAGGCGCGCGTCCATAAGTTTCGCGATAAAGCCGCTTATGCTCCAGAAACAAAACCGGGTCGTCGCACCGGATCGCCGTGCGCAGCAGCCCCGCCGCATCGAGTGCGTTCGAAGGAAACACGACGCGCAATCCCGGAGTATGCGTAAAAATACTCTCGCCGCACTGCGAGTGATAAATCGCTCCACCCGTCAGATACCCGCCAATTGCCACCCGCACCACCAGCGGCGAAGAGAACGCATTATTCGACCGCCAGCGCATGATCGGCAGCTCGTCGCGCAACTGCATCATCGCCGGCCAGATGTAATCGAAGAACTGGATTTCCACCACCGGCTTCATCCCGCGCGTCGCCATGCCGATAGCGCGGCCCACAATGTTCGCCTCCGCCAGCGGAGAATTAAACACGCGGTCGGCGCCGAATTCCATCTGCAATCCCGAAGTGAGCTTGAAAACTCCGCCCTTGCCCTTGATCAGCTTCTGCTTCAGATATTCTTCGCGGCTGGCGTCGGCCACGTCTTCGCCGAAAATCACCACCCGCTCGTCGCGCCGCATCTCATCGCGCAGCGTGGTGTTGATCAGGTCCGCCATCGTTTTATTCTGCGAAGCTTTAGCCGAAGCGGGCCGCTTTTCGTCGGGCGAAGTCGAGGTTGCGGTCGCAGCCTCGGGCGCAGCGGCGGCAGCCTGTGTGGCAAACGCCGCCGAAGTGGGATCGAGATCGGGAGAGTACACGAAGTTGTAAATCGTGTCCGGCTGCGGGATCGCGGCTTCGAGGGCGCGGTCGGCATCGGCCTGTATCTGCTCCTCGATTTCCTTTTCGATCTCGTTAATCCCCTTTTCGTCGAGAATCCCCTCCCGCAGCAGGAACATCTGCAGCCGCGGCACCGGATCGCGCGTGGCATCGGCCTGGCGCTCGGCCTCGGGACGGTACAGGCGTTCGTCGTCCGAGAGCGAATGCGAATAGGGCCGGATCACATGGGCATGAACAAACGCGGGACCAACGCCGGCGCGGCAATGGTCCGCGGCGCGCTTGAACGCCGCGTAGGCGACCGCCGGGTCAGTGCCGTCAAATTCCTCGAACTGAAAATTCGGAAAACCGGAGACCAGTCGCGAAATATTGCCGCCCGCCGTCTGCACCTCGACCGGCACGGAGATCGCGTATCCGTTGTCTTGCACGCAGAAGATCACCGGCAAACGCCGATTGGAAGCCGTGTTCAACGCCTCCCAGAATTCGCCTTCGCTGGTCGTGCCGTCGCCGAGCGAGACGTAAGTGACTTCATCGCCCTGAAACTGGACATCTTTAAACTGGCGGTAATCGCCCAAGGCCTTCTCCGCCGACTTGGGATGCCGGGAAAAATAGCGGCCGGCCTCGGCGCATCCCACGGCTTGCAGAATCTGCGTGCCGGTGCACGACGACTGCGTAACGATGTTCAGGTGCTTGTAGGCCCAGTGCGAGGGCATCTGCCGTCCGCCGGAGCAGGGATCGTCCGCCGCGCCCACCGCCCCCAGCAACATCTCCAGCGGAGTCGCCCCCAGCGCCAGACAAAGCGCACGGTCGCGATAATAAGGATAGAACCAGTCGTAGCCCGGCTTCAAAGCCAGCGCCGCCGCCACGCCCAAAGCTTCATGGCCAGCGCCGGAGATCTGGAAGAATACCTTCTGCTGGCGCTTGAGCAGGATCTCGCGGTCGTCAACGCGCCGCGACGTGAACATGATGCGGTACGCGTCAATCAACTGACGGCCGGTCAGGCCCTGATAACTTTTAGCCTGCTTCGCGACGCCAGTTTCGTTCAGCTTGGGATCGACTTTGGTCGTGGCCATGCTGCGTTATTGTAAATCAGCTGTCAGTGATCAGCTATCAGTTCTCAGCAAGTATCAGCAAGATGGTTTCACCCTAGCTAAACAGACTGCTGAAAACTCGATTTTGGTCTTGCTTTTGGGTGGCGCAGCGGTTTACCGCTGCGATCAACGCCTTATTTTCAGTGCCGGCTTTAGCCGCTGAGGGCGCGACGCTGCATGCAACCGAGTTTTTCAGCAATCTGTAAAGCAAGTTGGTATGAGAATCCAATAAGCCATTGACTGCAAACTCTGAACGCTCCAGCGTTTTTCCTGAGACCTGAGACCTGAGACCTGAGACCTGAGACCTGAGACCTGAGACCTGAGACCTGAGACCTGAGACCTGAGACCTGAGACCTGAGACCTGAGACCTGAGACCTGAGACCTGAGACCTGAGACCTGAGACCTGAGACCTGAGACCTGAGACCTGCCCTCCTGCGTTATCCTTGATACTAATGATCCGTTTCCTTCGCCCCTTCGATCCGCATCGCCTCCGCTTGCTGGTCTTTGATCTCGATGGCACTTTGGTCGACTCCAGGTTGGACTTGATTCACTCCGTCAATGCGACCATGCGGCATCTCGGCCGTCCCGAACTGGAAGGCGACGTCATCGCCAGCTATGTCGGAGACGGCGCGCCCGCGCTGGTGCGCCGCGCCCTGGGCAATGGCAATAAGAATGACAATGGCAACAACAATGACAATAACAATGACGACGGGGAAGACGACGCGACCTTCCGCGCCGCGCTGGAGTATTTTCTCGGCTACTACCGCCTGCACAAGCTCGACCACACCACAGTTTATGAGGGAATTCCCGAAGTGCTGGCTGGTTTGGCGCAACCCTCGAACGGCCTGCATCGATTGATGGCTGTGCTCTCGAATAAACCCGTCAACCCTTCGCGCGACATTGTTCATGCCATGGGCTTGGGAGATTTTTTCGTGCGCATCTACGGCGGCAATAGCTTCACCACCAAGAAGCCCGACCCGCTAGGCGTGCAAACCATCTTGCAGGAAACGAATGTAGCCCCCGAAGAAGCCCTGATGATCGGAGACTCGTCGATCGACGTCCAAACCGGACGCAACGCCGGCCTCTGGACCTGCGGCGTGACCTACGGCTTCGCCCCCCATTCGCTGGAGAAGGTACCCCCGGACGTCCTGATCGACAGCCCGCGCGAGCTGTCGGAATTTCTGCGGTAGGGTCGTGTTCCGCCGTTAGCAGGCTGCGGAAAAACTCGGGATTGTGTTTTGATTTTGGGTGGCGCAGCGGTTTACCGCTGCGATAAGCTGCTCGTTTACCGTGCCGGCTTTACAGAGTGCTGAAAAACTCTGGCACATGTGGGTTTTCGGGAAGGGCACGACTTCAGTCGTGCCGTAAGCCGTTCAAAATGCGTTCGCGCTTCAGCGCCTGAGGTACGCTTTTCGCCCCCTCAGTGCCAGGGGGAAGATCGAGGGTGGGAGTGAGGAGACGCGAATGACGCTCATTCCTCCGACTTCTTCCGCTCCTGCAACATCACCTTCCGCAGCGCAACGTTGATCCGCGTCTGGTAGCCCCGCCCCTTCTTCTTGAACCAGGCCAGCACATCGGCATCCACCCGCAACGTGATCGGCTTCTTGATCGGCCTGTAGTATCCTTGCAATTCTTGCATGAGCTCAAGCGGAACTTCATGGCGCTCGACTGAAGCCATCAGCCGGGCAATCTTCCGCCGCTTGGTAACTGGTTTTCGTTTCTTGATACGTCGTTTCATATACGTATAGTATTATACTTACAGAAATACCTGCACAAAATGTTTCACGTGAAACACTTTTAAACAAAGCCTGCATGGTCAACAACTTAGACTCCTGGGGATTGACCCCCGCCGAACTCCGCAAGCTGCGCAGCCTCAAGACCCCCCATGGCATCCAGCGGGCGCTCGACGCCATGCCCTACCACCTCGAGGACAGCGCCTGGTCCCCCCGGCTCGTGCTGCGCGAGAACACAGCCCACTGCTACGAGGGGGCCATGTTCGCCGCGGCGGCCCTGCGGGCCATCGGATATCCTGCCCTGATTCTCGACCTCGAAGCCGAGCACGACACCGACCACGTCATTGCCATCTATAAGGTGGATGGGCACTGGGGAGCGGTTGCCAAGTCGAATTTCACCGGCTGCCGCTTCCGCGAGCCGGTGCACCGGTCGCTGCGCGAGCTGGCCTTGAGCTACTTCAACACCTACTTCAACCTGCGCGGGGAGCGGACTCTGCGGACCTTCTCCCGGCCCGTCGAGATGAAGCGCTTCGATCCCCTGAACTGGATGAGCTCGGAGAAGCCGGTCTGGTTCGTCGCCGAGTATCTGCTGACCATCTCCCATTACCGGCTGATCTCTCGCGAGCAGGCCAAGAGGCTGCATCGGGTCGACCGTCGGCTGTTCCAGGCTGAGTGTCTGGAGCGGGCTGTGAAACACCATTAGCCGCGGGGCACACGGAGATCACGGAGTGAACCTGGCTCCGTGAACTTGTTGCAGGGTTGCTTCGTACCTAGGTTATGCGTTTTTGTCTCCGACTCGTGTCTTCGGTCGTTCTGCTGGCGGGCTGTGCCTTCGCCCAGGATTCGGCTTCCCACCCAGCTGTCCCTTCAACTCCAGTTCCGCCGGCCGTTGATCCCAAACCAGCCGTTGATCCCAAAACAATTGATCTGAAGCCCGATGCCGCGGGCGCCGTGCCTGCCGAGCAGATTCGCGAGCTTTTGCGCCGCGCCGAAGAAAAAGACCTGGAAAACGACAAACGGCAGCGCGATTACACCTACATCGAGCGCAACGAGGAGCACCAGCTCGATGGTCATGGTGCGGTGAAGAAGATCGAATCGCGGACCTCGGAGATCCTGGAGATATACGGAGAACCTGTCGAACGGCTGACGTCGAAGGATGACAAGCCCCTTTCAGCCGACGAAGCGAAAAAAGAAGACGCCAAGATTCAGAAGATCATCGATAAACGCAAGAATGAGTCGGAAGGTGACCGCCGAAAACGCATGGAGAAAGAAGAAAAACAACGCGAAGAGGATCGCAAGTTTGTGTTGGAGGTGGCGGATGCGTTCAACTTCCGGCTGGCTGGTTCGGAAGTTTTGGATGGACACGATACCTGGGTGCTGGACGCCGAGCCGCGCCCGGGCTACCAGTTTAAGAATCGAGGCGCCCAGATACTGAGCAAGTTCAAAGGCCGGGTGTGGATTGACAAAGCTGAAGCGCAATGGGTGAAGCTCGACCTCACGGCGGTCGACACCCTGTCAGTCGGCTTCGTGCTCGCGAGAATCCACAAAGGCACACGAGTTCTAGTTGAGATGACCAAGGTAAACGATGAAGTTTGGTTGCCCAAACACGTGCAGTCCCACCTCGACGTGCGGATTGCCCTCTTCAAGAACTACGACGAAGATATCGAACAGAGTTTCCGCGATTACAAGAAGTTCCGCACGGATACAAAGATTACGGTGGTAGGGGAAGAGAATCGGCAGTAGGGACGGGCGATTTGCGAAAACCCGCATAGCCGGCGAAAACAGCGGTCACACGCAGAACTCATTCCCACCCTTCCGCAAGTACGCGGAAAGGGTGGGACACTCGGCCAGTACCGATTTATGGCTGGTACAGTTCGGACGGATTGGGCTGGGTGACGGTGATGGCTGAGGTTTCCTGGCCCGTAATGAGAACCTGGCCGCTATTCAAGAGAGTGGCCGACATGAAGAAGCGGTTGAAATTGGTAGAGGCATTGAGAATGAAGAGGCCCGAGGCCGGATCGTAAAGTTCCGATGAGTTGAGTAATGTCTGGGCGATGGCATCCGCCCCACCGCCGACAAGTAGCACCTGACCGTTCGTCAGGAGTGTAGCGCTACCCGAACGGCCAAAATTGAGCGATCCGGTGTCCGAGAATGTCCCGGCGGAAGCATCATACAACTCACCGGACAAAACTGCGTTATTGGCGCCTGCGCCACCCGCAATGAGCACCTTCCCGTCTTGCAGGAGCGTCGAGCTATTGCCACTCCGTGCCGTGATGAGAGAGCCGGTAAAAGAGAAAGTCCCTGCGGTTGGGTCATAAATCTCAGCCGAGGCGAACCGCGCGCCCGCGCTAATGCTGCTTCCACCCGCCACCAGCACCTGCCCGTTTTCAGCAGCGTAGCGGGGGCCGAACGCGCGGTGTTGAGCGATCCAGTGGCCGAGAAAGTTCCCGCGACCGGATCGTAGAGTTCGGCGCTGGCGATGGTGACAAAGGTGTAGCCATCGCTACTCGTTACCCCACCTGCTACCAGCACTTTGCCATCTGTCAGAAGGGTTGCGCTATGGCCGTAGCGTGCCGTGCCGAGCGATCCGGTGGAAGAGAAAGTTCCCGTGGTTGGGTCATAGAGCTCGGCTGCCGCGAGGGTAGGCAAACCACTACCGACGTAGTATCCGCCAGCGATCAGCACGGTGCCATTTTGCAGCAGGGTGGCGGAATGGTCGCAGCGCGCCGCCAAGAGTGAACCGGTGAAGGTGAAATTTCCAGTGGTCGGGTCATAGAGTTCGGCGGATGAGAGAGTGTTATTTCCGCTGCGTCCACCGGTGATCAGCACCATACCGTTCTGCAAGAGTGTGGCGGTGTGGCAATCGCGCGCGAGATTTGGTGTGCCAGTGTTAACGAAGGTCCCGCTGACTCCCTTAATGGTGATGGTGGCAACGTTGCTGGTAACGCTCCGGTTGTAGTTGTCGCTGACGACAACATAGAACTGCTCGCCGTTATCCGCGCTCGAGAGGACGGGCGTGGTGTACACGTTGCTGTTGGTCCCGCCGATGGCTGCCGCGTTCTGTCCATTGAAAACTCAAGCTCCCACCTCCACCTACATTGACGCCGAAGGAGGTGGAAATGCCGCTCCCTACGTATTGACTGGCGGGCTGAACAATAAAGTAAGGAGCTTGCGGGATGACGGTAACAGTCAGCGTAGTGCTGGTGCTGCCTCCGGTGTTCGCGGCGGTAACGGTTAAACTTTGTTGCGCAGTTTGCGCCGCCGGTGTCCCACTGAGGATTCCGGTGGTTGGGTCCAGAGACAAGCCTTGGGGCAGATAACCGGTCACGCCAAAGCTGGTGGGAGTTCCGCCGGCTGCGCTCCAACTAGGAGTGTCGGGTGTTATGGCAGCGGCAGCGGCGTAAACGGCCGGGTTCAGGCTATAGGTCAAGCCGGCGGGAGCGATATCGTTCACCGTGATAATCAGTGAAACGCTGAAGTTGCCGCCAGCATTGCTGGCCGTAACCGTGTAGGTCGCTTGTGTGGTCACTGCCGTTGGCGTACCGCTGATGACGCCGGTCGCAGAGTTCAGAGACAATCCCGCCGGCAACGCGGGCGTCACCGTGTAGGAGGTCGCGGCACTTCCAGTGTCGGTGGGAGTGTTGGGCGCGATGGCGGTTCCTTTGGTGTAAACGGCATTCGTCGTGGAGTAGGACCAGATATTAATGCCTGAGTGCCTTGACCGCTGGATCCACAACTCGCAAGGAACAACGTCGCCGCCAGAGCGGAGAGCACGACTAGAATCCGGGTGGCTGACCTGCGCGAATCAAAGCGGAAAACAAGACGCTCGTAGGAGAACCAGCTAGGAACTGCGCGACCAGATTCCCGAACTTCAGGCAGCATAGGAAGCCTCGTCAAAAAAACGTCTGATTGATCGCCGGATTTCACGAGCGTGCACAGCGACCCACAAGTATATGAACTCCATTGCGGAAGAAGCAAGGTTTGGTATCACACTTGCGGCGACCGCTCTTGATAACCTGTAATTACAAGAAATACCGGCTCCTTGGTGAAATCCCCGATGTTGTGCCAATCATCTTGTTCGATGCGGTTGATTGGGTGCGCCGGGCGATGTACACTCTGGCGGACTCAAATGGGGAAGGCCGATAGGAAGAGCCCAGTACGTGCTCGGGACTGTATTTCGAGGATGCGCCAGAGGTGAGAAGCTGAGGAGGCAATATGCGTAAAAATTTGCACTTTTGCACAGGTGGGCAATTGGTCTCGCGGGAAGTTTTGTCAGTGCTCGCCGCGGTTGCCTGCTTGGGTGCGTTCTTACTGCTGGCCATTCCAGGACAGGCCCAACCCGCGCTCCAGGTATTGCATAAGCACGTTCGGCCCGCGGTGAGCAGCGGGCGCGCGGCGGCGGTGGGTCTCCTTTCATCCAAGCTGCGCTTGAACCTGGTCATCCATCTGCCGGTGCGCAATCCGGATGAACTCAACAGTTTGATCGACCGGCTCTCCGACCCCGCCAGCCCCGACTACCGCCAGTGGCTCAGCGTGGCGGAGTTCACCGAAAGGTTTGGGCGCACGGAAGCGGAATACCAGAAGGTCGCCGACTTCGCCGAGGCCAATGGTTTTGTCGTGACCTACAAGTCTCCGAATCGCCTGATGCTGGTTGTCCGCGGCTCGGTGGCGCAAATCGAGAAGGCTTTCAACGTCAAGATGAGGACTTATCAACATCCGGCGGAAGGCCGCATCTTCTATTCACCGGATCGTGAGCCCTCCTTGGCTCTGGATGTGCCGGTGTCGCACATTTCTGGTCTGAACAATTATTCCTACCCGCATCCCGGAGCCGGACCGCGTTCGGCGGAACGGGGAGGTTCGGGCGCCACCGGCACGGGCTCTGGTCCGGGCTCGACGTTTCTTGGTAGCGACATGCGAACGGCTTATAACATGGGCTCCAACACCGGCACCGGACAAACCGTCGGGCTGGCGGAGTTTTCCGGCTACGACGCGAACGACGTCAGCTTGTACTTTTCGAATATCCATCAGACGAATAACGTCCCCATCGACAACATTGTTGTGGATGGCGGCTCCGCCACGACCTGGGGCAACGCCAATGACGAAGGCGAAGTCTGCCTGGATATTCAACAGGCGGTTTCGGTGGCTCCAGGGCTGAGTCAACTCCGCGTCTACATCGGGCCGACGAGTTTCGGCACTGGCGCCGACGGGTACATATTCAGTCAGATGGCCACGGATAATGTCGCCAATCAACTGAGTAACTCCTGGTGGTGGTCGCCGGACGATCCTGCGACCGACGATCCCTATTTCAAGGAGATGGCGACACAGGGGCAAACGTTTTTCAGCATTTCCGGGGACTACGGAGCCTACACGGGCAACGACGGCGACGATATGGGGTACCCAGCGGAGGATGTTCACCTCACGATTGTTGGCGGAACCACGTCAACCACCAGCAGCCCCGGCGGTCCGTGGCAATCGGAAGTGGTGTGGAACGATTACGGCGATGGCAGCGGCGGCGGCGCGGCGGACGACGGCACGAAATACTTCGCCATTCCGAGCTGGCAGACGCCGGTCATCAATTCGTCCAATGGGGGTTCCACCACCCTGCGCAATTCACCGGACGTCGCGCTGCAAGCAGACTTCGACAATTACATCTGCTACGAAGGCGGCTTATGCGCTACCAATTGGGGTGGCACGAGCTTTGCCACTCCGCGCTGGGCGGCGTGGTTTGCACTGGTCAATCAGCAGGTCGTCGCCAACGGACAGAAGGCCGGCCTGGGCTTTATCAACCCGACCCTCTACTCCATCGGTCTGAGTGCGAACTACGACAGCGACTTTCACGACATCACCAGCGGGAATAACGATACCAACGGGCAATTGAAGTTCTACAATGCCGTGGTTGGTTATGACCTCACGACCGGATGGGGGAGCATGAACGGGCAGCCGCTGATGGCCGCTCTGGCTGGAACTGTGGCGCAGAGCTTCAGCCTCTCCGCTTCGCCGAACGCGGTCACCATCGCGAAAGGCGGAGCCAGTGGCACGAGCACCATCACGAT
Source organism: uncultured Acidobacteriaceae bacterium (assembly GCA_963778255.1). Taxonomy (GTDB): domain Bacteria; phylum Acidobacteriota; class Terriglobia; order Terriglobales; family Acidobacteriaceae; genus Acidiflorens. The sequence continues at coordinate 42,787 of CAVZUP010000208.1, forward strand.
CACTCCGGCGGGCGGATTTCTGGCAATGTGATGTGGCTGCCTCCGGGTTGCCGAAGGGCGTAACGGCTTCGTTTACCCCGAACCCGGCTGGTTCGACCAGCATCCTGACCCTGACGGCCAGCAAAACGGCGACGAAAGGGACGGCAACGGTGACCATCACGGGAACTTCCGGCAGCCTGAGCGCATCCACCACCGTTACGTTAACCGTGGATGTCTTGGGGAACTTCACCCTGACGGCGGCGCCAAAGACTGTGACCGTCGCGCAAGGCAGCAGCGGAAGCAGCACGATCACCATCAAACCGACGAACGGCTTCGATCAGGAAGTCACTCTCAGCGCGAGTGGTACGCCGAGCGGCGTGACGGCGTCGTTCGGCACAATCCGGCCACGTCCGCAGCACATTGACACTGCAGGTGAGTGACGCGGAAGCGATCGGGAAGTCGACGATTACCATCATGGCAAGTACGGAAGCCTGAGTCATACCACAACGGTCAAGCTCACGGTCACGGCACCTTCGGGCAAAGTTCCCAGGAACACTCGCTGGGCAAACGGCTAAGGACTGTGATCACAATCACAGCCTTTCTCGCGCGATACCCTCTAATCTCTTTCGATGTCAAAACCATAGCCTGGCGTCCGGAATATAGCGTTAAGATCGCTGAATTCGACCGCCAGCATCAAAACCTCTTTCGCATCATTGAGAGTCTGCACGAAGCGATTGCCGCGGGGCGCAGCGAGATGAAGTCACCGAAGCGGTGCTCGCCAATGTCGTGAACTACACCAATCCCATCATTTTGCGGCGGAAGAGAATTTGATGGAACAACACGGATTCCCTGGAACCTCCGCGCACCGGATCGAGCACAATACCCTGACCCTGGAAATAGCCCGGCTGCAGAAGGAACACGCGGCGGGCAAACCGCGTGTAGCAGAACGGTTTTTGCGCTTCCTCCTGCAATGGCTGGAAGAACACATACTGAAAACAGATAAGGAGTATGTGGAGTTTCTCTGTGCCAGGGGCGTAGTGTAAACACTCGCGCGACTGGGCGAGCACGACCGAGAATGTTTCTGGTCACCGTGCATTGTGCTCTATGTCCTTGCCTTGCGACCGCATCAAGCGCCTACTTGTTTCGCACGTGTGAAAATCATCCGTCAAAAGAACAGACGGTTCTCAGGAGGTGCTTTGTGCAAGGAGCCATCCGAACGTCTAGACAGGTTTGTCTTCTGGTCGTCGTCACCATCGCTCTCGTTCTCTCCGCCCAAGCTGTGACCTTTAGCAATGCAAGTCTCCACGGGACCTACACGTTCCTGGGGACCCGCTGGACCGCGGACGTGACTGCCCCAGAAGGCGGAGTGATCGGAGTCATGACATTCGACGGCGTGGGCAATTTCACGGAGTCGTATACAGGAATGGTAAACGGCAGCCCGGTATCCGGGACGTTTACCGGGACCTACACAGTGAACGCTAACGGCACGGGCACGATGAGCATTTCTTCCGGCTGGCAATGGGCAATCGTTATCAATTCGACTTCCGCCAAGATCGCTCACGGCATACAGATGTTGATGATCACGAATCTGGGCTACAACGAAGTAGGCACCAGCACGGCCTTGCTGCAGTCCTCGACGCCAAAGACCTACACGGTGGCGAACTTAAAGGGAAATTACAGCTTCCAATTGGACGAATGGACTGCCGATCCAAGCCAACCCATCTACGCCGGAAACGGGCTGTTCACTTTCGACGGGAAGGGGAACGTTAAAGGGTCGTCGAGCTATATGATGGGCGGCGAAACGGTGCAAACGGAAACTTTCACCGGCACGTATACCGTGAACTTCGACGGCATGGAAACGATCACGCTGAGCACCGGGACACATATGCGATTGTGCTGAACACTGCAACTGGGGCGCTTGCCAACGGATTGCAAATGGTCCAGACCAACACGACCGGGAACCTCGATATTTGCGGGACAGCACAGAAGCAGTAAGCGCGGGGGAACGCTGATCTCGAACCTGGGCGAAAGCAGTCCCCAAACGTGATGGTCGGCCGTCTGGACGCTGGCAGAAGTCAATTGGCGTAGTCGATTGTCGTTAACAAGTCGCTCACACTCGGAACCAAAGACAGGGAATCGCTGCGCCCGGCCTGGCGGTTCCCACCCTCCGCAAAGTGCGCGGAAAGGGTAGGCACCCTCAGCTTGGTTTCCGTTCGTACCATTCGCCATGTTCGTCGCGGAACTCGGTGACGACCCGCCACGCCAATCACATTGGCGTGGCGGGTCGTCACCTAATTCGTGATGAACACGGCGAATGGTACGAACGGAAACCAAGCTGAGGGTGCCTACCCTTTCCGCGCACTTTGCGGAGGGTGGGAACCGCCGCCGGGCGCAGCGATTCCCTGTCTTTGGTTCCGAGTGTGAGCGACTTGTTAACGACAATCGACTACGCCAATTGACTTCTGCCAGCGTCCAGACGGCCGACCATCACGTTTGGGGACTGCTTTCGCCCAGGTTCGAGATCAGCGTTCCCCCGCGCTTACTGCTTCTGTGCTGTCCCGCAAATATCGAGGTTCCCGGTCGTGTTGGTCTGGACCATTTGCAATCCGTTGGCAAGCGCCCCAGTTGCAGTGTTCAGCACAATCGCATACTGTGTCCCGGTGCTCAGCGTGATCGTTCCCATGCCGTCGAAGTTCACGGTATACGTGCCGGTGAAAGTTTCCGTTTGCACCGTTTCGCCGCCCATCATATAGCTCGACGACCCCTTAACGTTCCCCTTCCCGTCGAAAGTGAACAGCCCGTTTCCGGCGTAGATGGGTTGGCTTGGATCGGCAGTCCATTCGTCCAATTGGAAGCTGTAATTTCCCTTTAAGTTCGCCACCGTGTAGGTCTTTGGCGTCGAGGACTGCAGCAAGGCCGTGCTGGTGCCTACTTCGTTGTAGCCCAGATTCGTGATCATCAACATCTGTATGCCGTGAGCGATCTTGGCGGAAGTCGAATTGATAACGATTGCCCATTGCCAGCCGGAAGAAATGCTCATCGTGCCCGTGCCGTTAGCGTTCACTGTGTAGGTCCCGGTAAACGTCCCGGATACCGGGCTGCCGTTTACCATTCCTGTATACGACTCCGTGAAATTGCCCACGCCGTCGAATGTCATGACTCCGATCACTCCGCCTTCTGGGGCAGTCACGTCCGCGGTCCAGCGGGTCCCCAGGAACGTGTAGGTCCCGTGGAGACTTGCATTGCTAAAGGTCACAGCTTGGGCGGAGAGAACGAGAGCGATGGTGACGACGACCAGAAGACAAACCTGTCTAGACGTTCGGATGGCTCCTTGCACAAAGCACCTCCTGAGAACCGTCTGTTCTTTTGACGGATGATTTTCACACGTGCGAAACAAGTAGGCGCTTGATGCGGTCGCAAGGCAAGGACATAGAGCACAATGCACGGTGACCAGAAACATTCTCGGTCGTGCTCGCCCAGTCGCGCGAGTGTTTACACTACGCCCCTGGCACAGAGAAACTCCACATACTCCTTATCTGTTTTCAGTATGTGTTCTTCCAGCCATTGCAGGAGGAAGCGCAAAAACCGTTCTGCTACACGCGGTTTGCCCGCCGCGTGTTCCTTCTGAGCCGGGCTATTTCCAGGGTCAGGGTATTGTGCCGATCCGGTGCGCGGAGGTTCCAGGGAATCCGTGTTGTTCCATCAAACTCTCTTCCGCCGCAAAATGATGGATCGTGTAGTTCACGACATTGGCGAGCGCGCCTTCGTGACTTCATGGCCGCGCCCCGCGGCATCGCTTTGCAGACTCTCAATGATGCGAAAGAGGTTTTGATGCTGGCGGTCGAATTCAGCGATCTTAACGCTATATTCCGGACGCCAGGAGACGGTTTCTGACATCGAAAGAGATTAGAGGGTATCGCGCGAGAAAGGCTGTGATTGTGATCACAGTCCTTAGCCGTTTGCCCAGCGAGTGTTCCTGGCGAACTTTGCCCTCAAGGTGCCGTGACCGTGAGCTTGACCGTTGTGGTATGACTCAGGCTTCCGTACTTGCCAGTGATGGTAATCGTCGACTTCCCGATCGCTGCCGCGTCACTCACCTGCAGTGTCAATGTGCTGCTGGACGTGGCCGGATTGGTGCCGAACAACGCCGTCACGCCGCTCGGCGTACCACTCGCGCTCAGAGTGACTTCCTGATCGAAGCCGTTCGTCGGTTTGATGGTGATCGTGCTGCTTCCGCTGCTGCCTTGCGCGACGGTCACAGTCTTTGGCGCCGCCGTCAGGGTGAAGTTCCCCAAGACATCCACGGTTAACGTAACGGTGGTGGATGCGCTCAGGCTGCCGGAAGTTCCCGTGATGGTCACCGTTGCCGTCCCTTTCGTCGCCGTTTTGCTGGCCGTCAGGGTCAGGATGCTGGTCGAACCAGCCGGGTTCGGGTAAAGAAGCCGTTACGCCCTTCGGCAACCCGGAGGCAGCCAACATCACATTGCCGGAAAATCCGCCCGCCGGAGTGATCGTGATGGTGCTCGTGCCACTGGCTCCGCCTTTCGCGATGGTGCCCGCGTTCGGCGAAGCGGAGAGGCTGAAGCTCTGCGCCACAGTTCCAGCCAGAGCGGCCATCAGCGGCTGCCCGTTCATCCTCCCCCATCGGTCGTGAGGTCATAACCAACCACCGTATTGTCGAACTTGATTCCCCATTGGTATCGTTATTCCCGCTGGTGATGTCGTGAAAGTCGCTGTCGTCGTTCGCACGCTGACCGATGGAGTTGAGGGTCGGGTTGATAAAGCCCAAGCCGGCCTTCTGTCCGTTGGCGACGACCTGCTGATTGACCAGTGCAAACCACGCCGCCCAGCGCGGAGTGGCAAAGCTCGTGCCACCCCAATTGGTAGCGCATAAGCCGCCTTCGTAGCAGATGTAATTGTCGAAGTCCGCTTGCAGCGCGACGTCCGGTGAATTGCGCAGGGTGGTGGAACCCCCATTGGACGAATTGATGACCGGCGTCTGCCAGCTCGGAATGGCGAAGTATTTCGTGCCGTCGTCCGCCGCGCCGCCGCCGCTGCCATCGCCGTAATCGTTCCACACCACTTCCGATTGCCACGGACCGCCGGGGCTGCTGGTGGTTAACGCGGTTCCGCCAACAATCGTGAGGTGAACATCCTCCGCTGGGTACCCCATATCGTCGCCGTCGTTGCCCGTGTAGGCTCCGTAGTCCCCGGAAATGCTGAAAAACGTTTGCCCCTGTGTCGCCATCTCCTTGAAATAGGGATCGTCGGTCGCAGGATCGTCCGGCGACCACCACCAGGAGTTACTCAGTTGATTGGCGACATTATCCGTGGCCATCTGACTGAATATGTACCCGTCGGCGCCAGTGCCGAAACTCGTCGGCCCGATGTAGACGCGGAGTTGACTCAGCCCTGGAGCCACCGAAACCGCCTGTTGAATATCCAGGCAGACTTCGCCTTCGTCATTGGCGTTGCCCAGGTCGTGGCGGAGCCGCCATCCACAACAATGTTGTCGATGGGGACGTTATTCGTCTGATGGATATTCGAAAAGTACAAACTGACGTCGTTCGCGTCGTAGCCGGAAAACTCCGCCAGCCCGACGGTTTGTCCGGTGCCGGTGTTGGAGCCCATGTTATAAGCCGTTCGCATGTCGCTACCAAGAAACGTCGAGCCCGGACCAGAGCCCGTGCCGGTGGCGCCCGAACCTCCCCGTTCCGCCGAACGCGGTCCGGCTCCGGGATGCGGGTAGGAATAATTGTTCAGACCAGAAATGTGCGACACCGGCACATCCAGAGCCAAGGAGGGCTCACGATCCGGTGAATAGAAGATGCGGCCTTCGCCGGATGTTGATAAGTCCTCATCTTGACGTTGAAAGCCTTCTCGATTTGCGCCACCGAGCCGCGGACAACCAGCATCAGGCGATTCGGAGACTTGTAGGTCACGACAAAACCATTGGCCTCGGCGAAGTCGGCGACCTTCTGGTATTCCGCTTCCGTGCGCCCAAACCTTTCGGTGAACTCCGCCACGCTGAGCCACTGGCGGTAGTCGGGGCTGGCGGGGTCGGAGAGCCGGTCGATCAAACTGTTGAGTTCATCCGGATTGCGCACCGGCAGATGGATGACCAGGTTCAAGCGCAGCTTGGATGAAAGGAGACCCACCGCCGCCGCGCGCCCGCTGCTCACCGCGGGCGAACGTGCTTATGCAATACCTGGAGCGCGGGTTGGGCCTGTCCTGGAATGGCCAGCAGTAAGAACGCACCCAAGCAGGCAACCGCGGCGAGCACTGACAAAACTTCCCGCGAGACCAATTGCCCACCTGTGCAAAAGTGCAAATTTTTACGCATATTGCCTCCTCAGCTTCTCACCTCTGGCGCATCCCCGAAATACAGTCCCGAGCACGTACTGGGCTCTTCCTATCGGCCTTCCCCATTTGAGTCCGCCAGAGTGTACATCGCCCGGCGCACCCAATCAACCGCATCGAACAAGATGATTGGCACAACATCGGGATTTCGCCAAGGAGCCGGTATTTCTTGTAATTACAGTTTATCAAGAGCGGTCGCCACAAGTGTGATACCAAACCTTGCTTCTTCCGCAATGGAGTTCATATACTTGTGGGTCGCTGTGCACGCTCGTGAAATCCGGCGATCAATGAGACGTTTTTTTGACAAGGCTTCCTATGCTGCCTGAAGTTCGGGAATCTGGTCGCGCAGATCCTAGCTGGTTCTCCTACGAGCGTCTTGTTTTCCGCTTTGATTCGCGCAGGTCAGCCACCCGGATTGTAGTCGTGCTCTCTGCTCTGGCGGCGACGTTGTTCCTTGCGAGTTGTGGATCCAGCGGTCAAGGCACTCGGCACCGATACTGTCCTACTCCACGACGAATGCCGTTTACACCAAAGGAACCGCCATCGCGCCCGACACTCCCACCGACACTGGAGGTGCCGCGACCACACGGTAACGACCGCGTTCCCGGCGGGATTGTCTCTGAACTCTGCGACCGGCGTCACAGCGGTACGCCAACGGCAGTGACCACACAAGCGACCTACACGGTTACGGCCAGCAATGCTGGCGGCAACTTCAGCGTTTCACTGATTATAGCGGTAGGAACGATATCGCTCCCGCCGCTTGACCTATAAGCTGAACCCGGCCGTTTACGCCGCTGCCGCTGCCATAACACCCGACACTCCTAGTTGGAGCGCAGCCGGCGGAACTCCCCCCAGCTTTGGCGTGACCGGTTATCTGCCCCAAGGCTTGTCTCTAGACCCAGCCACCGGAACCTCATGGACACTCGGCGGCGCAAACTGCGCAACAAAGTTTAACCGTTACCGCCGCGAACACCGGAGGCAGCACGGCCCCTACGCTGACTGTTACCGTCATCCCGCAAGCTCTTACTAATTGTTCAGCCCGCCAGTCAATACGTAGGGAGCGGCATTTCCACCTCCTTCGGCGTCGATGTAGGTGGGAGTGGGAGCTTGAGTTTCAATCGGACAAGAACGCGGCAGCCATCGGCGGACGACAGCGACGTGTACACCACGCCGTCCCTCGAGCGCGGATAACAGCGAGCAGTCTATGTTGTCGTCAGCGACAACTACAACCGGAGCGTTACCGCAACGTTGCCACCATCACCATTAAGGGAGTCAGCGGGACCTTCGTTAACACTGGCACACCAAAATTCGCGCGCGATTGCCACACCGCCACACTCTTGCAGAACGGTATGGTGCTGATTACCGGTGGACGCAGCGGAAATAAACTCTCTATCCGCGAACTCTATGACCCGACCACTGGAAATTTCACCTTCACCGGTTCACTCTTGGCGGCGCGCTGCGACCATTCCGCCACCCTGCTGCAAAATGGCACCGTGCTGATCGCTGGCGGATACTACGTCGGTAGTGGTTTGCCTACCCTCGCGGCAGCCGAGCTCTATGACCCAACCACGGGAACTTTCTCTTCCACCGGATCGCTCGGCACGGCACGCTACGGCCATAGCGCAACCCTTCTGACAGATGGCAAAGTGCTGGTAGCAGGTGGGGTAACGAGTAGCGATGGCTACACCTTTGTCACCATCGCCAGCGCCGAACTCTACGATCCGGTCGCGGGAACTTTCTCGGCCACTGGATCGCTCAACACCGCGCGTTCGGCCCCCGCTACGCTGCTGGAAAACGGGCAGGTGCTGGTGGCGGGTGGAAGCAGCATTAGCGCGGGCGCGCCGTTCGCCTCGGCTGAGATTTATGACCCAACCGCAGGGACTTTCTCTTTTACCGGCTCTCTCATCACGGCACGGAGTGGCAATAGCTCGACGCTCCTGCAAGACGGGAAGGGCCATTGCGGGTGGCGCAGGCGCCAATAACGCAGTTTTGTCCGGTGAGTTGTATGATGCTTCCGCCGGGACATTCTCGGACACCGGATCGCTCAATTTTGGCCGTTCGGGTAGCGCTACACTCCTGACGAACGGTCAGGTGCTACTTGTCGGCGGTGGGGCGGATGCCATCGCCCAGACATTACTCAACTCATCGGAACTTTACGATCCGGCCTCGGGCCTCTTCATTCTCAATGCCTCTACCAATTTCAACCGCTTCTTCATGTCGGCCACTCTCTTGAATAGCGGCCAGGTTCTCATTAGGGCCAGGAAACCTCAGCCATCACCGTCACCCAGCCCAATCCGTCCGAACTGTACCAGCCATAAATCGGTACTGGCCGAGTGTCCCACCCTTTCCGCGTACTTGCGGAAGGGTGGGAATGAGTTCTGCGTGTGACCGCTGTTTTCGCCGGCTATGCGGGTTTTCGCAAATCGCCCGTCCCTACTGCCGATTCTCTTCCCCTACCACCGTAATCTTTGTATCCGTGCGGAACTTCTTGTAATCGCGGAAACTCTGTTCGATATCTTCGTCGTAGTTCTTGAAGAGGGCAATCCGCACGTCGAGGTGGGACTGCACGTGTTTGGGCAACCAAACTTCATCGTTTACCTTGGTCATCTCAACTAGAACTCGTGTGCCTTTGTGGATTCTCGCGAGCACGAAGCCGACTGACAGGGTGTCGACCGCCGTGAGGTCGAGCTTCACCCATTGCGCTTCAGCTTTGTCAATCCACACCCGGCCTTTGAACTTGCTCAGTATCTGGGCGCCTCGATTCTTAAACTGGTAGCCGGGGCGCGGCTCGGCGTCCAGCACCCAGGTATCGTGTCCATCCAAAACTTCCGAACCAGCCAGCCGGGAGTTGAACGCATCCGCCACCTCCAACACAAACTTGCGATCCTCTTCGCGTTGTTTTTCTTCTTTCTCCACGCGTTTTCGGCGGTCACCTTCCGACTCATTCTTGCGTTTATCGATGATCTTCTGAATCTTGGCGTCTTCTTTTTTCGCTTCGTCGGCTGAAAGGGGCTTGTCATCCTTCGACGTCAGCCGTTCGACAGGTTCTCCGTATATCTCCAGGATCTCCGAGGTCCGCGACTCGATCTTCTTCACCGCACCATGACCATCGAGCTGGTGCTCCTCGTTGCGCTCGATGTAGGTGTAATCGCGCTGCCGTTTGTCGTTTTCCAGGTCTTTTTCTTCGGCGCGGCGCAAAAGCTCGCGAATCTGCTCGGCAGGCACGGCGCCCGCGGCATCGGGCTTCAGATCAATTGTTTTGGGATCAACGGCTGGTTTGGGATCAACGGCCGGCGGAACTGGAGTTGAAGGGACAGCTGGGTGGGAAGCCGAATCCTGGGCGAAGGCACAGCCCGCCAGCAGAACGACCGAAGACACGAGTCGGAGACAAAAACGCATAACCTAGGTACGAAGCAACCCTGCAACAAGTTCACGGAGCCAGGTTCACTCCGTGATCTCCGTGTGCCCCGCGGCTAATGGTGTTTCACAGCCCGCTCCAGACACTCAGCCTGGAACAGCCGACGGTCGACCCGATGCAGCCTCTTGGCCTGCTCGCGGAGATCAGCCGGTAATGGGAGATGGTCAGCAGATACTCGGCGACGAACCAGACCGGCTTCTCCGAGCTCATCCAGTTCGGGGATCGAAGCGCTTCATCTCGACGGGCCGGGAGAAGGTCCGCAGAGTCCGCTCCCCGCGCAGGTTGAAGTAGGTGTTGAAGTAGCTCAAGGCCAGCTCGCGCAGCGACCGGTGCACCGGCTCGCGGAAGCGGCAGCCGGTGAAATTCGACTTGGCAACCGCTCCCCAGTGCCCATCCACCTTATAGATGGCAATGACGTGGTCGGTGTCGTGCTCGGCTTCGAGGTCGAGAATCAGGGCAGGATATCCGATGGCCCGCGGGCCGCCGCGGCGAACATGGCCCCCTCGTAGCAGTGGGCTGTGTTCTCGCGCAGCACGAGCCGGGGGGACCAGGCGCTGTCCTCGAGGTGGTAGGGCATGGCGTCGAGCGCCCGCTGGATGCCATGGGGGGACTTGAGGCTGCGCAGCTTGCGGAGTTCGGCGGGGTCAATCCCCGGAGTCTCAGTCGTTGACCATGCAGGCTTTGCTTAAAAGTGTTTCACGTGAAACATTTTGTGCAGGTATTTCTGTAAGTATAATACTATACTTATATGAAACGACGTATCAAGAAACGAAAACCAGTTACCAAGCGGCGGAAGATTGCCCGGCTGATGGCTTCAGTCGAGCGCCATGAAGTTCCGCTTGAGCTCATGCAAGATTGCAAGGATACTACAGGCCGATCAAGAAGCCATCACGTTGCGGGTGGATGCCGATGTGCTGGCCTGGTTCAAGAAGAAGGGGCGGGGCTACCAGACGCGGATCAACGTTGCGCTGCGGAAGGTGATGTTGCAGGAGCGGAAGAAGTCGGAGAATCAGCGTCATTCGCGTCTCCTCACTCCCACCCTCGATATTCCCCCTGGCACTGAGGGGGTGAAAAGCGTACCTCAGGCGCTGAAGCCGAACGCATTTTGAACAGGCTTACGGCACGACTGAAGTGGTGCCTTCCCGAAAACCCACATGTGCCAGAGTTTTTCAGCACTCTGTAAAGCCGGCACGGTAAACGAGCAGCTTATCGCAGCGGTAAACCGCTGCGCCACCCAAAATCAAAACACAATCCCGAGTTTTTCCGCAGCCTGCTAACGGCGGAACACGACCCTACCGCAGAAATTCCGACAGCTCGCGGGGCTGTCGATCAGGACGTCCCATGTCTTCTCCGGAGGCAAAACCGTAGGTAGCGCCGCCCGCCGTCGGCGTTGCGTCCGGGTTGGACGTCGATCGACGAGTCTCCGATCATCAGTTTACTTGAAGGGTTATCATTCGTTTCCTGCAAGATGGTTTGCACGCCTAGCAGGTCGGGCTTCTTGGTGGTGAAGCTATTGCCGCCATAATTGAGCACTAAAAAATCTCCCGAGCCCATGGCATGAACAATGTCACCCGAAGGGTTGACGGGTTTATTCGAGAGCACAGCCATAAATCGATGCCGGCCTCAGGTTGCGCCGAAGCCAGCACTTCGGGAATTCCCTCATAAACTGTGGTGTGGTCGAGCTTGTGCAGGCGGAGGAGCCGAGAAAATACTCCAGCGCGGCGCGGAAAGTCGCGTCGTTTTCCCCGTCGTCATTGTTATTGTCATTGTTGTTGCCATTGTCATTCTTATTGCCATTGCCCAGGGCGCGGCGCACCAGCGCGGGCGCGCCGTCTCCGACATAGCTGGCGATGACGTCGCCTTCCAGTTCGGGACGGCCGAGATGCGGCATGGTCGCATTGACGGAGTGAATAGAGTCCAACCTGGAGTCGACCAAAGTGCCGTCGAGATCAAAGACCAGCAAGCGGAGGCGATGCGGATCGAAGGGGCGAAGGAAACGGATCATTAGTATAAGGATAACGCAGAGGGCAGGTCTGAGGTCTCAGGTCTCAGGTCTCAGGTCTCAGGTCTCAGGTCTCAGGTCTCAGGTCTCAGGTCTCAGGTCTCAGGTCTTAGGTCTCAGGTCTCAGGTCTCAGGTCTCAGTCTCAGGTCTCAGGTCTCAGGTCTCAGGTCTCAGGTCTCAGGAAAAACGCTGGAGCGTTCAGAGTTTGCAGTCAATGCCTTATTGGATTCTCATACCAACTTGTTTTACAGATTGCTGAAAAACTCGGTTGCATGCAGCGTAGCGCCCTAAGCGGATAAAGCCGGCACTGAAAATAAGGCGTTGATCGCAGCGGTAAACCGCTGCGCCACCCAAAAGCAAGACCAAAATCGAGTTTTCAGCAGTCTGTTTAGCTAGGGTGAAACCATCTTGCTGATACTTGCTGAGAACTGATAGCTGATCACTGACAGCTGATTTACAATAACGCAGCATGGCCACGACCAAAGTCGATCCCAAGCTGAACGAAGACTGGCGTCGCGAAG
>CAVZUP010000209.1:0-5332 GCA_963778255.1 uncultured Acidobacteriaceae bacterium
CTAGTTCGCCCAGAAATCCAGCGGCAGAGCTAACGAAGGTTTGTGGCAGCCGGACCTGTAAGCCGAATTCTGTCCGCAACACGAATGTTGCGGGACGGTCATTCCTCTGGGCCACGCATTACTGCGGGGCTCAAGCGACCTACCCGGAGGTTGTGGCGCGCCGAGCCGGCACGCTTCCAGCCGAAGCCGGAATCCCTCCCTATTTGGTCTTGCTCCGTGTGGGGTTTGCCCTGCCCGGCGCATTACTACTCCGGCGGTGCGCTCTTACCGCACCTTTTCACCCTTACCCCGGCCTTGCGGCCCGGGCGGTATGTTTTCTGTGGCACTTGCCGTCCAACCGGCTTGAACCGGCCGTCCCGGACGTTATCCGGCACACTGCTCTGCGGAGTTCGGACTTTCCTCCCGTCTTGCGACGAGCGACCGTCCGGTCCGGCTGCCAACAGATTCATTATAGTGCAGGCGGAGAGTGCAGGCCTGAAGGTGCTTTTCTGACTCTGACTCTTACTCTTTGGGCGCGAGGAGGAGTACATACAGCAGCATGGCTACACCGATCAGCAATGGAATCAGTCCGGCGAGGTAAACCGGCTCGTCATGCTCGAGGCCATGCAGAAGCACCATGACACCGATGCCGACGACGGCCGTGATCAATCCGCCCAGCTTCATGCCTTCGAGGCGGCGTCTTACAAGGTTCTTCTCCTGCTCGCGCATCAGTTCGATCGCGGCTTTGGCTCCCTCGCCGGAGCTCTCCGCGATTTTTTTCAGGGTTTCGTTCTTGTAGTACGTTTCCCTCTCTTTGCGGCGGGCATCTGACCATGCGGCCACGGCCAGGAATGAGAACAGGGCGATGCTTCCCACGACGGGTATCGCTACGGCTACGACCCCGACGGCGTTATTGTCCACATCGAATGCCATTGTCAGCTCCTTGGTGTCTTCTTGCTTACGTCAGGTAGGACCGGCCCTTTGCGGTTCCGGTTGCATTTTCTTTGTTGGGAGCTCATTTTTGAAATAATGCAACCGTCCGCCGATTCGTAGTGTCATACCGTTGAGGCAAGCAGCGTGAGTGCGAACGACGACCAGGCCGATGTGGAAAGAGTCCTGGGGGGCGACGTCTCCGCTTTTGAAGGGATTGTCGGGCGCTGGCAGGGGCCACTGATCAACCTGGCCTACCGTTTTTGCCGGGATCGCGGCCGCGCCGAAGAGATGGCGCAAGAGGCGTTTTTGCGCGCTTACCGCGCGCTGGGGCAGTGGCGCAGAGAAGCGGTCTTTTCCACCTGGCTTTTCGCGCTGGCTACAAACCTCTATCGTTCGGAGTTGCGCCGCATTCCGGCGCGCGCGGTGCCGCTTGATGAAATTGCGGAACCGGCGGACGCACGCGCTTCCGACGGAGGCCTCGAGGACCAGGATAGGGATTTGGCGGTGCGGCGAGCGGTGGGCGCTCTGCCGGCGAAGTATCGCGAGGCACTGACGCTTTTTTATTTTCACGAGATGGATTTGACCGCCGCGGCGCGGAGTCTCGGTCTGCCCGAAGGGACGGTCAAGGCGCGATTGTTTCGCGGGCGGGAAATCCTGCGCGGTAAGCTTCCGCAACGGTTGGCTGTGGCGCGCCTGAAGGAGGCATGATGGAACGCTTGCATGACAACGACGAGATCGATCGCATACTCTCGCGAGAGGATGGAATTCTTCCGTCGTCGGGCTTTGCCGTCTCCGTCATGGATGCGGTGCGACGCGAGGCTGCGGCGCCGCCGCCGATTCCGTTCCCTTGGAAGCGCGCTCTGCCTGGCCTGATTGCTGGAGGCTTTGCCTTGGTGCTCGTGCTGGTGGCAGTGGTTGCGGGCGTCGCACGGTTGGCGAGAGCATCGACGATGGTGCCGTTCTCCCCGTCCTTATCCTTGCCGTCCGTAGCGCCGACCATCCTCCAGCGGAATCTGGAATCCGCGGCGATCTGGACCGTGATGGCTTTGCTGTTAACCCTGGTGTCCGTCAAAATCTCGATGCGCTTTGCCTCCGGGGGATAGGATTTGTCCACGGTGGAGCGCTGGGGGTCTCTGCCCGGCTGGACGAGAGGTGCTCGTGCTCGTCCTCTGCGAAACATCCCACATAACACGCTCTCGCTGTAAATGCTTCCGACGGGCGGCTGGCTGGCGCGTGCTGCTAAACTCAGTTGAAGCAAGCCGAGCGCTTGCAGCAAGCGCGAGCCCATGCACATCACCGAGGCCATCAAGATCGCGTTGCAGTCGTTATGGGCGAACAAGCTGCGCTCGGCGCTCACCATGCTCGGCGTGGTGATCGCCGTGGCCGCGGTCATCGCAGTGGTCACTTTTACCAGCGGCCTCGATCGGTACGTGGCTGAACGAGTGTTCCGCCTTGGAACCGACGTGTTCATCGTCAGCAAGGTTTCTCCGGTGGTCACCAATGTCGACCAATTGATTGAAGGTGAGAAGCGTAAAGACTTCACCATGGAGGACTATCAAGCGGTCCGCGAGGCCTGCGGCCTGTGTTCGGTTGTCGCCGCCTCCGTTCTGAATGCTTCGGGCCACGTGCGGTATGCGGAACACTCGATCAATGACACCTGGGTGCGCGGCATGACTCCCTCGATGGCAACCGTCCTGGATCTCAATTTGACAGAAGGGCGCATGCTCAACGATACGGACGAGGACAACCGCTCCAATGTAGTGGTCATCGGCACCGACGTGGTTGAGAACCTTTTCCCGAATCAGGATCCGTTGGGTCAGGAGTTGCGAATTGACGGGCAACTTTACCGTGTGATTGGCGTGGGCGAAAAGCAGGGCAAGACGCTGGGCCAGAGTTTAGACAACTACGTGGCGATTCCGATCTCAGCGTACTTGAAGCAGTACGGTTCTCACACCAGCATCCGCATCTCGGGAAAAGCCCACGGAGTGGGGAGTCAGTTGAATGCAGCGATCGACGAGGTGCGGGTGGTTTTGCGGGCCCGTCGCCACGATGCTCCCGGGCAGCCGGATAGTTTTGTCGCGGAAACGAACGACAATTTCCTGAGCTTGTGGAAGAGTCTTACGCAGACCCTTTTCATTTCGATCACGGCCATCGCGGCGATTGCTTTGGTGGTGGGGGGCATCGTGATCATGAACATCATGCTGGTGTCGGTTACGGAACGCACGCGGGAGATCGGGATTCGCAAGGCCATGGGGGCGCGGCGGCAGGATGTGCTGATGCAATTTCTGATTGAATCGGCCACGGTGGCTTTGCTCGGCGGGTGTATGGGTGTGGTGTTCGGGATCACTTTTGCCAAGACCATCACTGCCCTGATCGGAATGCCCTCAGCGGTACGATTGTGGGCGGTGTTGGCCGCGTTGGCGGTGGCGACCAGCGTGGGATTATTTTTCGGAGTGTATCCGGCAAGGCGCGCAGCGTCATTGGATCCGATTGCGGCCCTGCGCTTTGAACTGTGATTCCTTATGATGCGGCGAAGCGATTACGGCGAAATCGTGCGCATGGCGCTGGACACGATTCGCAGCAACAAGATGCGCTCTGCCCTCACGATCCTGGGGATCGTGATTGGTGTTGCCGTTGTCATCAGCATTTCTTCCGTGGTGCGCGGCCTGAACGATGGGGTAAGCCAGTCGATCAGCAGCATGGGTTCCGACCTGATCTTCGCGTTTCATATCGAGCCATTTAACCTCGGGCGTCCCACCGAAGAAATGCGCACGCGCAAGGAATTGACCCTTGAAGACTGTCTGGCCATGAAAGATCTGCCGCATGTGAAAGCGGTGACCACGGGCCTGCGCTACCAGAGGCCGGAGTTCGGTACGGGCACGTACGTGGTGAAATACGAGGACCGCAGGGCGAAGAACACGATGCTTGAGGGCGATACCGGAGAATGGAAGAAGGTATTCGACCTGGAACTGTCCGCGGGGCGCTGGTTCAATCAGATGGACGATGAGCGTCACGCGTCCGTCATCGTGCTGGGTGCCGACACAGCGGAGGAGTTGTTTCCGAATGGAGACTCACTCGGAAAGGAAATCAACATTGACGGCCAGTTGTTCACGGTCATAGGAGTCGCCGAACAACGGAAGAGCGCGTTCGCGGGCGGCAACAATCCGGAAGACAATATTGTGCTCTTTCCGCTCAACACCTTTCGCAAGTTGCACCCCGAGATGAAGCAATACTGGATCAGCGTCAAGGCCACCTCGCATGAGGACATGCCGAAGGCGGAAGACGAGATGCGGGAACTGCTGCGGCGCAGGCGTAAGTTGTCTCCGGAAAAACCCGATAACTTCGCGATCTTTACCCAAGAAGCCTTCACAGACTTTTGGAACCAGATTACGGGAGCCGTATTCATTTTCATGTTCGCGGTTTCCAGTGTGGGCCTGATCGTCGGTGGGGTGGGGGTAATGAATATCATGCTGGTGTCGGTGACCGAGCGTACGCGGGAAATCGGCGTCCGCAAGGCAGTTGGCGCGCGCAAGGGCGATATCCTGCTGCAATTCACGCTCGAGGCGATCACACTCACCGCCGTCGGCGGAGTGCTGGGCGTGCTGGTGGGCGCGGCGCTCACTTACGCGGTCCGCATGGTGTGGGACTCGCTGCCGGCGACCATGTCGGTGTTCTGGGCCAGTTTCGGATTTTTTGCCGCCGCGGCCGAGGGGCTGATTTTTGGCATTTATCCGGCGTGGAAAGCGGCTAACCTCGATCCCATCGAGTCGTTGCGCTACGAGTAACCCAGCGACGAGGTCAGTAGGCATGGGTAGCGCGGACACTCCCGTACGGGCTGCGTGCAGCATCGAAAGAGCTCGCGGATAAGAGTGTCCGCGCTACAACCATTCGCAGATGAGGGTCCTCACGGTTTATTCTTTCGATTCACATGTCTTCAACTTTCAGAACAGTCATCGAGATTGTGTCTGCGCTTGCAACCCTCGGCAGCCTGTTCTTCTATTTTCTTTCCACGCTCGGGCTGGCCAGCTTTCTGAGCGACAGGCGCAAGGCGCTGAGTCGGCCTCCGCTGCCTGCTAGCCAGTTGCCGCCCGTTTCCATCCTCAAGCCCTTGAAGGGCGTCGATCCTGAGATTTGGGAGAGTTTTTGCAGCCACTGCGAGCAGGTGTATCCGGAATTTCAGTTGATCTTTGGAGTCAGTGATCCCGCAGATCCCGCGGTCGAGGTGGTGCGCAGGCTGCAGGCTAAGTATCCGGCGCTTGCGATTGAGCTCATCGTGTGCAATCGCATTTTGGGGACAAATATTAAAGTCAGCAATCTGGCGCAGATGTTGCCCGCCGCTCGCTATGAATTTTTGCTGGTGAATGACAGCGATGTCCTCGTCCCATCCAGCAATACGTAGTCTAACGAGTAGAGGACATAA
>CAVZUP010000210.1:0-6120 GCA_963778255.1 uncultured Acidobacteriaceae bacterium
AGGCCACTCGACCGCTTCGCAGGCGGCGTCCAGTACCCACTGGAAACGTCCTCCAGACGCAACCTGCCTGAATTTAATATTCGCTTCGCCTTAGCGATTCGCAATCCCACGAAAGTAGACGCTCCAAAAGGGGAATCCGCGCCAGCCGGCCACTCAAGTCCCGCTTTGGCTTGAGGGAATGTTCTCGCAAAAATTCAAAAGCCCCGCTAGTCAGGCGGGGCTCGGCAAATTGCCAGTAGGTACGCTGCCCGTCAAGCATCCCGATCATAGCGCATGATGCTTACCTCGCACTCATCTCAGATGCACCCTGCCTAACAAAAGCCTCCCGATTTGGAACACAGCGGCCCTCCCTACATGACCGGCGCCGCCGTTCCGTCCGACCATCTGCCCGCGGGAACCATGAATACGTCGATTGGTTCCGGATCGCCATGGAACTGTGGATTCAGCATGACGGGAGAGTTCGGCAGATCGGCACCCCAAACGGCGCCGTCCATCAGTGGAGTGTAAAACATCAGGTGGGCGATCCAGTTGTGGCGGCTGCCGTCGGTAAGGTACTGGTCTTTCGAGAGCATGTAGCTCATGGATCCAGGCTCCAGCGGCGGCAGCTCTTGCTTCATGAAGGTCTTAATGCCGTCGATGATCTGAGCTTTGGATTGACCGGCCAAGATCATCTCCGTTCTCTTGTACGTCAGCGGCAGGATGGAGCGGGCAGCCGGCGGATTGTAGCAGACCGGGCCTCGAACTTTAGGGTTCCAGAAATTAGCGGCATCCTCGCCATTGAATGGGCCCATCCACCCTCGCTCCACGAGGCATACGAAACCGTTCTTGCCTTTGACTGCGGTTTCATAGCCATGCTTTCCAAGGACTAGGACGTCGGCGTCGCGTGAGATGGCCTCCGGGGCCGCGCTTCGCGCCAGAGCAATCTCAGCGTTGCGATCCGCCATGAGATATTGATCAAGCGGAGCCATGCTCGGATACGGCGTCTTTGGGTCCTGGGCTTGCGCTGGCCAGCACTCGCCGAGGTCGAGAACCAGCGCAAAAGCTCCCAATGCGATCATTTTGACTATCTTTTGGCTGAGTTGGTTCATTGATTCCTCCTTGGTGCTAAGACGCTCGTACATACTGGCGTCCAGTATCCACTGGCAACGTTCTCCAGACGGAATCTCTTCGCCATCAGTATCTTTATATCTTCAACCCGTTGCAATCCCACGGGAATAGGCGTATTGCGGAGCTGGTCCACCCTTTCACTCATCCCCCTCGATTCGGGCTGACAGTTACAGGAAGTATATTGCCTCACTGCCCCTGTCCTCTTGGCCCGTTTAAGGGCACGCCGCCACCGTATTGGCGGTTGCATAGAACGTGTTGGGCTTGGCCGTGTTGCCAGAAGGCATTTTGATTCCGATGCTTGCATCTGTGATGGTATTGCCGGTAACTGTGGAACCGGACGCAGGATATTGTTGACCGCAGGATCCATCAACCGCAGTCGAGGAGTTCGCGATGGTATTCGACTGGACTTTGACCGAGCCCGGTCCGATGAGTAACACTCCCTCCTGGCCACCGGCGTCGATCTTGTTTCCGTGGAGATTGGTTGCACTGAAAAAGGCGTAAACGGTCCACGGATAACTGCCCGTCGCCACGATGGTGTTCGCAGTGAAAGTACTGGAGTCATAACCGAGTTCGATCGGACTGGACGCGTAGATACTGTTCGAGCTGATCGTCGCGCTTGATGACTGCACCAAAAGGCCCAGCCCGTTTACGGGGAAGGGGGATATGACCGTGTTGGACTCGACAACTCCCCCCGCATAGTTGAGAGAAATGCCAATCGCCTCAGATGCGGCCTGGTCAACCGTATTCGCCTTGATGGTCGGGGTAAAGGGAGTGTTGAAGAACTGACCGCTAACACTGATTGCGGAGTAACCTTGATTGCGAACAACACTATTCTCGATCGTCAGGGTCGGAGCGGCACCGGTACCGTCGGCGTAGATCCCAACCGCAGATCCTTGAAATGTTTGGTTTCGAACACTGGCATTGGTTACAGATCCGGATGCATTCTGGTAATAAATACCCACGATATAACCAGAGCCATCACTCAGAGGAACACTCCCGCCAGTTCCATCCACGGCAAGATTGTTGATGGTGACTGGGCCGGTCGTGTTCTGCACCAGTATCTGGGAGTAAGCGTCGTTTTGATAGACGTCTTGCACATATTGTGTCAGGGTGCCCCCCGAGGGCACGACAACTACCGCCGCACCGCTTCCTCCTGGGATCCCTTCCAAGGTCAGCGGCATCGTGATTACAACCTGTTCCGGGTATTTGCCAGGGCACACCTCAATGATGGAGCCAGCGGGTACGCTGCTGACCGCCTGCGAGATCGTGGCGTAGGAAGGTTTCTTTGGCTGACAAGTTCCCACAAAGTACGTGGTCCCTGCGAATGAGGACGCACTCAGAAGCACGGATGCGATCAGCGTTGCAATGAATCTCAGGTGAAGCATTGTCTCTCTCCTTGCCGGCCGAGACTTCGATTTCATCACGCGGTTGAGTCCTCGGTCACGACGGACGTGGGCTCTTCGCCTCAGGGAGTGCTGCGTCTCAACGGGCGGGAAACTGCTCTTCGAGGAGGCGAAACGATGAATCGCGAAGAAGCTTACTCCTTTGGCCAATCTCTGCAATGGGCAGGCATCACCGTTCAGTGTGATGTGATTCCGCACGCGGATTGGAGCACGTGGCAGGTGACCCGTCCTTTCACTCATCTCAACTCCCGAGGGTGCCCCGCTCTTGTGTCTGCGTTCTTTGCAGACACAGGGCGGGGATTTTGATTTCCTGACAGTTCATCCGCGATTGTGAAATAGTCAAAGTCCCCGCCCGGTCGCAAGAAACGCGACAAGAGCGCGCGAGGTTTGCGATAGGCCACGATTCCTCCGCGTCTCCATAGTGCAGCGCTGCATCAGGCTCGCGCCGCCCACCGCATTTCCATTGACATAAAGCGGGCACGTGATCGATGCTTGAATCACAACGAAGTTAAAAGTGAAAGTCCCGACGCGCGGACGCGATCTAAGTCTCATGCTTTCAAGACTTTGACTTTAAAGTGCTTAAAATGAATACTTTGCCGGGGTACCCCTCCGGTAGACTGTTTATTATCAGGACTTTAGGAAAAATAGGGGGGAGGGGGGTACCCCGGTGAAATTGACCGGATTGCCTCCGTCACCCTCAACTGTCGCTGCAATGAAAATCGGTGTTCTAGCACTCCAGGGCGATTTTGACGCCCACCGCCGCCGCCTTGAAGAACTGGGCGCGCAAGTTGTGCTCGTCAAGAAACCGGACCAACTGAATGACCTCGACGGCCTGGTGATTCCGGGCGGCGAGTCGGGGACATTTCTCAAGCTGCTCGGCGAAGACGGATTTGCCAAGCTGAAAGACTTCGTCCACGCGAAGCCTACGTTTGGCACGTGTGCGGGATGCATTCTGCTGGCGACGGAAGTAGAGAATCCGAAGCAGGCTGGCCTGGGCGCGCTCGACATCACCGTGCGGCGCAATGCTTATGGGCGGCAGATCGATAGCTCGATCCGCGAAGGGAGATTTCTTAACGAGCCGATCGAGATGGTATTCATCCGCGCTCCTAAGATCGAGCGCGTGGGCGCGGACGTGGAAGTCATCGCGACCGAAGGCAAAGACGCGGTGCTGGTGCGCAAGGGCAAAACGCTGGCCGCAACCTTCCATCCGGAATTGAGCGCCGACCCGCGCATTCACCAGTATTTTCTGGAGTTGGTGGCGGCGGCAAAATAATTGGCGCGAATGGTCAGCGCCTTAGTTTGACGATGGGGAATGAAATGCCGAGGGGGCTCTCGGCAAAAAGGAATTATTCGCTCAGATGACGCCGCACCAGGGTGGCCAAGCCCACGAGGCCGCCTCCGAGCAGGACGAGGAGACCGGGTTGCGGAGCGACCGCGGCGGTCGCAGTAGCAGTGGCTGCAAAAGAGTTGGTTGCCAGGATCAGCATCAACAGAACAGCAGGGCCCAAATTTCGCACGGGTAAAACTCCTTTCACCGTATCTACTGGCAAGCGGTTCTCCAACCAGCCGATATTCACAATCAATTCAAAGAGGCCATTTTTCCGTCAAATTGGGCGCTGGATGCGGGGTTTCGGGGAGTTTTCCAGAGGCTTGGCTGTCTGGTGTGCATTCCTTTGCACAGTTTTGCCAATTTAGGCCATTTGGGGCGCGGAGTGCGGGTTCTGGTCCGATCCGGTATGCTGGAAAACTCTGATCGCTCGCCTCTTATGGAACCCGCTCCCGAGCTGGAAATCAGTCCGGTATCGTTTGCGTCGTACGCGCGCCTGCTGAGCGGGAACCCGAATTTTCGCCGCTTGTGGAGCGCGCAGGTGGTCAGCGAAATCGGCGATTGGTTCTACACCCTCGCCATCTACAACCTGCTGCTGCAACTCACCGGACGCGCCGGCTCGGTAGCGCTGGCGCTGGTGCTGCAGGTTCTGCCGTTGACTCTGATCGGGCCAACAGCGGGAGTGGTCAACGACCGGCTGCGGCGCAAGCACGTCATGATCGCGTCGGATATTGGGCGCATGTTGATCGTGTTCTGCATGTTGTTCGTGCGCTCGAAAGATCTGGTCTGGCTGGTCTATCCGCTGCTTGTGGCGGAGACTTTGCTGGTCGCCTTCTTCGAACCAGCGCGCAATGCGCTGATCCCGAACATTGTGGAGCGGGAAGACGTGGTGCTGGCCAACACGCTCTCTTCCACCACGTGGTCAGTCAATCTCATGCTGGGCGCGACCTTGGGAGGCGTGGTCGCGGCGCTGCTGGGACGCGATGCGGTCTTTCTGCTGAATGCGCTGTCGTTTCTAGCTTCGGCGGTGTTGATTGGGAGGATGCACGTTGCCGAGCCGCACGCCGAAGGTGGTCATCCGTTTCGGGCGCGGGAACTGGTGGATTTTACGCCGATTCTGGCGGGGATCCGCTATGTGCGCGAGCATGTGCGTTTGCGCGCGACGATATTCGTGAAGGCTGGGAACCTGATCATCGGTCCGGGTTGGGTGCTGTTCACGGTAATGGGGCAGAACGAATTTGCCGTCCGCTGGCGTGGCATGGCTCCCGAGCGCGGCGCGTTTCTCGGCATGAGCTTGCTGCTCGGCGCACGCGGAGTAGGCGCGCTGCTTGGGCCGTTGCTGACCGCTTCGTGGGCAGCGCACTGGAGGCATCGGCTGGAAGTCGCGATCTTCTGGGGATATCTTGCCGCCGCTGCTGGCTATGCGCTGCTGGGAGTTTCGGGCCATCTGTGGCAGGCGTGCCTGTGCGTGGCGCTGGCGCATTTTGGCAGCTCGATCGTGTGGGTGTTTTCGACGACGCTGTTGCAGATGCAGAGCGACGACAAGTTTCGCGGACGCGTATTTGCCGCCGACCTCGGGCTGTGCATGTTTACGATTGCGGCGGGAGCTTATCTGGCGGGACGCTTCGTGGATTGGGGATTTGCGGCACGGCACGTTGCCAGCGTCGCAGGCGTGTTGATGCTGATTCCGGCGACGCTGTGGGGACTTTCGATCACAGGAGCTGATCGATCTTTGCAGCCAGAATGAAGTCCGACTCGGTCAGGCCCTCGACGGCGTGTGTCCAGAGCGTGATCTCAACCTTGCCCCATGCGAGCAGAATGTCGGGATGATGACCCTGCTGCTCGGCTAGTTCTCCGACTCGATTCACGAATGCGAGGGCCGATTTGAAGTCGGGAAACTTGCAGGTGCGGACGAGGTGATGCTCTTCAACGATGTTCCACCGCGCGGGCTCGGCCAGCTGCCGATGCAGTTCTGTCAGTGGATTGCCCTTTAGCGGCGGAACGCCGCCGCGACAGGGGACGCAGGTTCGGCTTGCGAGGGCGAGATTCGTCATGGTGGCTTTGATGCTGCGCCGGTGCGATCGACGCAACAATACCGCGAGGGCGAATTACTGGTCAGCGCCGGGGCGAAACCTCGCTACACTCGGCTCGGACGGGGCATAGCCCCGTCTCCACACGAGCCGGGATCTTAGAACGGAATATCTTCGTCCGTAATCGGAGAGCTGCCGGCGGGCGCGTGCTCGGCTTCGGGCACGCTCTGATCGAAGTTGTTGCCGCCGGAAG
>CAVZUP010000211.1:0-11671 GCA_963778255.1 uncultured Acidobacteriaceae bacterium
AGGGCGTGGTTCGGGTAGTGTCGCAGTTTGAAAATTCCGCAAGGCAAGTGGGAGTTGCTGGCGACAAAAAGCAGGTCCTTCCCCTTCGGCTGCGCTCAGGGTCAGGATGACAACTCTCTGTGATAAGTTACGCGGCTAAGGCTGCGATTTGTTCCAGCGTTTTCCGCAGTGACGCCTCATCTCCAACCGTGGCGCAGGTTTTGGCGCGGTCGATTTGACGCATCAGTCCCCAGAGAACTTTGCCGGGGCCGACTTCAATGAACAAGCCGGCGCCCTGCTCGATCAGCAGGCGCACGGATGGCTCCCAGCGGACGGTGCCGGTTACCTGGCGAATCAGGGCGGCGCGCGCGACTTCCGCGGATATGACGATCGCGGCATCTACGTTGCAGACCACGGGACATGATGGATTCTGAAAACTCAGCGCGTTCAGATCGGTCGCCAGACGATCTTGCGCGGGTTGCATCAGCGAACAATGGAAGGGTGCGCTGACGGGGAGGCTGACGGCTTTTTTCGCTCCGCGTTCGTGGGCGAGCTTGATGGCGCGCTCGACGGCGGCGGCGTGCCCGGAGATCACGATTTGCTCGGGCGAGTTGATGTTGGCGGCTTGGCAGACTTCTCCCTGGGCCGCGTCGGCGGCGATCTCGCCGACTTTTGCGGCGGGCATTCCCAGAATTGCCGCCATGGCACCCTGGCCGACGGGCACGGCTTGCTGCATGTACTGTCCGCGGTTGCGAACCGTTCTGACGGCGTCGGCGAAGCTCAGGGTGCCGGCGGCCACGTGGGCGGAATACTCGCCCAGGCTGTGGCCGGCGACGAAATCGGGCTTCATACCTTTGTCTTGCAGAACGCGCAATGCGGCTATCGACGCGGTCAGGATGGCGGGCTGCGTGATCTCGGTGAGCTTGAGTTTTTCTTCCGGACCTTCAAAGCAAAGCTCGGAGAGTTTGTAGCCGAGCGCGTCGTCGGCTTCTTCAAAGGTTTGACGGGCTACGGAATAGTTCGCGGCAAGTTCTTTGCCCATGCCTACGGCTTGGGAACCCTGGCCGGGAAAGAGGAAAGCGATTCGAGAATCACTGTTTGTCATATTGAGTTAGAGGTCAGAGGTTCGAGGTCAGATTGCAGAGGTGAAAATCTCATCGCGCAAACGCCCTCGAAAAACTCGTTCCCAAGCAAAAAGCGGTACCTCAGCGGCTAAAGCCGCACTCGAAACAATACACTTACCGCAGCGATGAAGCGCTGCGCCACCCAAAACAGCGCAAGACCGACTTTTTTGGCAGCCGGCTAAGTCGGAACGACTGCGCTCAGCTGCGCCAACTCGCGCTCGATGGTTTCGTTCACTTTGCCCTCGGCGAATTCGGCCGCCACTCGGACCGCGTTCTTGATGGCATTCGTATTCGACGATCCGTGGGTAATGATGCAGACGCCTTTGACACCTAGCAATGGCGCTCCGCCATATTCGGTGTGATCCAGGCGCTTCTTGAAATCGGAAAACGCGTTGCGGGAAATATACGCTCCCACCTGGCGGGTGATGGTTGCCTTCAAGGTTTCTTTCAGGACGGTGCGGACGAGGCGGGCCACGCCTTCGGAAGTCTTCAGCGCTACGTTGCCGACAAAGCCATCGGCGACGATTACATCCACGTGGCCGTTGTATAGGTCGCGGCCTTCGACATTGCCGATGAAGTTGATGGGCAGCTGCTTGAGCAGCTGAAAGGCTTCGCGGGTCAGGTCGTTGCCTTTGCCTTCTTCTTCTCCGATGGAGAGCAGGCCGACCCGGGGATGCTTCATGCCGAAAATCGAACGGCAATAGATGTCGCCCATCACGGCGAACTGCTCGAGATTGGTGGCGGTGCAATCGACGTTCGCGCCTACGTCGAGCAGCACGGCTGCGGTGTTGAGGACGGTGGGAAAGGCAGCGGCCAGCGCCGGACGATCCACGCCGGGGAGCGCGCCGAGCACGACTTTTGCCGTGGCCATGGCGGCGCCGGTGTTGCCGGCGGTCACGAAGCCCGCGGCTCGGCCTTCGCGTACAAGGCGCAGGCCGACGCGGATGGACGAATCGCGCTTGGCGCGAATCGCGTCCACTTTGTCGTCCATGGCGATGACTTCGCTGGCGTGGACGATGTCGACGGGGAGACGGCGCGCGCCGGGATAGTGCGCGAGCTCGGCCCGCAGCTGCGGCTCCGGCCCCACCAGAAGCACGCGGACGCCGTGATGACGCGCCGCCTGCAATGCGCCTTCAATCTCCGGCTTCGGCGCCTTATCGGACCCCATCGCATCGAGTGCGATTATGCTAGGCATGGAAGAAAGAAGGAACTAGGACTTCTCTTCAACCTCGATCACTTCACGGCCCTTGTAGGTTCCACACTTCGGGCAGGCGCGGTGCGGCATTTTCTTTTCGTGACAGTTGGGACACTCCGACAGCGAGTGTTTCGAGAGCGAATCGTGCGCGCGCCGGGTGGAAGTGCGTTTCTGGGAATGTCTGCGTTTTGGATTAGGCATGATGTCCTTTTCAGTTGCCGGTTGCCAGCCGCCAGTTTCCAGTCAACCCCGCGGCCCTGACACGTGGCCACTGGATGCTGGCAACCGGCAACTGGTTCTCACAGCTTATTTCGTATTTCTTTCAGCGCCGCCCAGCGGGGATCTTCTACGGTATCCACGCAGTCGCACTGAAATTCATTCAAATTCTTGCCGCAGAGCGGACATAAACCTTTGCAATCTTCGCGGCAAGTCGTTTTCAACGGCAGCGCCAGCAGTACTTGCTCGCGCAAAGTGTCTTCGAGCAGCAAGCCTTCGCCCTGGTAATAGCCGATTTCAGCCTCGGCGTCGGTGACGGAAAGCTCTTCGTGTCCCGAGTCGGTTCCCAGCGGCCGGTACAGAAGGTCGAAGCTGCGCTCCACCTGGTGCACGACCGGCTCAAGACAGCGGGCGCAAGGCACTTCCAGGCTTGTTTCCAGCTTGCCCTTTACCCTTATGTCTTGCACCACCTTGTGCTTGCCGTGATGCTCCTCGACCAGATCGACCCGGCCTTGGCTACGCAGCGGCGACCGCTGCCGGACTTCTTCGCCCAGATCGATCACTCCCGGGGTCAACTCCTCCCGGAAATCGACTGGGTGAATCTCCAGATCCTTGAGTTCGATGAACATTGGAACGTGGAACCTCCGCCGCCCCCACTCCAATTACCGCAAAGGCCCGCGGAAGTGCGCACGGAGACGAAAGTCTCCCAGGGAGCAATATCTAAGAATAAAGGGGTGAAAAGGGGGTGTCAAGGAAGGGGGTGGTGGGGGTAGGCTGCGTTTTTCACCACGGAGACACGGAGGCACGGAGAAAACCAACTGCTTGATTGGCGGAATTCCGATTCGGGATGCGCAAAAAGCTTGCCTCAGGCGCTGAAGCGCGGGGACATTTTCAGCGACTTAACGGCACGAGTACTCGTGCCCTTTCCGTTTCGTTGACGGAGTGAATTCTTCCGCAAGCTGGAAGCCGTGCGCTACCCAAAATCCGATTATGAGAGCGCTCTAGCTTCATCCCGTCGGCGTCACTGGCAATCGTGCCCAGCCTCACTGACAAGGGTCCGCTGTTCTCCTAAAATTCGTTTGTCGCGAGTACAAATTCGTTTTTGCTTCCCCACCAAGCAGAAGAAGGAGGCTCTTGTGATGCATTCCTCATCGTCTCCAAGCAAGCTGAAGCTTTCGTTCGATACCGTCTTTTACTACGTTACCGATATGGATACTTCCATAGCGTTCTATCGCGACACGCTAGGGCTCCCTATGGTTTCGCGCGAATATGTCGCGCGCTTCGATCTCGATGGCGTGCTGATTGAACTGGTACCGCTTCCGCCGGGAACGATAGTCCCCGGCAGTGGCAATGCCCGGCTCTGCTTTTCCGTTGCGAATCTGCAGGAGACGCTGGAGTCGATGCACACGCGCGGCATCGCTACCAGCAAAATCAAAGAGAAGAAAGGCGGCAAGCTGGCCTTTTTTCGCGACCCCGACGGCAACGAACTTTGTCTGTGGGAGTATGCCGCGGCGGCAGGTGCGAAAGAGATCGTGGACTCGGCGGTGCTCAAAGAAGGATGACGCCGGCATCCCCGGAAAGGCTCCGCCCCGGCTGGCGGCAAACCATGCGCCGTAAAAGGCTCAGAGTTTTGCCCAACGAAGTCATCTCCGCTATAGCTGCGCCTCTGCGCTATACTGATGCCGTGGCGATGGAGTTCGCCGTTAACCGCCGTTTCGGCTGATAACTCCTACAGAACTTTTGCAGGAGGACTCCATCGTGAACCATCTCGCCAACTATATCTGGATTGCGCTTGGCGCCGTCGTCGGGGCTAGCGCCCGCTACTTTCTCAGCACCCTGATCTCCCGCGATTTCGCATCGGCGTTTCCTTACGGCACGCTGCTGATCAACATTACCGGCAGCCTCATTCTGGGATTCTTTCTGGTCTTCTCGACCGAACGCGCTCTGCTTGATCCGCGCTGGCGGCTGCTGGTCGCGATTGGCTTCTGCGGCTCGTACACGACATTTTCCAGCTATGCCTTTGAGAGCTTCGCGCTGATGGAGCAGGGACAGTGGCTTTTGACCGGCATCAATATTGTGGCGAGCAATGCGCTCTGCCTGGGCGCGGTTCTGGCGGGCGCGGCTTTGGCCAGGGGGTTGTAAAATGGCCGACAGCGTGGAGATATCCAAGGTTATGGCGGTTCAAGTTACGATCTATCTCACGGAAGGCGATTCCTGGCATCATCGTCCGCTGCATCTGGAGATTCTGAAGTATCTGCGCGAAGAAAATTCTTTTGGAGCGGTTGCTTTCCACGCCGTTGCCGGTTTTCTTGGACGCGGCAAGGTTCACACCGCTCATCTTGTTGAAGCCGGCGGTCAGTTGCCGGTGGTGATCTCGTTTGTCGATACCGACGAGCATGTTAACCGCGTCTTGCCGAAGCTCCGCGAGATGGCTGCGCATCGACTGATTGTGCGGGAGAATGTGGTGATTGAGCAGGGGAGCCTGGACTGAGGGATCGGGACCTGTAGGGGTCCTTCGACTCCGTTGTTACTTGCTTCGCGAGTAACAACTGCGCTCAGGATGACACGAATCTAAGGTTGCTCACTTTAACCCCAGCGCTTTTAGTACGCCGTCATTCGCAACCGCCTTCCCGTCGTTTTTCGTGACCACGCCGAACGAGCCTGCGTAATCCCACATGGTCCAGCCGATGCCGTTTTGTTCCAGCGCCGAGCGCACGTCGTGCAACCAGGCGGCGCGGTCTTGCGGATCGGCGTACTCGCGAAAGACTCCGAACTCGTTGCATATCAGAGGAACTCCGCGGCGGCGCGCCCAGTCCGCGGCCTGCTTCATTTCGGATTCGATGCGGGCGACGTCCCAGTGTTCGCGGCCATAGCGGATGACCTGCAGGCGGTCGACTTCATCGGGCGCCAGCGCCGCGGCTTGCTCGGCCGACTCGGGTGTGGATGGATATCTCACTCCGCGCAACCAATGCCAGTAATAGGCGCTCCAGGTTGCGCCTTGATGGGTGAAGAGGAAGGGCTCGTAGAAATGAAAGTTGTAGATGACGTTCGGATCGTGCAGCGGTTCCTGAAACACCAGCTCATCTTCGTTCGACCAGCGCGCGCCGGCGGCGATGATGGTGTGCGACGGAGCACCTTCGCGGATGGCCGCGGCCAGCTTCATCTGCACGCCTAGCCAACGATAGCGGTCGCTGAACTCGGGCTCATTCAGAATTTCAAGGAAGACGCGGTCGGCGTCCCAGGTGGAGTAATGCGCGGCCAAGGCCCGCCAGAAATCGGCGAAGCGCTCGACGAATTCGTCGTCCTTCGATAATTTTGCCTTGAAGTCGCTCTCGGGATGCAGGTCGATTACTACGGCCAAGCCGTGGTCGAGAATCATTTTCACGGCTGCATCGAGATTGGCTAGATACTCCGCCGGAATCTTATTGGGCTCGCGGTCGTTGAACATGGGCTGCGGATTCACGCTGAGGCGCACGTGATCGAAGCCCATGGACTTGATGAGCGCGATGTCTTCGGCGGTGGTCCAGGATTGGAAATGCTCTTTGGTGTAGCCGCGTTTGTCATAGACCTGCGCGAACCATTCGCTGGCGTTGATGCCGCGCTTCAGTTTTTGCGCGCGGTCGAAAGGCGCACTATCGTGAGGATTATGGTGGGGATTAAAGACCGATCCGCTGCCGCCCGGTTGGCCGGTTTGCGCCGCTGCTCCTAGGGCGAATGTTGCCAAGCACAGGGACGCGATCCACAAAACGATTCGCCTCATTGCCAGCTTCCTTTCCGTTGATACACTGATGGCCACAGACTAGCTTATGATTCCCTGCCAGCGCCATCTCTTCGACATTCCCGACGATGTTGCTTACCTTAACTGCGCTTACATGTCGCCGCTGATGAAATCGGCGGTCGAGGCTGGAAGCATGGGGCTTGCGCGCAAGGCGCATCCTTGGGAAATCATTCCGGAGAAGTTCTTTACCGGGTCGAACGAGTTTCGGGCTACGGCGGCGCAGCTGATCGGCGGATCGGCCGACTCCATCGCGATCGTTCCTTCGGCCAGCTACGGGGTTGCCACCGCCGCGCGAAATTTGCCGGTTCAGAAAGGGCAGAGCATTCTGGTGCTGGCCGAGCAGTTTCCGTCTCATTACTATCCGTGGCAACGGCGGGCGGAAGAAACGGGGGCTTCGCTCAAGGTGGTGGCGTGGCCGGAAGACAACGATTGGACGGCCGCGGTTTTGAATGCGCTGACTAGCGATGTGGCGGTGGCGGCACTGCCGCACGTGCAGTGGACTAGCGGCGGAAGGCTTGACCTGGTACGCATCGGGGAGGCTTGCCGCAAGATCGGCACGGCGCTGGTGCTTGATCTTACGCAGTCGTTGGGCGCGCTGCCCTTCAGTGTCAGCGACGTGCAGCCGGATTTCGCGGTTGCCGCCAGTTACAAATGGCTGCTGGGGCCTTATTCGATTGGGCTGCTTTATGTTGCTCCGAAATGGCAGGGCGGGAGGCCGTTGGAAGAAAACTGGATTCAGCGCGCTAACGCCCGCGATTTTTCCAGCCTGATTCTGTACACGGAAAACTACGACAACGGGGCGCGGCGATTCGACATGGGCGAGCGCTCGAACTTTGCTTTGCTGCCGGCTGCCGTGCGCGCTATGAAGCAGCTGCTGGAGTGGGATGTGGCGCGGATCTCCGAGACATCGGGCGCGCTCAATCGGCGGCTGGCTGAGGCAGCGGCGGAGTTGGGATTCTCTTCGCCGGCGGAGCCTTTGCGCGCGCCTCACTATCTGGCGTTGCGCAGGAAGGCGGCGATTCCTCGGGAACTGCCGGCAATGCTGGCGCGAGAGAAGGTATACGTCAGCGTGCGTGGGAGTTCGGTTCGCGTTACTCCACATGTGTATAACACGGTGGAAGATTGCGAGCGGCTGATTGGGTGCTTGCGGCGGATTGGGTAAAACTCTGAAGCACAGTCAGCAGTCTGGTGGCCGGGCGGGGACGCCCGGCGCTCCATTGGCTGTTACTGCTTTAGGGCGGCGGCTTTTCGCTGCGCTAGCGATGCGGCTTCGGTTGCTGGATTTTCTTTTTCTACTTCGTCGTAGAGCTTTTTGGCTTCGTCCGGCTTCTGGTGCGATTCGTAGAACTCGGCTAGCTCCAGTTGCGCGGTCGGCTTGCTGACTACGAGCGTGGGCTTATCGATCAACTGTTTATAGAGGTCGATGGCTTGCGTATCTTTGTTCTCCCCGCGGTAGACGGCGGCCAGCGCGAATTTGCCCAGGGCAGCCAGGTCGGCGTTCGACGAGTTGGCCGCCTGCTGGAGGTTGCTCTCCGCAGTGGCGTTGTCGTTCAGCTGCGACGAGGCTAATCCTACAAAGTAGCGGGCCATGTCGGCGGTGTGGGTGTGCGGATACTTGTCCACGATGGACTGAAACTGTTTGCGCGCGGCGGTGGCGCGCTCCTGCGGCGAGGCGAAGCTATCGTATTCCGGCTGCGCGGGCACGCCTGCGGGCCGCACCGGCGTTTCAAAGGTGCGGACGGCCGTGGAGAGCTCGGCGCTTGCTTTTTCGTCCTGCTGGCTGATGTAGTACCAGCCGCCAAAGGCTACGCCGGCTATGACAACCAGCGCGATGACGGCGGCGATGACTTTGGACTGGTGTTCCGCCGTCCAGTGGGCCGTCTTCTCGGCTGCCTCGATGGTGGCCTTGCTGAAGCGGTCTTCTTTCAGTTGATGCCGGGTCTCTGCGCGCACGGGTTCCTTCTCGGTTTAAAGGTAGGATGACAATTATTCAGTTTAACAGGCGGGTTTCGAGAGCGTCAAAGCGGGGACACGCTACTTGTCCACCATACGTAGACGTCGGAGCATTGTCCTTGCCTCATCGCGGCCAAGCTCACTCACATCGAGAGGATTGCCCTTGAACACCGCTTTGAGATGTTTGACTGCCTTTGCCTTGTTTTCGCGATCATGAAGCCAAATCTTCGCCAGTGCGAGGTGGGATTCATTATCACCTGACCCCACCGCGAGCTCGTACCATCGGTACGCTTCTTGCACATCGCCTTGCTTTCGATAAGTCATCGCCAAATTTGAAGCAGCGGTACTGCTTCCCTGTTTGTAAGCCTGCTGGTACCAGTACACAGCGCGCTTGCGGTCGATCGGAATGCCCTTTCGACCGTCGGACAGATAGTTTCCGAGGAGGATTTGGCAGCTCGTATCGCCAGCCTTCGCCCCTTTCAACAGCAGGGGCAGGGCTTCGGCGCAGCGCCCGCGAGCATCCAGCAAATCTGCCTCTATGTAGAGGAGATCGCCAAAGGTCAAGGCCTTCTGTTCTTTGAGCATACGTTCTGTCTCCAGACGCGCCGGCTCTGTGAGCTTATCTTTCGCTGCATCCGCAAGCTTCAAGTAGCGGAGACCGGCGGCCCGATCACCTGCATAGCGAAGGTGGATCTTAGCGATCTCGATTAGTCCATCTTCATCGCCGGCCTTTACGGCGCGCTCGAACCATCTCAATGCGTTTGACCACTGTTTCGTGTCGCGAAAGAACATGCCCAGATTGAATGCAGCAGCCCAGGAGCCCTGCCTGTAGGCCCGCTCCCACCAGCGGAGCGCCTCATTCACGTTCACTTTACGGAAAATGCCATAGGCATAGGCGTAACCGACTGACACTTGTGCCTCTTCGTCACCGAGTTTAGCGGCAGCCAAAAGCGACACGAACGCCTTGGAGCTAGACCCCTTATCTAACTGCTCCTGTCCCAGTCGGCGGAGTCGCGCAGCCTCGCTGATTCGAGCGCTAAAGCTTTTCACGAGATCTCTCCTGACTTCAGCATATCGCGGTTGCGTTGGTTTATTTTGGATCTGTTCTGTAAGTCCAGAAGCGGCCATCGTCTGCAGACGTTGTCGTCGACGCGAACCTCGGGACCTGCTTTCTGGACGGTGCGGGCGACAGCAGGTCCTTCGCTTCGCTCAGGATGACAATTCTTTTGATGAAACCAAACTGAGACACCCCCACGCGACAGCCGGCGGGACGCCGGCGCTACGGTCTGGTCAGCTCGGCGATCGCGGTGGACGATGCTGCGGCTCTCGGATTCAACGTTGCCCGCTACCCTTCGGGTCTGTCCGGTAGCTCCAGAATCCAGTCATTTTTTCTTGTAGCACGTGGAAAGGCGCTTCGCGAACTTCGGGGATGGAGCGGGGCACTGCATCTTCACGCACTGCGTCTTCGATCAGGTGGTGCGCGGGCGCTAGTTCGCAGACTGGGTCGGTGGCGCTGGCGTTGCCGGTCAGCAGAAAGGCCTGGCAACGGCATCCGCCAAAATCTTCCTGGCGGCGATCGCAGGAGCGGCAGGGGTCGGGCATCCAGGCTTCGCCGCGAAATTTCTGGAAGGCGGCGGAATTCTGCCAGATCCAATCGAGCGGGTGCTCGCGCACGTTGTCGAAGCTTAGGCCGGGAATCACTCCGGCGGCATGACAGGGGAGCGCTTGGCCGGCGGGATCGATGAGCAGGAGCTGGCGTCCCCAGCCGCCCATGCAGGCTTTGGGGAAGCGGGCGTGGTAGTCGGGGACGACCATGTCGATGCGGACCTGGCCGCGCAGGCGTTGCTCGGCCGCCGCGACCACGGCTATGGCGCGGTCGAGTTGGGCGCGGGTGGGCAGCAACGCTGAGCGGTTCTGGAGCGCCCATCCGTAGTACTGCGCGTGCGCGATTTCCATGCGGTCGGGATGGAGCGACTCCAGCTGGACAATCATTTCGTCGAGGTGATCGATGTTCTGGCGGTGCACCACCAGATTTGCAGTGAAGGCGATGCAATGCTTGCCGGACTGATGTTTGCCGGTCTGATGCTCGTGGATCCACTGGGCTAGTTCTAGCTTGTGGGCGTGGGCTCGGGCTCCGGCGATCCAGTTTGCCTGGGTTTCTTTTGAATCCTGAAAGCTTAGTTGGATGTGGTCGAGACCGGCTTCGACTAGCTGGGCCAGGCGCTCTTGCGAAAGGCCGACGCCCGAGGTGATCAGGTTGGTATAGAGACGGGACTGGCTTGCTCCTTTTATCAGCTCGGCTAGATCGGGACGCGCGAGCGGCTCGCCTCCGGTTAGGTGGAGGTGCAGAACTCCCAGGGCGGCGGCTTCGCTGAAGACGCGCAGCCAGTCGGCGGTTGTCAGCTCTTCGTGGCGCGAGGTCAGCTGGAGCGGGTTCGAGCAGTACACGCAGTGCAGCGGGCAGCGGTGCGTGAGCTCGGCAATCAGGGCCAGCGGGTTGGAACATTTAGTCATTGAATCATTTAGTCATTGAATCATTTGCTCATTGAAGTCATTGCACCAATGATGCAATACCTCAATGATTCAATGACTCAATAATCGATGATGCGTTTGGCGTGCAGTTGCTCTAGAAAGGTCTGGACGTCGGCTCGGATCTTGCCTTTGGGGGCCAGGATGAACTGCATTTCCAGCTTCTGCACGATTTCCGCCAGCTGGAAATGGCCGTCGCAGAGTTCGAGGATGATGCGGCCGGTGCCTTCCACTTTTATCGCGCCTTCGGGAAAGAGCACGACGGGGGCTTCGGTGGTGCCGCCCCAGCGGCATCCGGCGGCGAATTTTGGAACGCTAGCGTCGGTCAGTTCAGCCACGGCTTGCCTCAGGTTTTGCGTCGATGCGAAAGGCTCCCGGCGGCGGCCAGGCGGGCTCTACGTAGGCGAAATAGAGCGCGTCGAGCTGCGCCCAGAGAATGTCACATTTGTCGCGCAGGGCCTGGATGGCGCGCTCCTGCTCGGCGCGCGTGGTGGCGTGGTCGAAGACGTACTGGAGCGCGAAGGCGGCGTCTTCCGGGGCTTCGGTCAGGCGCGCCTCGAAGTAATCGAGCGCGGAGGCTAGCCAGGGATAGTGCTGACGCATTTTTTCCATGCGCAGGGCGATCAGGTCGCGGGAAAAAAGTTCGGTGAGCGACGAGGCTACGCAATCGAGGAATGGCCGGGTCCGCACCAGGTGGAGATACTCGTTGCCGATGAAGCGAGTGGCGGGCAGAACTTCATCGGCGCGGAGGATGCGTTCGCGTTCGAGGCCGGTCGCTTCGGCGAGTTTGATCCAGCGCAGGATCCCTCCGCTCCGCTGGTCGTTGCCCTCTTCGCCATCGTGATCGACGATGCGCTTGCGCCAGACGCGGCGAAAGGCGGGATCGGTGGCGCGCGA